>NZ_JBIUXU010000007.1:0-276811 GCF_044744165.1 Streptomyces sp. NPDC087420
CCACTCGCTACGACAAGACCCGTGAGTCCTACCAAGCCGCCCTCACCATCGCCTCGATACTGCTCTGGATCTGACCTTTGAAGACGACCCCTAGGTGGGGTTGGCTCGTTGGGTCGGTCATGGGGCGGGGTGCGTGGAGTTGGATTGTTCCGGACGGACTGTGGGAGATCGCGGAGCCGCTGATCCCGCCGTCGAAGGTGCGGCCGCAGGGCGGCGGGACGCAGGACACGCCTGATGAGACGCTGTTCGCCGCGATCATCTACGTCCTGGTCAGCGGATGTGCCTGGCGGGCGTTGCCGCCGTGCTTCGGGATATCGAAGTCGACGGCCCACCGCAGGTTCCTGTATCTGGTCCAGAGCCGGTGTGTGGGGTCGGCTGCACGCGGAGACCCTTCATCGCCTGGACGACGCCGGCCTGCTCGATCTGTCACGGGCCGTTCTCAACTCAGCGCACGTGAGGGCTAAAAAGGGGGCGAACTCACAGGTCCGAGCCCCGTGGACCGGGGCAGGCAGGGTTCCAAGATGCACGTCTTGTCGGACGCGAACGGACTGAGACACAACCCCCACCGCGGCCGCTATTTCAAGCCCCAACGCCTGCACGCAGACAAGGCATACGACGTCCCCCACCTGCGAAAATGGCTATGGGGCAAACGCATCGGCGTACGCATCGCGGGTAAAGGAGTCGAGTCCAGCGAACGGTTAGGACGCCGACGATGGGTCATCGAACGCACCATGTCCTGGCTGACCGGCTACCGCCGTCTCAACCACCGTTACGAACGCTACCCCCGCAACTACCTGGCCTTTCTCGGCCTCGCCGCCGCTATCTGCTGCTACAAACGACTCGCCCGCCTCACCACATAGGACACGGTCTTAGTCGTATGTCATGAAGCGGTTGTGAAGCGGCGTCGTAGATTCCTCGCCTTGGTCGCCGTGATGGTGATCGTGGTGGGGACGGTGTGGTGGGGCGGGCCGGCGCTCCGCGCGGTGGTGCCCATGGCCCGGCCTGAGTGGGATGGCTTGGCTCCCGAAGTGCGGGCTTCGGCGGAGGGGCAGTTCCGGCTGGCGCTGATCCAGGCCGCGGCAGCGCTGGCGCTGGCATGCACGGCGCAGAACTACCGGCTCAGCCGCCGAGGGCAGGTCACCGACCGCTTCACCAAGGCCTTGGAGCGGCTCGGATCGGACGAGCTGGACGTACGGATCGGGGGTGTCTTTGCGCTGGAGCAGATCGTGCAGGACTCTCCCGACCAGGCCACCCACGCCGCTCAGGTCCTGAACGCCTTCATACGCCGGCGCGTACCTCCTGCCACGGCTCCTGCGGACTCCGCTGCAGGGAGAGGAGCGATGGGGGCGGCCGCGCTCCGGGAGGCTCTCAACCGGACCGCACCCGACCCATGGCCACAGGAGGTTCCGGATGCCGACGTCCAGGCAGCCCTGACCGCCCTTACCTTTCCCGGCTCACGCCGCCACATCGATCCGGCCCAAACCGCCGACCTGACCTGGCTCTGCCTCACCAACGCCCGGCTCGACGGTGCGAACCTCACTGGTGCCCAGCTCCACGACGCGAACCTCACCAACTCCGGTCTCCACAGCGCGAACCTCACCAACGCATGGCTTCACGGCACGAATCTCACTGGTGCCCACCTCCACGAGGCAGATTTCACCAACGCCGACCTTGACGGTGCGAATCTCACCAACGCCCAGCTCTACAGCGCGGATCTCACCCACTGCCGAAGTTTGACCGTCGAGCAGGCCGTTTCAGCCTTTCCGAGGTCTGACACCAAGCTGCCGCCTGATATCGCGGCGCACCCGGACGTGATCGCACGGCTCGCCGGAGTCGAAGATGCGCGTCCATGACCACGGGCCCCGTCGCGTCCGGGGACGGTCAGGATGGTCTGGTCCGTCCTTACAGAAGGGCAGGACGGCGCACCAAGGCCACGACCTCGCAGCGCAGGCAGCATGGCGGATGGGCCAGAGCGTCGAGGAGGGCTGGGGCCTCCTCTAGACGGTCGTCTCGAACTGTACGACCACGCAAAAGTACCGACTCCAGCCAGCGATTAGGTGCCGACCACAAACATCCGGGATCGGCTACGCCCGCTCTCCACATTCACCCAGGATCTCCGGTTCCGGAGCGGCACTCGCCCGCCGCTCACCGACGACTGCTGAAGAGAGAACTCCGAGCGGAGCACGCACCGTGCTCCGCTCAGTCCGGGGTCTGGCCGTCCCATGGGCGGCCCATGGTCCATGCACTCAGGTTGAACTCGTAGTGTCCGTTTGAGTGATCACCAGGGTTCCGCGGGTATCTCACTCGGACCTGGGCCTGCTCCAGCCGAAGGGCCCAGGTTCCGTCCGCCTCCCAGCGGGCGAACCGCTCGTAGGCCGTCTGCCACGGCCCATAGCATTCCGGCAGTGCACGCCAGGGAGCACCCATCCGCTAACGCCATAACACTCCGTTGATTACCTGCCGATGATCACGCCACTGCCGCTTACGACCATCAACACCTGGCAGCAGGGGCGCTACGCGTTCCCACGCCACATCCGTCAGGTCACCACGACCCACCACGAGATCATTATCAGAGGTCTTCGTCCGTGCTGAGGAAGACCGACTTGAACAGGTCGGCCGCGTCAACGAGGAGCTCGGTGGGCACCCGGAGCTCACCACTGGTCACCGCGTCGTTGCCGTCCTCGGTAAGTTCCCACGAGACCTCCACCGAACTGGCATGAGAATCCTTCGCGATGATGACGTAGTCGTCTTGGTCGCTCGTCCAAAGTACGTTCGGACGGAACGACTCCGGCGTGAGCACAACTTCGGCGTCCTCGCCGTGGGTGCTCCAGGTCACGGGATAGCCCCGTGGGAGGGGCCGGATAGTCGAGTGGTCGAAGCTCGGTAGGAACGGCTCGTGCGGCCCCAGTACTGGTTCGACGGCCTTCTAGTCTGCGTCGTCCGGGTCGAGGTAGTCCAGCACCTGGCAGTTATGGAACGTCAGAATCAGGTGCGGCTTGGCCACGAAACGATCGCGACTGACCACCTGGACGCCGGCACCCGGCAGCCCGACGCCTAGGAGGTGCTCCCGACCCTTGGCGATGTGCTCGGCCTTCTTGCTCTGCCATGCGGCGAGCGCCTGCTCTCGGTCCTCCGTCGACAGCGGCTTCGGGCTGCCGAAGACGCTCGACGGCAATATGAACGGTGTCGAGGCGAGAGTGTCTTCAGCCGATGTCGGCTGCTTGGTGAACTGCTCTTCTTCGTAGCGGCGCAGGCTCTCCAGGGCCTCGTCCACGCGGTCGACCCTGCAGATCGGGCCGAGCAGTTGCACCTCAAGGTCAATCGGTGGCCTCCCGCCCCGGCGGACGCGCTCAACGAGGGCGAGGACCTCTCCGGAGCGTGCGGGCCTCGTGTTGCTGGTGCCTCGAACGTAGATCGCGCCGTCCTCGAGGCTGTCGCGGCGGTCGCCACTCTGATAGCTCTTGTGACACGGGAAGATCGTCTGGCCATCCTCCGGCGGCTGGGCGATGACGAACAGGACCTCGTGATCGGAGTCGATGCCGATCCGGCCGAACTCGAAGGCCGGGAACTGGGGCCCGAGGTAGGGGCGGAGCCGGTCCTCAAGCTCGTGCGCCTCGGTTCCGCGCAATACTCCGGGAGCGCTGTTCTTCCGTGCGCCGATGACCAGGACCGCGTAGCCGTGGAAGTGTCGAGCCGCCTCCCCCGGACGCCGGTTCGCTGCGCCCAGGAGGAACTTTGCGATCTTGGCCGCGGTCGCCTTGCTGTTCATGTCGAGTGGGCTCTTGACCTCGAGGTAGGTCGCCTCGGCCTCGTCGCCGACAGAGACTACGTGCCCAAGAACGCCCCGTAGGGCGCGCTCACCGAGCGGGATGACGCTGGTGTCGAGAGCGGAAGTCCCTGCGTCCGAGTCGTCTGAAGGCAAGAGATCCGGCATGGAACGATTCTCCCATTCATGACCGCCGGGCGGGATCGAACATCCGCTTCCGAGAAGCCTGGGCCGCGGTCACGGCGCAACATAGCCGACGATCGCCGGAGAGCGGCTTCCGGCGGAGTGACGACGGCGTCTACCACCTGCCCCCGGACGGCAACGGAACCACCATGGCCGACCTGGTCATGCGCGCGGATCGGCACCGCACCAGCGTGCACACGAGCAACCGGCGCTTCATCGGCGACGCTGCCCGCGACCTCGCGCGCCAACTGCCGGGCCAGTGGGACACGTCGATCGAGATCTACTCCCACCCCGCCTGGCAGGAAGACCTCGTGCCCTGGATCTGGGACAGCGGCGAACTCGGCCGCGCCCTCCAGAACGCTTTCGGCACGGACGTGTCCGCCGCGTTCAGGCGCGCCTGCACCGACCAGGTCGTAAAGGGAGGTGGCCGCGCCCGGCCGGCAACCGCCCTGGTCTGACCACAGGGGCCGTTCCTTCGCTTCCGGGGCACAGCGGATTCGGCAACTCCCGTCCCCGTGGCGGCCGTTGCTCCATGGAAGGTTTCGTGTTCCACTGGCCTCGTTCCGGCGCGTCGGTCGTCCGCGACCATGGCCCGGGGCGGAACGGCATTTCATGGGGGGCCCGTGCGTGACGATCTGGGGTTCGAGAAGTTACTCGGTGAGGAGGGCTTCTTCGCGCGCCTGTTCGGGCGGTCGCCGTCCGGCGGCAGCCGGGAGAGGCTGTACGACCCCGACCTTCCCGTGGTGCTGCTCACCGGCGGACCGGGCATGGGCAAGGGTCGGCTGCTGCGCGCGGTACGGGACCGTTTCGCCACCATGGTCCCGGTGATCTATCTGGACTGCGGCTCACCGGTGTACGCGGACCGGGCGGAGGCGGAGCCGGGCGCCCGCTCGGACACGACCGAACTGCTGGTCGAGGGCGCCCGGCGGCTCTGCACCTGGCAGGGGGCAGGGGGCTCGTTCGCCTTCCCGCGTCTGTTCGCGGGCCTCGCCATGATCGCGACCGGCGCCAGGGAGGGGACTCCCGAGGCGGTCGGGACGGAGGTCGAACGGTACGAGGACCTGCCGCAGAAGCAGCGCATCGCCATCCTCAGGACGGGTGACTTCTGGCGGGGTGTCCTGCGCGGAAGCTTCCGGAATCTGCTGATCACCCTCTCCGGCCAAGCGCTCGACCCCTACTCGGCGGCGGTGAGCAACGCCCTGCTGGACGCCCTCTTCGAGCGCCTGGCCCCCCGGGGCAGGGCGGAACTGGAGCGGATCTACGGCACGTACCCGGGCGCGGCCGGCCAGCCCAAGCACGGGCTGCGCAACCTCGCCGTCGACTTCCAGGCCGGCGGCGAAGCCCGGGAGCTGGCAGAGAGTTTCCTCTTCCGGGCGCTGCGCGAGGACCTTGAGGCGTCGTATGCCTCGCCGCGCGGCTGGTTCCTCCGGGTCGGCCGCCCGGGGCTGTTGCTGGACCACGCCGAGTCGCCCCTGGGAGAGCGACTGCTGCGTGCCGTGCTCGCGGACCGCCGGGGCGGGCAGCGCGACCGCGTGGTGATCGTGGGCACGGCGCGCAGCGCGGACGGCGGCGCGTTTCTGCACGGCGGCCTGCCCCCCGACGAGGTGGTGCCCCCGGCGGAGTTCCGGCCGTCCGACGGCGGTCCGCCCGCGTGGTCCCGCCGCACCGGCGGAGGAGCGGACCGCGCCCCGCTGGCCGACGGGATGCTCGTCCTCCGTATGCCTTTCCTCACCGGCGACCAACTGCGCCGGGAGACCGAGCGCATGCAGCAGCGCGCGGAGCCGGAGGGCGGCACGAACCGCCGCCGCATCGACGCCGCAGTGGCGCGGCTGAGCGGCGGACGACCGCACACGGTGATCCGGCTGGCCGCCGCCACCGCCGCCTTCCGGATGCCGGCGGACGCCAACGACCGCGACGTACTGGATGCCCCATTACGGCTGCCCGGCGACGGCGCCCCCGAGCAGCCGGTGGCGGCGGTGCTGCTGAAGGAACTGGTCCTGGACCAGTTACCGGTGCGGCTGCCGACCGAGCTGCGTGACCAGTGGCTCGATCTGCTCACCCACCTGTCGGTGGCACACGACGAGGAGTGCGCGGACGTCCTGCTCCGCCACCACCAGTCGGGCCACGTGCATTACTTGACGGCCCATCACGTGTCGCAGTTGCTCACGGACACCGGGTGGCCCAGCTGCGAGCGGCACTTCGTGGGCGACTTCGGGCTGCGCCAACTGCTGGTGCACCGGCTGTACGGGCTGCGCCCGGACGGCGCCGCCTGGTACGCCGACCACCACCTGCTGCGGGACCATTACGCGAGTCGCGCGGCGGCGGACGACGGGGCTCCGGGGGGTGGGGCTCCGGGGCGTGGGGCTCCGGGGCGTGGGGCTCCGGGCGGTACGGCGTTCCGTTCGGTTATGACACACCGGATGAACCACCACCTGGTGTCCGGCGGTGCGGACGACGTGGTCCGGCATCTGGCCGCCACACTGCCCGGCCGCCCCCGGGAGTGGTGCGCGGAGCTGCTGGAGATCGCCCAGGCGCCCTACCCGCGCGGAGCGGATGCCCGGCGTGAACGCGCCCAGGGTCTGCTGACGGCGGAAGGACCGGCGCTGCGCCGCACCGTCGACCAGCTGTTGCACGCGGTGTGGCTGTGCGAGGAGCGGACCAGACCGACCGGGAAGGAGACGGCCCGCACCCTGGCCAAGTTGCTGGACCTTCTCTCGATCATGGAGTTCGACGGCGCGGGACAGCTCGGCAGGACCGCCACGGACTGGAGCGGTCTGGCGGAGAACGAGCAGCCGCTGCTGCGCTGCACCTGTACCGATCAGCTCGGGCGAAGGAGGTAACGGGGATGCCCCAATGGAAGAAGATCCTCTACACGCTGCTGACCGTGGGGGCGGTCCTGACGTGCGGCTTGTTCGCCTACTCCATCCTCCAGAAACCGGACACCTGCACCGACGGGATCGAGCGGATCAGCGGCGAGTGCATCGGGGTCGACGGCACGGGCTACGACTTCGGCACACCGGAGATCCGCGACGTGTCCCGGGCCATCGCGGACGAGAACAAGAGGATCGACGGCGAGCCCCACGTCACCGTGGCGATGATGCTGCCGCTCCAGTCGGACAGGCCGGCACTGCGCCGGCAGATGCGCAGCGACCTCCAAGGCGCGTATCTGGGGCAGCGGCAGGCCAACGAGGGCGAGGGGGAACCGCCGAAGATCCGGCTGGTGCTGGCCAACCCCGGGCGGAACTACGGGCGGCAGGAGAAGGTCGTGGACACCCTGCTGAAGATGGCCGATTCGTCCGAGGACCGGCTGCGCGCGGTCACGGGCTTCAACCTCAGCCTCGACGCCACGGAGCAAGCCGTCAGGCGCCTGACGGAACACAAGGTCCCGGTACTCGCCTCCCGGATCAGCGGGGACCGGATAGCGAACGAGGACGAGGCGGACGGGATGGCGCGGCTGCGGTTCCCGGGCCTCGCCCGGATCATCCCCACCAACCTCGACGCGGCCCGGGCGCTGGCCAACTTCAACGGCGAGCGGGGCCGGGAGAACCTCAAGACCGTGCTCGTGTACGACAAGCGCCCCGACAACTACAACCAGTCGCTGGCGAAGGCGTTCAGCGGCATCGAGGAGAAGGGCCCGCCCGGTCCCGCCGCGATGTCCTTCGAGTCTCCGGCGATCGACGAACCGGGCTCGACCGGCAACCAGTTCACCCAGGCGGCCAACAACATCTGTGACTCTGAGGCCGACACCGTCTACTTCGCGGGGCGCACACTGCACCTGCGGATCTTCGCGCTCAAACTCGCCCAAGTCGGCTGTAAGGACCGGCATTACACCATCGTCAGCGGTTCCGACGCCGCCTCGCTCCGGCAGGACATGACGGCGAAGGACTGGGACGAGTTGCGCGGCGAGGGCGGCAGGGCGAAGGTGACGGTGCAGTACGCCGCCCCCGCGCACCCGGACGCCTGGACCGTCGAGCTGGCCCGCTGGACCGAGCAGTGGGTCGCGGACCACGGCCGCCCACCCACCGGCCAGGAACTCCCTCAGTACCTCACCGAGCCCAAGGCGGCCCTGGACACCCTCAAGAAGCAGATCGAGACGGCACGCGGCGAGGGGGTACGGCTCGGGGACGGACTGAACCTGGCCGACTCCCGGACGATGCTCGTGTACGACGGCCTGGTCACCATCGGCACGGCACTGCACGAGGCCCAGGGCGGCGGCGCCGAGACGGTGCCCGGCCGTGAGGACGTCGGCAGGCAGTGGTCACTGCTCCAGTCCCGGCACAGGGTGCGCGGCACGAGCGGCCTGATCTGCCTGACCAGCGGCGGGAACGCGTACGACAAGCCGGTCGCGGTCGTCCAACTGGAGCCGGCCGGCAAGGGCCTCGGCCGGCTGAGGTTCGTCGGCCTGGGCTGGCCCGTCGGCCTGGAACAGCCGAAGAACTGTGTCATTCCCAGCCGCGCCCCCTGAGGGGTGTCCCGCCACCACCGGACCCGGCCGGCGCGCTCGCTCCTGACGTAGCGCCCCCGCCGGGTCCGTTGTCGTCGGGCGTCCCCGTGTGTGGCGGGCCCGTCATCAAACGTGAGATAGAACATATTGCCGAGTCTTTACTCTCCCATTGCCTGCTGTGTTTCGATAGGAATGACCACTCCTTGATCAGCCCAGGCCACATCCGACGGCAGGCGCCGGCACCACGCCGGCACGACCGATGGGGATGTTCATTCTCATGTCCGAAAGCTGCCCTGAACTGCCCCTCACCGACGCCCAGCTCGGGGTCTGGCTCGCGGAACGTGCCGGGCTCGGCCGTCCCGGCTCCTACCGGTGGGCGGAGTACCTCGTCCTGGACGGCGGCGTCGACGCCGGCCTCGTCGCCACGGCGGTCTCCAGGGCGGCGGACGACTGCGAAGCGATCAACGTCCACATCGGTGAGACCGGAAATTCCTTACCGGTGCAACGGCTTCTCCCCGATCCGGAACACACCGTCGAAGTGGTGGACCTGCGCGGGGAGTCCGACCCGGACGCCGCCGCACAGAAGTGGATGCGGGCCCGCACGGCCGGGGACGGCGACGCCGGGCCGTTGTTCCTGGGCGCGGTGTTACGCGTCACCGACGCCCGCACGCTGGTGTTCCTCCGGGTTCACCACATCGCTCTCGACGGCGCGGGCATGGCCCTGTTCGCCGAACGCGTCGCGGACATCTACACCTGTCTGCACGACGGGCGCGATGTCCCGGAAAGCGGCTGGACCGGACTCGGTTCCCTGGTACGGGCCGAGGCCGCCTACCGGGAGGGCGCCGACCGCGCCGCCGACCGGGACCGGTGGCTGGAGCGGCTGGCCGGGCGGCCGGACGTCCTGAGCCTCGGTACCCGTCCGGCCCCGGCTCCTGGTTCGCTGCGGTTGACCCGGGTGCTGCCCGCAGCGGAGTTCGCCGCGCTGCGGGCCGGTGCCCAGCGCCTCGGGCACCGCTGGACCCGGCTGCTCACCGCGGCGACCGCTGTCTACCTGCACGCGGTGACCGGCAGCCGGGACATCGTCCTGAGCCTGCCGGTCGCCGGCCGCCCGGCCGACCCCGCCCTGACCGTGCCCGCCATGTCGGCCAACGTCCTCCCCCTGCGGCTGCACGTCGATCCGGCCGCCACCGTAGGGGCCCTGCTCGACCAGGTTGCCACCGAACTTCGGCTGGTACGCAGGCACCAGCGGTACCGCGGCGAGCACCTGCGGCGCGAACTGGGATACCCCGAGGACGGCCGGAAGTTCTTCGGCCCGGTGCTCAACATCCAGCGTTTCGACCGGCCGTTACGGTTCGGGTCGGTGACCGCGACCGTCCACAACCTTCAGGCGCCCCCCTCCGAGGACCTTTCGATCGTCGCCTACGACCGTGGCGACGGCGTACTGCGCCTCGACTTCGACGCCAACCCCGCCAACCACGGCGAGAAGCTGCTGCACGACGTCGCCGGCCGCTTCGCGCACGTGCTGTGGCAGGTGGCGGAGGCCGGCCGGGACACACCGGTGGCGCGGATGGCGGCGACCACCGTGGCGGAACGCCGGCACAGCGCCGCCCTCGGCACGGGTGGACGCTCGTCGGTGGCGTCCGCCAGCACGGCCGTCGGCCGGTTCGCCGGACAGGTGCGCCGTACGCCCGGTGCGTTCGCGGTGCGTTCGGCCGGGACGGGCGAGCGGCTGACCTATCGTGAACTGGACGAACGGAGTTCGGCGCTGGCCGCCGCACTCGCCGCGGCCGGCGCGGGCCCGGAGCGGACCGTCGCGCTGCTGCTCGAACGATCGGTGGACCTGGTCGTCGCGGCCCTCGCGGTGGTGAAGTCGGGTGCGGCCTACGTGCCGTTGCAGCGCGACGACGCGCTCTCCCGGCAGGAAGCCGTGCTGTCCGACGCGGGAGTACGGCTGCTGCTCACCGACCGGCAGACCGAAGGGGATCGCATCGTCGCGCGGGCACGCGACCGTGGTGTGAGGCAGCTGGACGTACGGGCGAAGGGGACCGGGTTCGCGGCGGAGCCACGGGTCACGCCGGAAGCGCTGGCGTGCGTGATGTTCACCTCCGGCTCCACGGGACGGCCCAAGGGGGTCGCTGTCACCCAGGGCAACCTCGCCGGACTCGCCGCCGACCGGTGGTGGTTCGAGGGCGGCGCGGACCGGGTGCTGCTGCATTCCCCCCACGCCTTCGACGCGTTCAACCTGGAACTGTGGGTTCCGTTGCTGACCGGCGGTGAGGTGGTCGTCGCCGCGCCGGGACGGCTGGACCCGGCCGTACTGTCCCGGGTCACGGCCGCCACCGGGATCACCGGACTGTGGCTGACCGCGGGGCTGTTCCATGTGATCGCCACGGAGGACCCCGCGTGCCTCACCGGGGTGCGCCAGGTCTGGACCGGCGGTGACGTGGTGTCCCCCGGGGCGGTACGCGCCGTGCTGTCCGCACTGCCGGAACTCACCGTCGTCAACGGCTACGGGCCCACCGAGACCACGGTGTTCGCGTCCAGGTTCGTGGTGGCGGAAGTGCCCGGGGACACCGGCACGGTCCCCATCGGCGCGCCGCTGGACGGCAAGCGGGTGCTGATACTCGACGACGCGCTGCGACCGACGCCGCCCGGTGTGGTGGGCGAGCTGTACCTCGGGGGTACGGGGATCGCGCGCGGCTACCTCGGCCGGGCGGTCGCCACCGCCGAGCGCTTCGTGGCCGACCCGTCCGGCCCGCCCGGCGCCCGCGTCTACCGCACGGGCGACCTGGCCCGCTGGAACGACGAAGGGCGGCTGGAGTTCGCCGGGCGCGCCGACGGACAGGTCAAGCTGCGCGGCCACCGGATCGAATTGGGCGAGATCGACGCCGCCCTGCTGGGCCGGCCCGGCGTGCGGCAGGCCGCGACCGTCCTGCGCGAGGACCGGCCGGGCGTACGGCAGTTGGTCTCCTACGTGGTCGCGTCGGGTGACACGACATCGCTGCTCGGTGAGGTGGCGGACCGATTGCCCCCGTACATGGTGCCCTCGGCCGTGGTGGAGGTGGACCGGCTGCCGCTGACCCCCAACGGCAAGCTCGACCGGGCCGCACTGCCCGCTCCCGGCACCGGGAGGACGGAGACGGCACAGGCGCCCCGTACCCCGGCGGAGCACCGGATCGCCACGCTGTTCCGCGAAGTCCTCGGCCTGGCCGACGTCCCGCTCGACCAGGACTTCTTCCAGCTCGGCGGCGACAGCATCAAGGCGATCCAACTCGCCGGCGCGGCGCAGCGGGCCGGTCTGGCCATCAGCACCCCGGACGTGTTCCGCACACCCACCGTCTCCGGCCTCGCGGAGGGCGCCGGCGCGTGGCAGGAAACGGGACGTCAGGTCCGGCTGGGCGACGCGGACGACCCCACGGTCCCGCTGACGCCCATCATGCACTGGCTGCGCGAACGGGGCGGCCCGATCGACGGGTTCGTGCAGTCCCTGACCGTACGTACCCCGGCGGACATGACCGCGGCGCAGGTGCGCGCGGTGGTGCAGGCGCTGGTGGACCACCACGACATGCTGCGACTCTCCCTGACCACGGTGGACACGCTGTGGTCCCTGGAGGTATTGCCCGGCGCCACCGTCGAACTGAACCGGCCGGACGCCGCGCTCACTCCCGAGGACGGCCAGGTGGTGCACGCGAGATGGTCGGATCCCGGACCGGGGGAGCCGGGCGAGCTGACCCTCACGGTGCACCACCTCAGCGTCGACGGCGTCTCCTGGCGCATCCTCCAGGACGACCTCCGGGTCGCCTGGGAAGCCGTCAGGCGCGGGGACACACCGCGGCTGCAACCGACAGGAACTCCCTTCCCCCAGTGGGCGAAAGCCCTGGTGCACCACGCACACGACGCGTCCGTGCTCGACGAATTCCGCCGGTGGCGCACACCGCCCGAGGACGCACCCGTCGCCCGACGCGCCCTGGACAGCGGGGTGGACACCGAGGCCACCCGGCGCCGGCACTCCACCACCCTGCCCGGCGCGCTCACCGCGCGGCTGGTCACCGAGGCCACCGCGGCCTTCGACTGCTCGGTGCACGAACTGCTCCTGACCGCGTTCGCCCTGGCCGCCGCCGACTGGCGGGACGGACCGGACGCGGTGCTGGTGGACCTCGAAGGCCACGGGCGCGAGGAGTTCGCCGCCAACCTGGATCTGTCCCGTACGGTCGGCTGGTTCACCACCCTGTTCCCCGTGGAACTCGACCCCGGCTGCTCCTGGGCGGACGCCCGCACGGATCCGACCGCGCTGGACGGAGCGGTGGCCAGGGTGCGGGCCCGCACGCGGGACGCCGCCCGCCAAGGGCTGGCGTACGGCCTGCTGCGCCACCTCAACCCGCAGAGCGGCCCGGTGCTGGCCGCCCGGCCGTCGCCGCACTTCGCGTTCAACTACCTGGGCCGTCTCGACGTCGGTGACGGCGACTGGGCGGTCCTGCCCGACGCCGCCGTGCTCGGCCCGGCCACCGGTGGCGGGCTGGGGATGAGCCACACCGTGGAACTCGACACGATCATCACCGATCACCCGGACGGCCCCCGGCTGGTGGCGCACTGGTCCTGGCCGGGCGCGCTGCTCACCGGGGCCCGGGTCGAAGAACTCGCGACCCGGTGGTTCGACGTGCTGGCGGCGCTGACCCGCCGGGCCCGCGCCCGGGCGACCGGCGCACTGCCCCTGCCCCCACTGGCCCAGGGACTGCTGTTCCACTCGCTCTACGACCACGACGGGACCGACCCGTACCTCGTGCAGTTCGTCTTCGAACTCGGCGGCACACTGGACCCCGCCGCGCTGCGCGACGCGCTCCACCGCCTGCTCCTGCGCCATCCCCAGCTCTCCGCGGCCGTCCGGCAGAGCCCGTCGGGACGTCCCGTACAGGTCGTCACCCCGGACTTCGCCGTGGAGTGGCAGGAGATGGCCGCGCACGACGACCTGGAGCGCTTCCTGGAGTCCGACCGCAGGCGGCGCTTCGACCTCGCCAGCCCTCCGCTGGTCCGCGCGGCCCTGCTGCGACGTGCCGGCGAGCGGTACACCTTCGTGCTGACCACGCACCACCTCCTGCTCGACGGCTGGTCCATGCCGATCCTGATCAGGGAGCTGTTCTCGCTCTACGCCGGCCGGGCGCTGCCGCCCGCGATTCCGTACCGCGACTTCCTCGACTGGCTGTCCACGAGGGACATTCGCGCGGACGAGGCCGCCTGGGGCGCGCTGCTCTCCTCCGTGGACGGTCCGACACTGGTCGGCGGGGCGGGACGGCATGGTTCGGCCGGGGCCCGGCACAGGGTGACGACCGCGCTGGACGACGCCACGAGTGCGGGGGTCGACGCCGTGGCGCGCCAGTACGGACTGACCGCCAACATCGTGGTGCAACTGGCGTGGGCGGTCCTCCTCGGTGCCCTGACCGGCCGTGACGACGTGGTGTTCGGCGCGACGGTCTCCGGCCGGCCGGCAGAACTGCCCGGTGCGGAACACATCGTCGGCCTGCTGATCAACACCGTCCCGGTGCGGGTCCGTCTCGACCCACACCGGTCGGTCGCCGAGTCCCTGGCCGAACTGCGCGCCCAGCAACTGGCCATGCTGGACCACCAGCACGCCGACCTGACGCGCCTTCAGGCGATAGCAGGGCACGCCGAACTGTTCGACACCGTCGTGGTCTTCGAGAACTACCCGGTCGACGCGGACGAACTGCGCGACCTCGTGCCCGGCCTGGAACTCCGGGACATCCAGGGCCGGGACGGTACGCACTACCCGCTGACGCTCATCGCCATGCCGGGCAGCCGCCTGCGGCTGAGCCTCGACCACAGCACCGACCTGTTCGACGAGGAGGGGGCCCGCCGCCTCCTCGACCGGCTCGGTGCGCTGCTCCACCGGATGACCGCGGATCCGCGGGCGAGCCTGGGCCGGCTCGGCCTGCTGCTGCCGGACGAGGCCGACCCGCCGGTGCCGGACGGCCCGGCCGCGCAGCCCGCCCCTTCCGCCTCGTCCACACCGGCCGCCCCGCTCGCGCTGCCCGCACTGTTCGAGGCCCAGGTACGCCGGCGACCCACGGCCCCCGCCCTCACCTGCGGGGACACCACCCTGTCGTACGGGGAACTCAACGCGCGGGCGAACCGCCTCGCGCGGCTCCTCGTCGCGCGCGGGGCCGGACCGCGCCGCCTGGTGGCCCTGGTGCTGGGGCGTTCCACGGACCTCGTGGTCGCGGTGCTGGCCGTGCTGAAATCGGGAGCCGGCTACCTGCCCCTGGACCCGGCCCACCCCGAGGAGCGGGTACGGCAGGTGCTGGCCGCCGCCGATCCCGTGCTCGTCGTGACGGGCGAGCCGCTCGCGGTGCCCCATCAGCAGCTCGTGCTCGACGGCACCGACCCGGCCGCTCCCTACGCGGCGGACGACCTCGGGCTGATCGTGGATCCCGGCAGCGTCGCCTACGTGATCTACACCTCGGGCTCCACCGGAACCCCCAAGGGCGTCGTCGTGTCGCACCACAACGTCGGGCGGCTGCTCGCGGCGGCCGACAGCCGGTTCGGTTTCGGTGACGACGACGTGCACACGCTGTTCCACTCGTACGCCTTCGACGTTTCCGTGTGGGAGCTGTGGACCGCGCTGGGACGCGGGGGCCGCCTGGTGGTCGTGCCGGACGAGGTCGCCACGTCACCCCGCGCACTCCTCGACCTGCTCGCCCGGGAGCGGGTCACCGCGCTGAGCCAGACCCCCTCGGCGTTCTACCAACTCATGCGGGCCGAGGCGGAGGCGGAGCCGGACGGGCCGCCCGCGCTGCCCGCGCTCCGGGTCGTCGTGTTCGCCGGCGAGGCGCTGGAGCCCTCCCGTATCCGCTCCTGGCACGGCCCCGGCCGCCCGAAGCTCGTCAACATGTACGGGATCACCGAGACCACCGTGCACGCGACCTACGCCGAGCTGACCGATCCCGAAGAGACCGCCGGCATCATAGGCACCGCACTGCCCGACCTGCGACTGCACCTGCTGGACCACGCGCTGCGGCCGGTGCCGCCGGGCTGCCCCGGCGAGATCTACGTGGCCGGTCCTGGTGTGACGCTCGGGTACCTCGGACGGCCCGCGCTCACCGCGTGCCGTTACGTGGCCGACCCCTTCGGCGCGCCCGGCGCCCGCATGTACCGCTCCGGGGACCTCGCGCGGCGGCGGACCGGCGGCACGCTGGAGTACCTGGGCCGGACGGACCAGCAGGTGAAGATCCGCGGCTACCGGATCGAACCCGGGGAGATCGAGCGGGTCCTCGAACGGCACCCCGCCGTGGAGCGCGCCGTGGTGCTCGCCGACCCGGACGCGGACGGCGGCAGACTGCTCTGTTACGCCGTGACCACCGGGGAGCCCGCCCCGGCCGAACTGCGCGCGTACGCCCGGACGGTCCTGCCCGCGTACATGGTGCCCGCGTTCATCCTGCCGGTCGACGGGATACCGCTGACCGGCAACGGCAAGCTGGACCGCCGAGCCCTGCCGCGACCGGAGTCCGCGCTGCCGGTGAGCCGCCCGCCCGCGACCGGGCGGGAACGGCTCCTGTGCGCGCTGTTCGCGGAGACACTGGGGGTCCCCCGGGTCGGCGCGGAGGACAGCTTCTTCGATCTGGGCGGGCATTCGCTGCTGGCCACCCGCCTGATCAACCGGGTGCGGGCGGAGACCGGATGCGAGCTGAGCATCCGTACCCTCTTCGACGCCCCTGTCGTGGCCGACCTGGCGCGGCTCCTGCCGGAGCAGGCCGGCGCACCGCGCGACCGGCTCGTCCCGGCTGCGCGGCCGGAGCGGATCCCGCTCTCTCCCGCACAGCGCCGACTGTGGTTCTTCAGCCGGTTCGCCGGACCCAACGCGGTCTACAACATGTCCTTCGCGGTCCGGCTGAGCGGCCCCTTGTCGGAGGAGCACCTGCGCGCGGCCCTCGGTGACGTACTCCTGCGGCACGAAAGCCTGCGTACCACCGTCACCGAGATCGACGGCGAGCCCTACCAGCACATCGGTACGGCGCAGGAGCCGCCGTTCCGGCGCGTGACCACATCGGAGGCCGAACTGCCCGGCCTGCTTGCCGACGCGGCCACCCACGTCTTCGACCTCACCACCGAACTCCCCGTCCGCGTCCTGCTCTTCGAGACCGCGCCCGAGCGGCACGCCCTGCTGATCCTGCTGCACCACATCGCCGCGGACGGCTGGTCGCTGGCACCGCTGGCCCGCGACCTGTCCACCGCCTACCGGGCACGCGTCGCGGGCGAGGCCCCGCGCTGGACGAGCCGGCCCACGCAGTACGCGGACTACGCCCTGTGGCAGCGCGGTCTCGACCTCCGCCCGGAGATCTCCTACTGGACGCGGACGCTGCGCGGGGCCCCGGAGGCGCTGCCGCTGCCGTTCGACCACCCGAGGCCGCCGGTGTCCGCGCATCGCGGCGAGAGCGTCGAATTCGCCCTGGAGGCCGGCCTGCACACCCGGCTGACCCGGCTCGCACGGTCCACCGGCACCAGCTTCTTCATGGTGATGCACGCCGCCGTCGCGGTGCTGCTGTCGCGGCTCGGCGCCGGTGAGGACATCCCCGTCGGCACCCCGGTGGCCGGCCGGCACGACGACGCGCTGCACGACACCGTGGGCTGCTTCGTCAACACGGTGGTGCTGCGCACCGACCTCAGCGGCGCACCCACGTTCACCGAACTGCTGGAGCGGGTCCGGACCACCGACCTCGACGCTTTCGCCCATCAGGAAGTGCCCTTCGAGCAGGTGGTCGAGGCGGTCAACCCACCGCGCACCCTGTCCGGCCACCCCGTCTTCCAGGTGATGCTGGCCTTCCAGGACACACCGCCAGCGGAGTTCGACCTGCCCGGCGTACGGGCCGAACCGCTCGCCGCGCACGGCGGCGCCTCCCGCATGGACCTGCTGTGGAGCCTGCGCCAGCACCACGCGAAACATGGGGCGGAGGACGGCGTCGAAGGCGTGCTGGAGTACGACACCGAACTCTTCACGCCCGCTTCCGCCCGGCTGCTGCTCGCGCGGCTGGAACACCTCCTGAGGGCGGTGGTGGCGGACCCGCACCGCGCGATCACCGACCTGCCGGTCCTCGTCCCCGGTGAGCGCGAGCAACTGACCGGCCGCTGGAACTCCACCGCCCACGACGTGCCCGCCACCACCGTGGCCGGCCTGTTCGCGGCCCAGGTGCTCCGTACTCCCGGCGCACCGGCCGTACGGCACGGGGAAACCGTACTCACCTACCGGGAGCTGTCCGAACGGGCGGCCGGCATCGCGGCGCGGCTCAGCGCCCGTGGCGCCGGTCCCGGCAGCCTGATCGCGCTGGAGCTGCGACGTGACCCCGACCTGCCGGCCGCTCTCCTCGCGGTCCAGTCCCTCGGCGCCGCCTACCTGCCGGTGGACCCCGCACTGCCGCCGCAACGGATCGCGGCGCTGCTGGCGGACGCCCGCCCCCTGCTGGTGGTGCGCCACGCCCCCGCGCTCACAGTCACCGCCGGCTCCGACGACCCGGCGTCCGTGCCGGAGACCACGGCATACGTGACGTACACCTCGGGCTCCACCGGGCGGCCCAAGGGCGTCGTCGTGCCCCACAGCGCGCTGACGAACCTGGTGCTCGCCCTGCGCGAGCGGCTGGCGGTCGGCGCCGGGGACCGTGTACTGGCCGTCGCGCCCGCGAGCTTCGACATGTCCAAACCTGAGCTGTACCTCCCGCTGGTCACCGGCGCGACGATGGTGCTCGCCGGCCAGGGCGCGCTGCGGGACCCCGACGAGCTGTCCGCCCTGCTCGACCGGCACCAGGTCACCGTGATGCAGGCGACGCCGTCGCTGTGGCAGGCCCTCGTGACCCGGCGGCCGGACCGGCTGCGCCACATCCGCGCGGTCGTCGGCGGCGAATCCGTACCGCGTGAGCTGGCCGAGGCACTGACCGGCCTCACGGCGTCCCTGCTGGCCTGCTACGGCCCCACGGAGACCACGGTCTGGTCCACCACCCACGCGGTCGGCCGCGTCACGACCGCCACGGTGCCTCTCGGACGGCCGCTGTGGAACACCCGGTGCTATGTGCTCGACGCCAGGCTGCGGCCGGTACCACCGGGCGTGACCGGTGAGCTGTACGTGGCCGGCGCGGGCGTGGCCACGGGCTACCTGCACCGGCCGGGGCTGACCGCGACCCGGTTCGTCGCGGACCCCTTCGACCCGGCGGGGCGCCGGATGTACCGCACCGGCGATCTCGCGTCGTGGACCGCTGACGGGGTGCTGCGCTTCCACGGCAGGACCGACGACCAGGTGAAGATCCGCGGACACCGTGTCGAACTCGGTGAGATCGAGGCCGTGCTCGCCCGGCACCAGGACGTCGAGGCCGCCGCCGTGGCCGTACACGACAGGAAGGCCGACGACCGCCGCCTGGTCGGTTACGTCGTTCCCGCCGGCGGCGTCGCCCCGGCCGGCGCCGACCTGCGGCCGGTGAGCGCGTACCTGGCCCGGCACCTGCCGGACTACATGGTGCCCACCCGTCTGCTCGCGCTGGACCGGCTCCCCCTCAGCGCCAACGGGAAGCTGCTGCGCGACCGGCTGCCCGAACCGGACTGGGCGTCGGCAGGCGACTCGCCGCCGCCGGAGAACCTCCGCGAGCACCTGATGTGCCAGATCTTCGCCGAGGTGCTGGACCTGCCCCGGGTCGGTCCGGGCGACAACTTCTTCGAACGGGGCGGCCACTCGCTCCTCGCGGCCCGGCTGACCGACCGGGTGCGGGCCGTGCTCGGGCTGGAACCGACGATCCGTAACGTCTTCGAGGCGGCCACTCCCGCCGCGCTGAGCGGACTGCTGGAGCGCGCACCGGCCGGCGGCACGCCCGCGCACCTCGTGCCGTTCCGGCCGGACGGCCCGGCGGCGCCGGTGTTCTGCGTACATCCGCTCAGCGGGATCAGCTGGCTGTACTCGGGCCTGCTGCGGCACATCGACCGGGACCACCCGGTGTACGGGATCCAGGCCGAGGGCCCCGGCGGCGTGGCCGAGCTGCCCGGCACCGTCGAGGCGATGGCCGAGCGATACGTGGACCTGCTGCGTTCGGTCCGCCCGGGCGGCCCCTACCACCTCGTCGGCTGGTCCTTCGGCGGACTCGTGGCGCATGCGATGGCCGTCCGGCTGTACGAACTGGGCGAGCCCGCCGGGTCGTTGTTCCTGGTGGACACGGTCGTCGGCACCGAAGGCGGACCGGAACGGCCCGTCGACGACCAGCGTGTCCTCCGGGTGCTGCTGACGGCCGCGGGCTTCGACGACAAACAGTTCGCCGAGGCGGACCTCGACTTCGACACCGTCTCGGCGCTGCTGCACCGGGAAGGCAGCCTGTTCGCCCGGTTCACCGAGGACGACATCAGACGGGTCATCGCGGTGTCGCGCCACAACGACCGGCTCGCGCGGGCCTACCGGCCACCGCGCTACCCGGGAGACACCACCTACTTCGAAGCGGGGGCACGTACGCCCCGTGACGTACCGCACCACGAGCGGTGGCGGCCCTGTACCGGCGGGGAGTTGACGATCCGTCATATTACGGCGCTCCACCATCAGGTGATGCAGCCGCAGCACGTGGACGACATCGGAGTCCAGCTCCGCGACCTGCTGAGGAGGCCGCGTTGACCGGCACCGTGCCCGACGCCCTCACCGAACTGCCCCCGGGCGCCCGGGTGGTGATCAGGCTCCCGGGCGGCCGTGCGCTGGCGGACACCCTGCTCACCTGCTTCGACCACGGGCTCGTCGCGGTCCCCCAGCACCCGCGCGCCACCGACAAGGCGGTGGCGGGCATCGCCGAGCGGGTGTCCGCGACGGCCCTGGTGGACGTCCGCGGGCTGCACCATACCGGCCCGCCCGACATCCACGCCCCGACGGACGATCTCGCCTTCATCATGTTCACCTCGGGCTCCACCGGCCCGCAGAAGGGGGTCATGCTCAGCCGGCGGGCGGTACGCGGCAACGCGGCCAGGACGGCGGCGCTGCACGGACTGACACCGGACCGCCCGCACGGGACCTGCCTCCCGCTGTACCACTGCAACGCGCTGGTCATGTCCCTGATCGGCACACACCTCACCGGTACGCCGCTGACCCTGCAAGCCGGCTTCGACCCGGTCGGCTACTTCGCCGCGCTGGGCGCCGCCGGGGCCAGGACCGCGTCCATCGTGCCCGCCCTGCTGGCGGACCTGGTGGAGACCGGTCCCGACTGGCCGGACGGCCTGGAGTACCTGATCACCGCAGCCGCCCCGCTGACCAGCGACCTCGCCCGCCGCTTCCACCGCAGGTACGGCCCGCGCCTGCGGCAGGGCTACGGCCTGACCGAGGCGGTCAACTTCAGCTTCACCATGCCCCGGCTCGACGACGCCGAGTTCCGCGACCAGTACCTGGAGCACGTGCCCCCGGTCGGAGCGCCGCTGCCGGACACCGAACTGCGGCTGGAGTCCGGCGAGGTGTGGATCAGAACCCCGGACCTGATGACCGGCTACTGGCAGGACAGCCGTACGACCGCCGCCACGGTCACCGACGACGGCTGGCTGCGCACCGGCGATCTGGGCGAACTCCGTGACGGCCTGCTGGTGCTGCGCGGGCGCGCCGGCGAACGCATCAACCGGGGCGGCGAGAAGCACTACCCGCTCGACCTCGAACACGGCTGGCGCCGCGCGGGCCTGTCCGGCCGCTTCGCGGCGGTCGCCGTGGACGAACCCGCACTCGGCCACGACATCGGGCTGATCGCCGCGGAACAGCCGGTCGCCGCCGTACGCGACCTGTACGAGCGGGCGCCGCAGCGCCCGGCGGCGCTCCAGTTCGGCGGGTTCCTGACGACGTCCACCGGCAAGCCCCGGCGAACAGCGATGAGCCGGGCCCTCGCCGCGCGCCGGCTGGCCCCCGCACGGTACGAACGGCTGCTGGGGTACGCCGCGGCCACCGCGCACCACCTGCTGCGCTCCGGGGCCGAGGACCCCGGCCTGCGTGCGCTGGCCGCGCAGGCCGGTGACCACCCGCGAGCCGGCGACGAAGCCGTCTTCGGCGCCTTCGACTTCCTGCGGGAGCACTGGCACACCGAGGACGACGCGGAACTGTCCCGGGCCAAGGCGCGGTGGCGCGGAACGCTGCTCACCGAATGGCCCCTGGCCGTGCACGGAGAACTCGCCGCGGACGTGGCGGCCCGCCACGGGTATGAGGGGCCGCCGGTGCCCTTCGGCACCGAAGCGCGCTTCGGCGGCGGCGCCCTGCTCGTGCTCACGCACGGGCCCGCGGCCGGTGGACCCGGCTGGCCGCTGGGTCCGCTCCTGGCCTTTCTGGACAGCCCCACCGGGAGCGGCGAGACGGATCGCTGGACACGGCTGACCCGGCTGCGGGACCGCGGATTCCCGGCCTCGGGGTGCTCGGTACTCCGTGCCGGGCGGTACGACGCGGGCGGTGTGCTGTGGGCACAGCGGCCGGATTCCGGACCGAACAACGACACTGGAGTGACGGGATGACCTCAGGCGCCGAAACGACCGGCCGGATGAAGCAGTGTCCCGACGGCGAGGACGAGATCCTCGACGTCCGGCGGCACCAGGACCCCGGGCGGAACCGGCTGACCCCGGTGGTGACCCTCCCGCCGGACGTCGCCCTGGCCGTGGTCGACGCCCTCGCCGGCCTGGTCCGGGCGGCGCACCGCAGGGAGAAGGCGAGTCCGACCCCGGCCGGTGCGCTCAAACAGGCGCAGGAGTTCGAGGAAGGCGACGTCTACATGGTGGAGCCGCCCTTCGAGGGCTTCTTCGCCGACCGCTACCTGATGGACTTCTACGACACCTCCGCACGCGACATCTGCTCGCGCATGCACCTGCACACCGGACTGCGGTTCGTGCGGATGATGACCGGCCCCGGGACCACGATCCGGGTCTCCAGCCTGTCCCCGAACACGGTACGCCCCGCCCCGGGTTGGACCGGTTCCCTGAACACGTTCACCGACGCGCTGCCCGGTACGCCCGCCGGTGTGGACCGGCAACGCCACAACGTGATCGTGCCGCCGAACTCCTGGGTGGACATGCAGATACCGCGCGGGGTGTCGCACCAGTTCAACGCGGTGGGTCCGAACGCCGTGATCGACTCCGTGCACCCGGAGGAGTCCATCGAGACCCTGCGCGAGGGGATGTCGGGATACCGGATGATGGCGCAGACCATCTTCCTCGCCAAGGACAAGAGCCCCGCCACCACCTGCGCCGACATCACCGGCCCGGACGACAGCCCGTACCCCTGACCCCGGACCGGAACCGCCGGGTCCGCACACCGCTCATGAACGCGCGGACGGACGCCCCCGGTCCGGGGGAACGGCGTACCGTACGGTGTGCTCGCTGCCGGCGGTCGATCGCCGGTTCCGCCGCGCGGCAGGCCGCACCTGTAGGGGAAGACACTGACATGGAGCCGGCCACCCGGAACTTCGCCGAGGCCGACACTCTCGAATCGCTCGCGCCGGAGGCTCTGCTGGGGCCTGAGTACCGCGACCGTCCCGAGATCGTTCACGAGCGGTTGCGCCGTCAGCACGGCGCGGTGGCACCGGTCGAACTCCTCGGCGTCCCGGCCTGGCTCGTCCTGGGTACGCCGAGGCCCTGCACGTCCTCCAGAACGACGAGTTGTGGCCCAAGGGCATGCGGTACTGGCGCGCCCTGGAGGAAGGCCGCGTCCCGGCCGACCGGCCGCTCCTGCCCGCACTGACCGCGGACAACATGATGGTGGGGGGCGGTCCGGACCACGGGCGCCACCGGGCGGCGTGGGACGCCGCGCCGAAGCCGTTCCAGGACCCCCGCCATCCGCAGTACCGCAGGCTCAGGACCATGATCCGGAGCACCGCCGACGAACTCATCACGCTCCTCGCGGGCGAGGGCGGACCCGGCACGGTGGACCTGGCGGCGGAGTTCATCCGGCCCCTGACCGTGATGGTCGCCGGTGAACTCCTGGGCGCCTCGGGCTGGCAGAGTGAGCAGGTACTGACGGACATCTGGGAAGTCCTCGACGCCGGTGCCGACGCGTCCGAGGCCGGTCGGAGGGTCCGTACCATCATGGAGGGCCTGGTCGACGAGAAGCGTGTCCGGCCCGGCGAGGACTTTCCGTCCTACATGCTCGCCGCCCGGCCCGACCTCACCTCCTCCGAGCTGGCCTACGAACTGAGCATGCCGGCCGGGATGATCGCGGAGCACGGTGGTCTCCTCGTCGCGAACGCCGTGGTCGAGATCATCGCCGGCGACGGACAGGCGCGCTCCAGCATGTCCGGCGGCATGATCCGCGAAGCGGTCAACTACGCGGCCCTGCGCAAGCCTTGTCCTGGCGCTCCACGGCGGGACTCGTATCGGTGACGGCCCCGACTCCCGCCCGGCGTCAGCGTCGGGATCCTTGGCCGCGTGCCACCTTCTTCCACCAACAGGGCATCCCGAGGATCGAACGCCTACTGACCGACAACGCCTGGGCGTACCACAAGGGCCTGGCCTGGAAACAAGCCCTGACCCAGATCGGTGCCACAGGAAAGCTGACCCGCCCCTACCGGCCTCAGACCAACGGCAAAGCCGAACGCTTCAACCGCACCCTCCTCGAAGAATGGGCCTACCTGCGGCCCTACACCACCAACGAGGAGCGCACCGCAGCCCCCGACACCTTCCTCCACAGCTACAACCACCATCGCTGCCACACCGCACTCGGAGGCCAGCCACCCCTCACCCGCGTCAACAACCCTGCGAGTCAATACACCTACCACCTCGTCGTCGGCAGTCGCCGCGCGCTCGCCGACCTATCCGCTGTACGCATCTGTTGGCAGCAGGCCACATCCTCATCGCCCGCGAACTGGCCCGGGCCTGCGGAAGCCCCTCCGATCACGAGCGCGGCCAGAGCTAACCCAGGGCGGCGAGCTTCTCTCGCACCAGCAGTGCCTTGGGATGCTTCAGTTCATCCATGATCGCCAGGGCTTGGAGCCAACAGCTGCGGGCGCGGTCCGGCTTGCCCATTGCCAAGCCGTTGTCGCCCATGCGCAGCAGGTCCTCTCCCTGGTTGGCGCGGTTGCCCAACTCGGTGTCGATCGCAAGGGCACGCTGGTAGAACTCGTCGGCCTGCTCGAGGTGAGCGAGTGCGGTGTGCGCATCACCCAGCGAGCACCAGCAGATGGCCTGGCCATTGCGGTCATCAAGCAACTGGTAGAGATCAAGCGCCTCCTGGACCAGTTCGATGGCCTCCGTATGCTGCCCCAGAGCGGTTCGACACTCCCCGATGCCTTCCAGGGCGTTCGCCTCACCCGCGCGGTGGTGTTCCTTCCGGTACAGCTCCAGCGCGTGGCGGTGTTGTCCTTCCGCCTGCCGGTGGTGGCCCTGGTCGGCCAGGACGGTCGCGACATTGCTGTGGACGTAGGCGCGCTCACGGCTGCACCCCAGTTCGGTGAAGAGGGCCTGCGCTTCCCGCAAATGCACGAGGGCCTGATCGCTGTCGCCCAGGTAGTGACGGGCTCCGGCGAGGCTGCGGTGCATATGGGCCTGCCCCACCCGGTCCCCGGTTCGCTCGGCGGCCTCCAGGGCGAGGCGCATGGTGGTCGCCCAGTCGAAATACCGGCCACTGCGCTGGTAGTGCAGGCCCAGGCTGAGCGCGAGTTGCCAGGCGCTCCCGGCCACACCCGCATCGGCGGCGTGTTCGACCGTGGCGGCGAGTACCAGCCGCTCGGCGTCGAACCAGGCGCGGGCCGCGTCCAGGTCGCGGAGGTTCTCTGGCAGGACGCCCGCCCGTGGCGCCGGCGGCGGGGGGGCTGGGTTGTGCGGGCGCAGCCGCAGGTGGGCGCTGTAGGCGCTGTGCTGGTAGTGGTCGAACAGGCGCCCAAGGGCCGCGCCGCGTTCGGCCTCGGAGTCCTCGTCCTCGCTGAGCTCAAGTGCGTAGGCCCTGAGCAGGTCGTGCAGGGTGAAGCGTCCCGGATGCGGTTCGGAGATCATCTGGGCACGGGACAACTCCCCGGTCAGTGCGCGGCCCTGCCGCGGTGAGGAGGCGGCGAGACTGGCGGCAGCGGCCGTGGAGAGGTCGGGTGCGTGGTGGAGGGAGAACATCCGGAACATCTCCCGGGCGGGTGCGCTGAGTTGGTGGTAGGACCAGGAGAAAACCGCGCGGACGTCGATGGACCCGTCGCCGGTGAAGGCATCCAGGCTCCCGTGGGTGCTCCGCAGTTCGGCGGCGATGCCTGCCAACGAGAAATGAGGGTGTGCCTGGGCGCGGGCCGCCACGACCGCGATGGCCAGGGGCAATCGGGCGCAGAGTCCGGTGATCTCGTCGACCGCCCGCGGTTCCGCCCCGCTCCGGGTGAGACCGACCCTGCGGGTGAGGCTCTCCCGGGCGTCGTCGGGATCGAAGAGGTCCAAGGTCAGCGGATGCGCTCCCGCACCGGCCACCAGGGCGGCAAGACGGTTGCGGCTGGTCACCACGACCCGGCAACCCGGTGCCGCCGGCAGCAGCGTGCGTACCTGGTCCGCGTCATGGGCGTTGTCCAGGATCAGGAGGAGACGCTTGTCCGACATCACGCTGCGGTAGAGGCCGGTCCGTGGATCGCCCGCGGGTGGCATGGATTCGGGCCGTACGCCGAGCGCGTGGAGGAAGTTCTGCTGGATCTCCGCGGGACGCACCGGCCGGGTGCCGCTGAAGCCCTTCAGATCGATGTACAGCTGACCGTCCGGGAAGTGGTGGGCGACCCGGTGGGCCCAGTGCACGGCGAGTGTCGACTTGCCCGTCCCGGGAGATCCGTCGATGGTGACGACGGTGACCGCGTCGGCAGGAGCGTCGGGGCCGGGAACCAGGGCGTCCAGGTACGCCAACTCCCGGGTGCGGGCCACGAACAGTGTCAGATCCTGGGGCAGCTGTGCGGGATGCGGTGGTGAACCGGCTTCTCCTGCGGGCTCTTTGCCGGATACGGCTTCCTGGACCCGAGAGCTCATGCTGTGGCTGTCCGGCCCTTCCTCCGGCAGGGACAGTCTCGGGTCGGCCTGAAGAATCTGGAGGTGCAGCGTCCGGAGCCCCGGGCCGGGATCCACGCCCAGGTCCTCCCGGAGCAGGAGTCGCACCTGGTCGTAGGTCGCGAGCGCTTCGGCCTGGCGTCCCGACCTGTAGAGGGCGAGCATCAGAAGTTCGTGCAAGCGCTCGCGCAGGGGGTGGGCCCTGACCAGGCCGACGAGTTCAGCCACCGCCGACGCGTGGCGGCCGGACTCGACGTCCGCGAACGCGCACTCCTCCACTGCGAGCAGGCGCAGTTCTTCCAGGGTACTTCTCAACGCCGGAGCGAAAGAGTTGCCGAGGTCACCCAGGGGGCCGGCGGACCAGAGACCGGATTCCTCGCGCAGCCGGGCGGCGGCGGCGGCCCGGTCGGCGGGATCCCGAGCCTCATGGGTGAGCGAGATCAGCCGCCGAACTCGTTCCACGTCCACACTCTGGAGGGGTACCGAGAGACCGTAGCTGCCGCTCCGGGTCCGGATAGAGCAGTCGCTCGAAGGCAGAACCCTGCGCAATCCGGTGATATAGGTGCGTACGAGAGCGGGAGCGGAGGTCGGCGGGCGACCTCCCCACAAGGCGTCGACAAGCTGGTCGACAGAGACCAGGGAACCGTTGTGCAACAGCAACACGGCCAGCACCGCCCGCTGTTGACGAGGCCCCAAGGCAACCTCGGCGGTGTCGCGCCACGCGCGGACCGGACCCAGGAGAGAGAACCTCAAGCCTTGCCCCGCCACCACGCCGTTCCTCTGCTCGTCGAGTGAAGTCTTGTTCGCGCTCCTGACGAATGCGGTGCGCCGCCCCGGGAGCGAGACCCGTCAACGACGGGGACGATGCGTTCACCTATGAGAACAAAAAGCAACCTTCATGAGCGCAATATTGCCCTAAACTAGGACAATAGGGAGAATACGTCAAGGTATCCGCCCGTCCGACGGGGCGGGCAGCCACCCCTTTGCACGCTCCCTGCCGTACAGCGTAAGTCCGCCGGGCCGCGCCCGCCCGGATCCCGCCGAGGCCCGGGCATGCGCGCCGAATATGCGTTTTGTCTGCACCGACGCCGAAGAGTGGCACCTGGCCGGTGACGACCGCCGCCGGACACCACCCCGCAAAGGACAACCGTGGCCACCGCTCCAGTAACGCCCGGCTTCGACGAGGGCTCGGCAACCGCCCTGGTGAACGCAAGCTGGCAAAATGCCCCCACCGAGCGCCTCAAGACCCTTCTCAGCAGCCTCGTCTCACACCTCCATGATTTCGTGCGCGACGTCGAGCCGACGCCGGAGGAGTGGCTCCAGGGTATTGATTTCCTGACCGCCGCCGGCCAGAAGTGCGACGACGTACGCCAGGAATTCATCCTGCTCTCGGACATTCTGGGCGTCTCGATGCTCGTCGACGCGATCAACAACCGAAAGCCCGTCGGCGCGACCCCGTCAACCGTGCTCGGCCCGTTCCACATGGTCGACTCGCCGCCTCGTGAACTCGGAGCGGACATCTCGCTGGACGCCAACGGAACCCCATGCGTAGTGGCCGGCCACGTCCGTTCGATGGACGGCACGCCGCTGCCCGGAGCCCTGGTCGACATATGGCAGGCCAACGGCGACGGCCTCTACGACGTGCAGCAGCCCGACAAGCAGCCGGCGCTCAACCTGCGCGGCCTGTTCACCACCGACAGCGACGGTCGGTACTGGTTGCGCAGCGTCGTCCCGCGCCACTACCCCGTGCCCACGGACGGCCCCGTCGGTGACTTGTTGCGGGCATCCGAAAGGCACGCGTACAGGCCCGCGCACCTCCATTTCATCGCGGGCGCACAGGGACATCGCCCGGTTACCACTCATCTGTTTGCCGAGGGAAGTCCCTACTTGGACTCCGATGCCGTCTTCGGAGTGAAAAGTGAGTTGATCCGGCCTGTCGTGGTGATCGACGACGAGGTCCGCGCCGCGGAATTCGGCGTCCAAGCGCCTTTCCACCTGATCGAATTCGACATCGTGCTCGACCAGGCACAGGCCGACACCCGGGACATGCACATGGTGCACACCATGTTCCGGCGCGAGTTCGCGGCTCTGCCGGCGCTGGTGCGGGGTGTGGCGGCCGAAGACGCGGAGCGCCTGGCCGTGGTGGCTGATCACGTCACTTTCCTGTCCGGAGTGCTGGAGGCTCACCACCGAGCTGAAGACGTCCACCTGTGGCCCAGGCTCCTGGACCGCGGGAGCGGCAAAATCGCTCCCCTCGTCCAGATGATGGAGGGACACCACGAACGGATCGAAGAACTTGGGACGCAGGTCACCGCAGCGCTGACCGCGTGGCGTAAGCGTGCGACGACCGAGCGGGCCGAAGCGCTGGCGCAGGTGCTGCACCGCCTGGCCGATGTGCTCCACGAGCACATGACGCTGGAGGAGCGGCACATCCTGCCGCTGGCGGAGAAGTACGTGACGGCCACGGAATGGCGTGCCATGGCGGGCACCAGCGGCGCGGGCCTGCCGCCGGGCAGCATGCCCCTGGTCTTCGGCATGACCTTGTACGAAGCGGACCCCGAGGTGATCGAGAACACCCTTTCGTCGCTGCCGTCCGAGGTACGTACCCTGTTGCGGGAGCAGGGGGCCCGTGACTTCGCGACCTATTCCGAACGTGTCCACGGGACTCCCACCCCCCGCCGCAGCGCCCCGCCGGGTCCTCGCACCTGATACACACGAGTGGGCCATGACCCGCCCGGACCCTGCGGCGCGCCGGCGCCGTACGCCGACCGGGCAACCTTGCACGAAGTGGAGAACATGGTGCGTATCGGATTCACACTCCCGCAGATGGGAGATCTGGCTCATTACCCGCGCGAGGTCGCGCGATTCGCCCGGCAGGCCGAGCAACTGGGCGCGGACAGCTTGTGGGTGGGTGACCGGCTGCTAGCCCCGGTCAACCCGACCGTGGGATACGGCGGCGGCGACACCATCCCCACCGCCTTCCACGCGCTCCTCGACCCGTTCGTCCTCCTGTCCATCGCGGCGGTCTCCACCGAGCGGGTCCAGATCGGTACGAACGTCCTCAATGCCCCCTGGTATCCGCCAGCCCTGCTGGCCCGCTCCCTGACCAGCATCGACCTGGTCAGCGGCGGCAGGCTGGTCCTGGGGTTCGGGGTGGGCTGGTCGCCGGAGGAATACACCGCCGCCGGCGTTCCCATGGCGGAGCGCGGGGCACGTCTGGACGAGTGCCTCGACGCCCTGGACGCCTACTGGTCCCAGAATCCGGTCGCGTACCACGGCAAGCACTGGACCGTTCCGGCGACGTACGCGGATCTCAAGCCCGTACAGCGTCCCCGACCGCCGATCTACCTGGGCGGATACGCCCCGGCGGCCATGAGCCGGGCAGCCCGGCGCGCGGACGGCTGGCTGCCCGTGGTGAGGCCGGGCCACGGCACACCCTGGGAGTTCAACGCCGCCCAGATCAACGGCCCCGTCGACCAGCTCAGGAGCAGGGCGGTGGAACACGGCCGGGACCCCGCCCAGATCGATCTCATCCTTCGTGTCTACCCCACCGCAGAAGCCACCGTCGACCAGATCGTCGACGCCCTCACCGGTGCGGAACGGCACACCCCCGTCGAGCACGCCTTCGTCGACCTCATGGAAGTCGGACAGGACATCGACCACGCGCTCGAACTGGTCGGCCACATCCTGGAACGCGCGCGTAACGCCTGACCGGCGCGGCCAGGTTTCGCCCATCAGACGCGTCCGTTCCACTGGGGCCAACCCCACGGGGAGCGCACCGCTATGTCCAGGACGTCGCGGACCGTCTCCGTGGTGTACTCGGGGAACACTGTGAGCGACTTCGCGGCCTGCATGGACAGGCACACAGTGCACGGCTGCTCGGTCACCGGCGGGTGCCGAGAATGTCGGCCAGGTCCACGAAATCACTCTCATGCGGATGGCAGCACGTGAGGACGATGCTCCAGCTGGCCACGCCCAGCACGCGGTCTTCCCCGCCAGCGCGGGGGTGTTCCGGTGTCAGAAGCTGCAGTCCCGAGCGTCGCCGCATCCCAGCAGGGCGGGAAAAGGTCGACCTGCATCAGTTGACCTGCGCGCCGCCCTCGGCCCGAAAATGTCCAGGCAAATCCCGCAAGGCCAGCTCTCGGCAATCACTCCTGGTGACTAGTGAACGTCGCCCAGAGATACCCGTCCCTCCAGCACACGATCGCTGGAGGGACGCCGCCTGGGGAGAATCTGGGGAGTACGGGCACCGCTGGGGAGCGTCTGGGGAGAGTCGATTGTGTAACTCAGCACAAACGTGAAAGACACGGAAAGAGACATCCGTCCAGATCAGAGGCCATATTGGCGGCATCGCCGCAGGTCAGTGCCGTCCACCGGACACCTTCATGCCGAAGGTGCCCTGGAGGGTGGGCCGGGTGGTGAACACGCGTGCGCCGCCTTGCTGTCTCGTTCGACCGTGCCGTCTCGGTGGACCGCGTCGTCCCGCTGGACCGTGTCGTCCCGTCCGACCGTGCCGTCTCGTTCATCTGTTCGCCGAGCAGGCTATCGACCGTCCGCGGCCCCAGGTGGTCCAGCAGTACGATTTGTGGGTGATCATGCCCAGCTCCGCCACGGGTGCGAGGCGGCACGGACCGTAGCGGAGGTACGCGGTGCACGGTGAGTACAAGGTCCCCGGCGGCAAGCTGGTCGTCGTGGACCTGGACACGGCGGACGGGGTGCTGCGCGGGGTCCGGGTCGCCGGGGACTTCTTCCTGGAGCCCGACGAGGCCATCGAGGCGATCGACGCCGCGCTGGAGGGCGCTCCCGCCGACACGGACGCGGCCGCCCTCGCGTCCAGGATCGACGCGGCGCTGCCCGCCGGGACGGTGATGTACGGCCTGACGTCGGAGGGCGTCGCCGTCGCCGTACGCCGTGCCCTGGCGCGGGCCACCGACTGGACGGACTACGACTGGCAGGTCATCCACGCGGCCCCGGAGTCCCCGGCGCTCCACATGGCGCTGGACGAGGTCCTCACCACCGAGGTCGCCGCCGGCCGCCGCCCGCCGACGCTCCGCATCTGGGAGTGGGGCGCGCCCGCCGTGGTGATCGGCAGCTTCCAGTCGCTGCGCAACGAGGTGGACCCGGCCGGCGCGGAGCGCCACGGCATCACGGTGGTCCGCCGGATCTCGGGCGGCGGCGCCATGTTCATCGAGCCGGGCAACACCATCACGTACTCGCTCTCCGTGCCGGAGGCGCTGGTCAAGGGGCTCAGCTTCGCGGACAGTTACGCGTATCTGGACGACTGGGTGCTCGGCGCGCTCGGCGACCTGGGCGTGAAGGCGTGGTACCAGCCGCTGAACGACATCGCGACGGACGCGGGCAAGATCGCGGGCGCGGCGCAGAAGCGGGTCGCGAGCGGGCGGGGCGCCGTACTGCACCACGTGACCATGGCGTACGACATCGACGCCGACAAGATGCTCGACGTGCTGCGGATCGGCCGCGAGAAGCTCTCCGACAAGGGGACGCGCAGCGCGAAGAAGCGGGTGGACCCGCTGCGGCGGCAGACCGGTCTGTCGCGGGAGGCCGTGATCGAGCGGATGATCGCGTCCTTCCGCGGGCGGTACGGCCTGACGGAGGGCCGCGTCACCGAGGAGGAGATGGCGCGGGCGCGGGAACTCGCCGCGACGAAGTTCAGCAGCCGGGCATGGACGGCGCGGGTGCCGTAGGGGTGTCCACCCGGTTGCCAGTACGTCAGGCTTCGGCCCCCACCGCCCGCCGTTCGGGCAGCATCAGGACGACGTAGAGCACCAGCGACGCGGCGAGGCCCACCGCCCAGCCGTAGCCGGCGAGCGGCTTGAGGAAGGGGATCAGCCCGTCCTCGGGGAACGGCCCCTGGCCCTCGGCCGAGTGCGACCCGCCCACCGCCAGCAGGCCCCCGACGAGGAACGCCGACACGGCTTTGACGTTCCATCCGTTGGTGTACCAGTAGCGGCCGCCGGGCCGGTAGAGGTCGGCCAGGTCGAGGACGGTCCGCCGGACGACCCAGTAGTCGGCGATCAGGATGCCCGCGACCGTACCGAGCAGACCGCCGACCAGACCGAGCCAGGTGAAGATGTACAGCTCCGGGGTCTCGGTGAGCTTCCACGGCATGATCACCACCCCGACGACGCCGGTGATCAGCGCGCCGGTACGGAAGTTGATGAGCTTCGGCGCCAGGTTGGCGAGGTCGTACGCCGGTGAGACGACGTTGGCCGCGATGTTCACCGAGATCGTCGCGATCAGTACGGTCACCAGCGCGAAGAGCAGCCCGAAGACGTTGTCGGTCTTGGCGGCGAGGGCGACCGGGTCCCAGACGGCCGCTCCGTACACCGCCTGCGAGCCGGAGGTGACGAAGACCGACAGCAGCGCGAAGACCGTCATGGTGGTGGGCAGTCCGAGCGTCTGCCCCCAGATCTGCGCGCGCTGTCCGGCGCCGAAGCGGGTGAAGTCGGGGATGTTGAGCGACAGCGTGGACCAGAAGGCGATCATCCCCATGAGGGACGGGAAGAAGACCGGCCAGAAGTCGGCCCCCCAGCCGAGCTTCGACGGCTGGTCGAGCAGCGGGCCGAGGCCGCCGGCCTTGACGGTGATCCAGAGGAACAGCACGAGCGCGCCGACGATGACAAACGGCGCGGCCCAGTTCTCAAAGCGCCGGAGGGTGTCCATCCCCCGGTAGATGATGGCGAGTTCGAGCGCCCAGAAGAGGACGAAGCAGACCCACAGCGTCCAGGGCTGGCCGCCGACCCGCGACGCCTCCGCCCAGCCGCCGAAGATCTTGCCGAGCAGGACGAAGATGCCCTGGCCGCCGATCCAGGTCTGGATCCCGAACCAGGCACAGGCGACGGCCGCCCGGATCAGCGCGGGCAGGTTGGCGCCGCGCAAACCGAAGGAGGCGCGGGCGAGGACGGGAAAGGGGATGCCGTACTTGGGTCCCGCGTGCCCGGTCAGCAGCATCGGGAAGAGCACGATCAGGTTGGCCAGGGCGATCGTGAGGACCGCCTGCTTCCAGTCCATGCCGAGCGTGACGAGGCCCGAAGCCAGCAGCCAGGACGGGATGTTGTGCGCCATGCCGATCCACAGCGCGGCGAAGTTGTACGTGGTCCAGGTGCGGCGGGCGACCGGGACCGGCAGCAGGTCCTCGTTGACGAAGCGGCTGTCTCCGGGGGTCGCGCCGGGCGCGAGTTCGACCCGGCCGCCCTCGTCTGTTCCGGTCTCGGTTATCGCGGTCATCGCGGCGGAACCCTTCGTACGGAGGGGACGAAGAACACGGCAGGGGAGGGGGAGAGCGGGTCAGTCCTGGAAGTGCGGGATGATCTCGGCGCCGTACGCGTCGATCGTCGCTTCCTTCGCGTCGTGCATGTTGTAGAGCGCGAACTGGTCGACGCCCAGGGCCCGCAGCGCCTCCAGCTTCTCGATGTGCGCCTCGACGGGACCGAGCAGGCAGAACCGGTCCACGATCTCGTCGGTGACGAAGTCCGCCGACGCGTTGTCCGTGCGCCCGTGGTGGCTGTAGTCGTACCCCTCGCGCTGCTTGATGTAGTCGGTCAGCGCGTCGGGTACCAGCCCGGAGTGCTCGCCGTAGCGCGCCACCAGGTCCGCGACGTGGTTGCCGACCATCCCGCCGAACCACCGCGACTGGTCGCGGGCGTGGGCGAGGTCGTCACCGACGTACGCGGGCGCCGCCACGCAGATCGTGATGGAGTACGGGTCCCGCCCGGCGTCCGAGGCGGCGGTGCGGACCGCCTTGATCATCGACTCGGTCAGATACGGGTCCGCGAGCTGGAGGATGAAGCCGTCGGCCTTCTGCCCGGCGAGGGCCAGGGCCTTGGGCCCGTACGCGGCCATCCAGACCGGCAGTTTCCCGTCCCGTACCCACGGCAGCCGCAGGCTCTGGCCGTCGACGACCGCCTCGCGGCCCTCCGCGAGGTCGCGGATGACCTCCATCGCCTCGCCCACCCTGGCCAGGGTGTTGGGCTTGCGGCCGGCGACGCGCATCGCCGAGTCGCCGCGCCCGATCCCGCAGACCGTGCGGTTGCCGTACATCTCGTTGAGGGTGGCGAAGGTGGAGGCGGTCACCTCCCACGTCCTGGTGCCCGGGTTGGTGACCATGGGGCCCACGATCAGGCTGGTGGTGTGCTCCAGGATGCGGCTGTAGATGACAAACGGCTCCTGCCAGAGGACCGCCGAGTCGAAGGTCCAGCCGTAGCGGAACCCGTTGCGTTCCGCGCGCCGCATGAGCCCGACGACCGCCGAGGCCGGCGGGTCGGTCTGGAGGACGAGTCCGAAGTCCATGGCCGTGCCACTCCTAGATCGCTTGGTTCGCTTGGTTCGCTTGGTTCACATCGTTCGCTTGGTTCGCTTGGTTCGTTCGGCGCCCGTGCTCAGTCGAGGTACTGGCAGGTGGCGCGCGGGGTGTACTGGCCGTGGCCCGCGCGGCCGGTGAACTCCCGCCGGTCGATGACGGGTTCGCCCCGGGACAGCACGGTCTCCACCTGCCCGGTGATCCGTTTGCCCTCGTACGCCGAGTAGTCGACGTTCATGTGGTGCGTGGCGACGGAGAGCGTCTGCTCGTGGTGCGGGTCGTAGATGACGACGTCGGCGTCCGCGCCCGGCGCGATGGTGCCCTTGCGCGGGTAGAGGCCGAACATCCTGGCCGGGGTGGCGCAGGCGATCTCGATCCAGCGGCGGCGGGTGATGTGCCCCTCGACCACGGCCTGATGGAGGAGGTCCATCCGGTTCTCCACCCCGGGCAGCCCGTTGGGGATCTTGGAGAAGTCGCCCCGGCCCATGTCCTTCTGCCCGGTGAAGCAGAACGGGCAGTGGTCCGTGGAGACCACCTGGAGGTCGTTGGTGCGCAGCCCGCGCCAGAGCGCCGCCTGGTGCTCCCTGGGCCGCAGCGGGGTCGAGCAGACGTATTTGGCGCCCTCGAAGTCCGGCTCGGCGAGGTTGTCGGTGGAGAGGAAGAGGTACTGCGGACAGGTCTCGCCGAAGACCGGCAGCCCCTTGTCGCGGGCCTGCGCCAGCTCGGCGACCGCTTCCTCGGCCGATACGTGCACGACGTACAGCGGTGCGTCGGCGACCCGCGCGAGCTGGATCGCGCGGTGGGTGGCCTCGGCCTCCAGCAGGACCTTCCGTACCTCGCCGTGGTAGCGCGGGTCGGTGCGGCCCTCGGCGAGCGCCTGTTCCACGAGGACGTCGATCGCGATGCCGTTCTCGGCGTGCATCATGATCAACCCGGCGTTCTGGGAGGCCCGTTGCATGGCCCGCAGGATCTGGCCGTCGTCGCTGTAGAAGACGCCGGGGTAGGCCATGAAGAGCTTGAAGGAGGTGACGCCCTCCTGGACCAGCAGGTCCATCTCGTTCAGCGAACTCTCGTTCACGTCCGCCACGATCATGTGGAAGCCGTAGTCGATGGCGCATTGCCCGTCCGCCTTGGCGTACCAGGCGTCGAGGCCCTCGCGCAGCGCGCGGCCGGGCGACTGGATGGCGAAGTCGACGATCGTGGTGGTGCCGCCCCAGGCGGCGGCGCGGGTGCCGGTCTCGAAGGTGTCGGCGGCCAGGGTGCCGCCGAACGGCATCTCCATGTGCGTGTGGGCGTCGACCCCGCCGGGGATGACGTACTTCCCGGTCGCGTCGATCGTCCGCTCGGCGGTCCAGCCCTCCGCGACCGTGGACCCGTGCGCGGCGAGGGCGACGATCCTGCTGTCCTCGATCAGGACGTCGGCGTGGGTCTCCTCGGCGGCGGTGATGACAAGCCCGCCACGGATCAGGGTGCGGGTGCTCATGGTGGTGGCGCTCCCTTTCTTGCGGTGCGACTGCCCCTGCGGAGGCGGTTGTTGGTCCGACTGCCCTGACGCGGGCGGTTGTTGGGCCGACTGCCCCGGCCCGAGCGGCTGTTGGCCGCCGCGCCGGAGCGGTCGGGACGGATCAGATGCCCCGCAGGGCCTGTTCGAGGATGGCCGCGCCCTGTTCCGCCTCGGCGACGGTGAGGGAGAGCGGTGGGGCGATCCGCAGCACGCTGGTGTTGTGGCCGCCGCCCTTGCCGATCAACAGCCCGCCCGCGCGCGCCGCTTCGAGTACGGCCGCCGCCCGCTCGGGCGACGCCTCGTCGGTGCCCGGCTTCACCAGTTCGACGCCGATCATCAGGCCCCGGCCGCGGACCTCCCGTACGGCGTCGACCCCCGCGCCGATCCCCCGCAGCCGCTCGATCAGCAGTCCGCCGACCCGCCGGGCGTTGCCCTGGAGGTCGTGCTCCAGCAGGTACGAGAGGTTGGCGAGGCCGGCCGCCATGGTGACGGGGCTGCCGCCGAAGGTCGAAATGGAGTTGGCGTCCAGGCAGTTCATGATGTCGGCGCGGGCCACGACCCCGCCGATGGACATGCCGTTGCCGATACCCTTCGCGAAGGTGAGAATGTCGGGCGGACCGCTCGCGGCGTGTGCCTGCCAGCCCCAGAAGTGCTCGCCCGTACGCCCCCAGCCGGTCTGCACCTCGTCGCTGATCCACAGGATGCCGTGCCGGTCGAGGACTTCGCGGAACGCGGCGTACAGCCCGTCGGGCGGGGCGGTGAACCCGCCGACGCCCTGCACCGGTTCGGCGATGAGCGCGGCCGGTGCGCGGCTGTGGCCGAGCAGGTCCTCCAGGTCGGCCACGCACGCCTCGATGAAGGCGTCGTCGCCGAGGTGCGCGTACGGGCCCCGGTCGCGGACCCCGCCGTGCACGTACAGCGTCTGGAGCGGGGAGAGCGAGGTCGGCGACCAGCCGCGGTTACCGGTGATGGACACGGTGGAGAAGGACCGGCCGTGGTAGCTGTTGCGCATCGCCAGGATCTGGTTCGACGCGCGGTAGGTGGTGGCCAGCATGAGGGCCGTGTCGTTGGCCTCCGTACCGGACGTGGTGAAGAAGACCCGGGCGTCCGGGATGCCGGACAGGGTGGCGATCCGCTCGGCGAGTTCGACCATGGGGCGGTTGAGGTAGAGCGTGGACGAGTGGATGATCCGCCCGGCCTGTTCGCTCACCGCCTTGGTGACCTCGGGCAGCGCGTGGGCGGTCATCGTGGTGAGGATGCCGCCGAAGAAGTCCAGGTAGCGGTTGCCGTCGGCGTCCCACACGTGGCGGCCCTCGCCGTGCGTGATCTCCAGGGGCCGGTCGTAGTACAGGGCGAGCCAGTCGGGGAGGACCGCGCGGTGGCGGTCGAGGAGCCGGTCGGTGCCCTGGGGGGTGCCGGGGCGCCCGGTGGCCTGCGGGACGTCCGTCGTGCCGGTCACGGCTGCACCAGTCCCTCGTACGCGTCGGGCCTGCGGTCCCGGTAGAACGCCCATTGCTGCCGCACTTCGTCGATCACCCCGAAGTCCAGGTCCCTGACGAGCAGTTCCTCGGCCTTGTCGCTCGCCGTCTCGCCGACGAACTGGCCGCGCGGGTCCACGAAGTAGCTCGTGCCGTAGAAGTCGTTGTCGCCGTACTCCTCCTGGCCGACCCGGTTGATCGCCGCGATGAAGTACTCGTTGGCGACGGCGGCGGCCGGCTGCTCCAGCTGCCAGAGGTGGGCGGAGAGGCCGCGCGAGGTGGCGGACGGGTTGTAGACGATCTGGGCGCCGTTCAGGCCGAGCTGGCGCCAGCCCTCGGGGAAGTGCCGGTCGTAGCAGATGTAGACGCCGACCCGGCCGACGGCGGTGTCGAAGACGGGCCAGCCGGCGTTCCCCGGTTTGAAGTAGTACTTCTCCCAGAAGCCCTTCACCTGCGGAATGTGGTGTTTGCGGTACTTCCCGAGGTACGTGCCGTCGGCGTCGATGACGGCGGCGGTGTTGTAGTAGAAGCCCGCCTGCTCGATCTCGAAGACGGGGACCACAATCACCATCCCGGTCTCCCGGGCGAGCTCGCGCATCCGCGTGACGGTGGGACCGTCCGGGACGGGCTCGGCCCACCGGTAGTGCTCGGGCTCCTGCACCTGGCAGAAGTACGGCGCGTTGAAGACTTCCTGGAAGCCGATCACCCGCGCGCCCTGCCGGGCCGCCTCGCGGGCGTGCTCCTCATGCTTGGCGATCATGGATTCGGTGTCGCCGGTCCAGGTCGCCTGGACGAGTGCGGCGCGTACGACTCTGGCCACGGGACTGCTCCTTGGGCGGGATCGTCGACGAGCTTTCTACGCACGTAGATGCGATGCGTAGGAGGAGAACGTAAGCCCCGCCACACACGGGGGCAAGACCATCGTCGTTAACCCGCAGAGTCGATCAAGTTTCACACCCGAGCGGTCGACAACGGGCGGATCGGAGCGCCGACGGGTCAGGCGGCCCCGATCCCGGCCAGCCGCAGGGCATGCACGACATCCCGCTCGTGACCGGCCGAGACGGCCCGCGCCGCGTCGAGGAGCTGCGGTACGAGACGGCGCGGATCCGGTACGGCGATCCGCGCCGCGTCCTCCGGCGTACGGGCCTGGACGAAGGTGCTCAGGAGCGCCTGCGCCTCGTGCGCCCGGCCCGCCTCGCCCAGCGCGAGCACGGCGTCGGCGATCTCCTGGGCGGGGCGGGAGGCGCCCTGGCGGAGCAGCTGGCCGCAGTCGTCGTCGCGGCCGGCGACGGCGAGCGCCCCGGCCGCCGCGGCGAGCTGGGCGGGCGGCAGGGAGGCGGCCTCCCAGAGCAGCTCGGCCCAGTCGGCGCCGAGGCCCGCGCGGTTCAGTTCGGCCGCGAGCAGCGGCAGCTGGCCGGGCGGTCGTCCGGCGGCCTCGCAGAGCAGGACGTGCGCCTCGCCGGACCGGCCCTGGGCGCGGAGCCCGACGAGCGAGGCGACCAGGTCGGCGGCGGCGCGCAGGTCCTCGGGCGAGTGGACGGGCTCGGCGGGGCGGGCGGCATCGGCGAGCGCGCCGCCGAAGCGGGCGCCGCGCGGGGTGTCGCGGGCGCTGGGGGGCGGGGCGGCGGTGAGGGGCGTGGCGACCGGTTCGTCGGCGTCGTCGTCGAGGTCGAGTCCGGCGAACCGGGCCCCGCGCGGCTTGCGCTTGGCGGCGGCGCCGCGCTTCTTCTGCCGGGGCGGCGCGGGTTCCTCGTCGCGGGGCGCGGCCCCTGGGATCTCCCCGGCCCACTGCGGCGAGCTGTCCCGTACGGCACCGGGGTCGCCGGCCCGCGGGCCCGAGCCCGCACTCTGACCCACGCTCGCAGGGCCGTGTCCCTGGCGCTGTAACGGGGCTCCGGGCCCCCACGCGCCGTCGCGAGGTGCGGGGGCGGGGCCGTTCCCGCTTCCGTACGGCCCCTGCGGGGCGGCCTGGCCATGGGCGCCGGCCGCACGCGGTTCGCCCGTCCACGACGACGGGGCGCCGCCGGTCCCGCCCGCGCCCGTACCCCCGCCCGCGTGCCGGGCGGAGCCCGGGGCGGTGTCGCGGGGCGCGGACCGGAGCGGGGCCGGGTCGCGGGTGCCGAACACGGACTCCTCGTCCGCCGGGGACTCCTCCGCGCGGAACCAGCCCTCGGGCGCCACCGGGCGCGGGGCCGGTCCGCCGCGCCCCGGGGTGGTCAGGGCGGTGAGCCGGGAGCGGAGTTCGGCGCAGCGCGCGGACGCGCGCGCGTGGTCGTCACGCACCCACGCGAGGTCGTGCGCCAGCTGCCCGCCCTCGGGCGAGCCCTCCGGGGTCGTACGGAGCTGCCGTACCAGCTCGTCGGCCCGCTCCACGGCGTACGCCTGCTCGCGGAGCATCAGCCGCAGCCGCTCCGACAGCGCTTCCTCGCCACCGGCCCGCCGGTCGTACGCGGCGGCGGACGCCGCGTGCAGCCGGCGCGCGCGTGCCGCCTCGGCCGCCGCCTGCTCGGTGTCCCGGCCCGCGCCGAAGTCCTGGAGCAGCGACTCCACGACGTCCCACGGGGGTATCTCGACGCCGTCGAAACAGGCGCGCAGCCCGTCGGGGTCACGCTGCCTGAACACGCCGTACCAGCCGCCGCCCGGGTCGAGCAACGACGTCAGGTCGCGCAAGTACCGAGCGAACGCGCCTATTTCTGCCGGGAGTTGATGCACCGTCATCGCTGCCCCGTTCTGACCCCCCGTGCCTGCCCTGCGGTCAGGTGGCATTCGACCGCAGCCGTGTTACAGGACGGCTACGCGCACTTTTCCGGGACGGTGCGGTGTGATCGGCACACCACGCTGCGCCAGTGCGCCGGTACGGGGGTCCGCACGGGGGCCGGTGCCAGGGCCGGTGCCGGGGCCGCCGCTCAGAACGTGACGGCGATTCCGACCGTCTTGGTCTTGCCGCGCCGGAAAATCCGGGCCGGCCGGTCGATCGCCCAGAACTGCCAGGTGTACTTGCGGGTCAGGAGCCGACGCACCCGGTCGTTCTCGGACACGTCCAGCACCCGGGCCGTGCCCTCGACGGTGGTCGCGCCCGGCGCGATGCGTCCGCGCACGTCACAGGCCGCCAGGACCACATGGCCGTTGTTGCGGATCCGTTTGACCTTCCAGGCGTCGTCCCTGGTCCAGATGAACAGCTCACCGTTCTCCACGGCGTGCCAGACGGGGGTGGCGACACCCGTGCCGTCCTTGCGGTAGGTGGTGATGCTGACATAGCGGGCGCGGCCGAGTTCGCCGACTTCGTCGAGGGTGGTCACGGACGCGAGACTACGCGCTCCCGGGCCCGCAGGCACGCCCCTCGCCCGGCTCCCCGGCACCGGCGTTCCCCGCTTCCGACGAGAAGGGCGACGAGGCCGCCCTCGCCTCCGTCAACTGCGGAAGATGATCACGCGTCCAGGCGCACAGGGTGTCCAGCGGAACGATCAACGCCCGCCCGAGCGCCGTCAGTTCGTACTCGACCCGGGGCGGGTTCTCGTCGTACGCGGTACGGGTGAGGAAACCGTCGCGCTCCATCGCCCGGAGGGTCTGGGTGAGCACCTTGGCACTGATGTGGTGCAGGGGAACACGCAGTTCGGTGAAGCGACGCGGCCCGCCCTCCAGACAGCGCAACACCAGGGCCGACCATTTGTCGCCGACCCGGAAGGGTCGCGGCCCGTGCGAGCAGCGCGGGTCCGGGAACAGGTCCGCCGGCAACGGTTCTCTCGTCTTCTGGGTCATCCTTCCGACGATAGGGGACGGCGTGCCGGGGCCGTGGCCGCGTGGCCGGTTCCCTTGCGGTAACCGGGGGTCGGCGTTCTACGGTCCCCGGCATGAGCGACATCATTGTTTTCGGAGCGGGCGGACGGGTCGGCCGGGCGGTCGTGACCGAGGCGGTGGACCGGGGCCACCGCGTCACGGCGGCGGTCCGGGATCCGGGGCGGCACCGGGGTCTCACCCGGACCGGGGTGACGGTGGTAGGGGGCGACGCGACGGACCCGGACAGCGTGGCCGCGACGGCCGCCGGTCATGACGCGGCGGTCAACACGGCCGCCCGGCTGGACATCGGGGCGGAGGAGTTCTTCGTCGCGGGAGCGAAGGCCATGATCGCCGGGCTGGCCCGGGCCGGTGTCGGGCGCCTGGTGGCGCTGGGTATCGCCTCGGCGCTGGAGACGGCGCCCGGCGTACGGGTCATGGACGCGCCGGACTTCCCGGCGGCGTACCGGGCCTTCACGCAGGGCCATGTGTCGGAGTTCGACACGCTCGTCGCGGCGGGCGGCGCGCTGGACTGGCTGGTGATCGCGCCGCCGATGGACCTGGACGCCGCCGCGCCCAGTGCCGGCCGGTACCGGACGGCACTGGGCCGCCAAGTGAACGGCCCCGGCCGGCTCGCGCACGCGGACCTGGCGATCGCGGTGGTCGACGAGATCGAGAAGCCGCGCCATCACCGCGTCCTGCTGGCCGTCGCGGACTGAGCACACCGAGCACAGCAAGCACACCAGGTACGCCGTCCCGTGGTGAACTCCCGCGCGTCCCGGGCTCGTTCACCCCTCCCCCTCGGCCCCTCCGCTGAACGCGCCCCCCGCCGCGGCCGTATAGAGGGGCGGTCCGCACATCCCCGGTGGGCCGCCCCCGGCAGGGAAGGCAGGCCATGGCCGGCAATGTCACCGCACTCTTCCGTGCGTCCACCGCGCACAGCCCCTCGATCTCCATGCTCAACCGGGCGGGCGGCGGGGCGGCGGGCCGGATCGCCGACTTCTGCGTCCCGTGCAACCCGTACTTCCCCACCCCCGCGATGTTCGAGGCGCTGGGCGCGAGGATCCGCGACATCCTCACCTACTATCCGAGCGGCGCCGACACCATCACCGCCGAGCTGTGCCAGGTCCTCGGTCTGAATCCGCAGACCGTTGCCATGGGGAACGGCTCCACCGAACTCATCACCTGGATCGACCACTTGCTGGTCCGCGACTCGCTCGCGGTGCCCGTCCCGACCTTCGGGCGGTGGACCGACCAGCCGATGGAGACCGGCAAGCGCTGCGACATGTTCCTGCTGCCGGAGGCGCACGGCTTCCGGCTGGACCCCCAGGCCTTCGTGCGTTTTGTCCAGGACCGGGGCTCCCGTACCGCCGTCATCTGCAACCCCAACAACCCGGACGGCGGGCTGCTGACCAAGGCCCAGGTGCTCTACCTGTGCGACTCCCTCCGGGACCTCGACCTCGTCGTCGTGGACGAGTCGTTCCTGGAGTTCGCCGACGCGGCGCGCGAGACCAGCGTCGTGGACGAGGCCCCGCTCCGTACGAATGTGATCGTCCTGCGCAGCCTCGGCAAGAACTTCGGGCTGCACGGAGTCCGGTTCGGCTATCTCGTCGCCAATCCGTCGCTCGCCGGGAAGGTCCGCTCGATGCTTCCCAAGTGGAACCTCAACGCCTTCGCCGAGCATGTGGTGTTCATGTTGAAGGAGCACCGCCAGGAGTACGCCGAGAGCCTGGAGCTGGCCCGGCGCGACCGGCAGGCGATGATCGCCCGGCTCGCCCAGCTGCCGGGGCTCACGGTCTACCCCTCACAGGGCAACTTCGCGTTCGTGCGGCTCCCGGAGGGCGTGGACGGCGCGGTGCTGCGCGACCGGCTGCTGGCGGAGCACGGGGTGCTGGTGCGCGAGTGCGGCAACAAGGTGGGATCGTCCAGCCGGTTCCTGCGGCTGGTCGTGCGGCGGGCGGACGAGGTGCAGCGCCTGATCTCCGGGATGGAGCAGGTGCTGTACGGCCGCCAGGTCACCCCGGCCCCGCTGCCGCCGGCCGTACCGCAGCCGATGCTCGCGCAGGTGCCGGTGCCGGCCAGGGGCCTCGCCGCCCCGCAGCCGGCCGCCCAGCCCCAGGGCCTCGGGCTGGTCCCGGCCCAGGTCTGGCCCGCCGCGCCCCTGGGCCCCGCGCCAGCCGCCATGCCCCTGCCTCCGGTGACGAACGGCCGGGGCTACACGTCGGGCACCCCGGCGGTGGACCGGCTCATCTCGGGGGCGTAGGGAGAACCCTCAACCCGGGGGCGCAGGGAGGACCCGGCGTGGCCGCCGAACCGTATCGTTACGGGGATGGTGGAGATAAAAACCGATGCGTCCTTGGATGCCATGCGGGCCGCCGGCCGGGTGGTCGCACAAGCGCTGACGGCGGTACGGGACGCGGCGGCCGTGGGGGTCCCGCTGCGCGCCCTGGACGAGAGGGCCCGCGCCGTGCTGCGCGAGGCGGGAGCGGACTCTCCCTTCCTCGGCTATCACCCCGCCTGGGCGCCCCTCCCCTATCCCGCCGTCATCTGTACGTCGGTCAACGACGCGATCGTCCACGGCATCCCGGACACCTACCGGCTGCACGACGGCGATCTGGTCAGCATCGACTGCGGGGCGACGCTGGGCGGTTGGGTGGGAGACTCGGCGGTCAGCTTCACGGTGGGCCGCGCCAGACCGGCGGACGTACGGCTCGTCGAGACGGCCGAGGCGGCGCTGGAGGCGGGGATCGCGGCGGCCGTCGTCGGCAACCGCATCGGCGACATCGCGCACGCGGTCGGCCGCGTCTGCCGTGCGGCCGGGTACGGCATACCGAACGGCTTCGGCGGGCACGGCGTGGGCCGGACGATGCACGAGGACCCGGGCGTCCCGAACGAGGGCCGTCCCGGCCGGGGGATGCCGCTGCGCCACGGCATGGTGCTGGCGATCGAACCGATGCTGATCGCCAGCGGCACGGACCGGCACTACACCGCCCCCGACGGGTGGACGATCCGCACGCTGGACAAGAGCCGCGCGGCGCACACGGAGCACACGGTCGCGATCACGACGGACGGCCCGCGCATCCTCACGGCTCTGTGAGCCGTGGGCGCGGGCCGTCCTCAGGTGCCGTGCCTATTGCTTGCCGGCCGGCCTATTGCCTGCCGACCTACTGCTTGCCGGCCTACTGCTTGCCGGCCTACTGCTTGCCGGCCGGGCTGACCACCATCGCCGAGCCGCCGCCCCTGCGGACGGTCTCCGCCGCCGCCAGCCAGCGGCCGTCCGGCAGTCGCTGGACGCCGGTGGCGGCGCCGATCTCCGGGTTCTGCGTGAACACGTGCCCCAGCGCCTCCAGTTGCTGCCGCACGGGGCTGTTCCACAGCCCTGGCTCCAGCTCCGTGGCCGCCGCGTTGCGCTGGCTCGCGCGGGGCGCGGCGATCGCGTCGACCAGCGGCAGACCCCGGTCGACCACGCCCGTCAGGGTCTGGAGAACCGTGGTGATGATGGTCGAGCCGCCGGGCGAGCCGAGCGCCAGGACGGGCCGGTCGTGCCGGTCCAGCACGATCGTCGGGGAGATCGAGGAGCGCGGGCGCTTGCCGGGCCCGGGCAGGTTCGGGTCGTGGACCGCCGGGTTGGCCGGGGCGAACGAGAAGTCCGTCAGCTCGTTGTTGAGCAGGAAGCCCCGCCCCGGCACGGTGATCGCGCTGCCGCCGGTGGACTCGATCGTCAGGGTGTACGCGACGACGTTGCCCCACTTGTCGGCGGCCGTCAGGTGCGTGGTGTTCTCGCCCTCGAACGTGGTCGGCGCGGCGGTGCCGCCCGGCGCGCACGGCGTCGGGTTGGCCGGATCGCCGGGCGCCAGCGGGCTCTTGAGGACCGCGTCGTCCTTGATCAGGCATTCGCGTGAGTCCGCGAAGCGCTGCGACAGCAGCCCCTGGGTGGGGACGTCCTCGAAGGCGGGGTCACCGAGCCAGCGGCCCCGGTCCGCGAACGCGATCCGGCTCGCCTCGATGTAGCGGTGGAGGTACCGCGCCTGGGTGGCCTTCGAAAGGTCCGTGTTCTCCAGGATGTTGAGCGCCTCGCCGACGCTCGTACCGCCGGACGACGACGGCGCGATGCCGTACACGTCGAGGCCCCGGTAGGAGACCTTCGTCGGTGCCTGGCGCTTCGTCCGGTACGCGGCGAGGTCCCGGGTGCTGAGGTCGCCGGCGCGGACGACGCGGGTCGCCTTCGGGTCGACGGGAGGCGTCCGTACCGTACGGACGATGTCGCGGGCCAGCTCGCCCTCGTACAGGGCGTCGGTCCCCCGGCGCCCCAACTCCGCGTACGTACGCGCCAGATCGGCGTTCTTGAAGGTCGAGCCGACGACCGGCAGCTGCCCGCCGGGCAGGAACAGCTTCGCGGACGCCGGGAAGTCGGCGAACCGCGCCTGGTTGGCCTGGGTCTGGGTGCGGAAGGTCTCGTCGACGGTGAAACCGTCCTTGGCGAGCTTCTCGGCGGGCTGGAGCAGCTGCCCGAGGGACCTGCTGCCCCACGCGTCGAGCGCGGTGTCCCAGGTGGCGGCGGTGCCGGGCGTGCCGATGCTCAGCCCGCTGGTCACCGCGTCCGCGAACGGGATCGGCTTGCCGTCCTCCAGGAAGAGTCCGGAGTCGGCGGACCGGGGGGCGGTCTCACGGCCGTCGATGGTCTGGACCGTACGGGACCTGGCGTCGTAGTAGACGAAGTAGCCACCGCCTCCGATCCCGGCGGAGTAGGGCTCGGTGACTCCGAGCGCCGCGGCCGTGGCCACCGCCGCGTCCACGGCGTTGCCGCCCCGGCGCAGCACCTCGATCCCGGCGGCGGAGGCGTCCGCGTCGACGCTCGCCACCGCTCCCCCGTATCCCGCGGCCACCGGCGTCTTCACCGGCGGCTTGGTGGCGGGGGTCTTAGCCGAAGCCCCGGGGGCCGCCGTCGAGGGCGGCGCGGCCGCGCCCACCGCGAGCATGGCCGCGGCGACGGCCACGGCCGACACATTCCGAACAGCGGAGCGATGCATCCGTACCTCCAGTCAGGAACCGTCCGCGCACTGTAACTTCACGGCAACCTGCCCGCCAGGACCGTCTCGAACAGTGGTGCGGTGGCGGCCCGCCCCCGCTAGCATGCGCGCCCATGACGGACGACGTACGCAACATCGTGCTGGGCGTGGTCGCCGCGGGGGTCACCGCTTCTCTGGGGTGGATCTTCCGCACCTATCTCTGGCGGCGGGCACTGCGCCGCAAGCAGGCCTTCTTCGGGCTCCCGGGGCACTCCGACTGCCTGCTCGTGGTCAACCGGGAGGCGGGCGGCGACGGCGCGGTCCACCGCTACGACGTCTTCGCCCTGCTGGAGTTGTCCGCCCTCATCAAGGACTGCGGCGCGCACGCGAGGATCGTCCAGCACGACGCCACCCAGCAAGGCTTCGGTGAGCGCACGGAGTTCTGCCTCGGCGGCCCGGCCTCGAACCGCCGGATGACGGCCCACCTCCAGACGCTGCTGCCCGGTGTGACGATCAACACGCAGTCGGAGCCGGGGCCGGACCGGGGAGCGTACGAAATAGGTTCCGAGCGGTACGCGGCGGAGCCGGGGGTCGCCGAGTACGTCCTGCTCGCGCGGCTCACCGCCGGCGAGGGGGCGCGCCCGGTCTTCCTCTTCTGCGGGCAGCGGGCGATCACCAACCAGGCGGCCTCCCGCTATCTGGCCCGCCACCACGAGAAGCTGGCGCGCAAGTACGGCGGCGGCTCGTTCTGCCTGCTGCTGAAGGTGGTCAACTCGCAGGCGTACGGCCCCGACGTGGTGGAGCTGGTGGCGGACGTGACGCGGGCGGCCCAGCAGGCCCGGCAGGCCCCGCAGGGGGCGGACGCGGCGTAGGCGGGAGACGGGAAACGGGAGCGACCGTACGAGTACGGGCCGGACGCCGCGGAACGGCACCCCCGCCGCTTACCTCCGCGACGCGGGCCCGCTCCACATCGAGCACAACCCGACCGGCTCGCAGCTGACCTTCCACCCGCCCCGGCCGGACGTTGGCGCACGCCGGTCCTCGGTACGAGAAGTGATCTCCGGCTGCTGCCGGACGGGCCATTGCCCCTGAGCTACTGCGCGCCCGGCAGCAGCGTCCCTGGTTCGGCCGGGGGTACCCCCGCGGCCTCTGTTCTCGGACTGCGCCGCTGCCGCCTGGCCAGCCGGTGGGCGAACCAGGAGAGCAGCATGCACATCCCGATGTAGATCGGCGAGATCACCATCACCACAGGGATGAACGGCAAATCGTAGTCGAGATTCGACGCGATGAGCTTTCCCGCGTGGAGAAACTCCTCATAGGTGATCAGATAGCCCAGCGAGGTGTCCTTGAGCGCGACCACCAACTGGCTGACGATCGTGGGGAGCATGGCCCGTGCCGCCTGCGGCACCAGCACGTAGCTCATGACCTGGGTCTTGCGCATGCCCAGCCCGTACGCGGCCTCCCGCTGCCCGCGCTCGACCGAGTTGACTCCGGTACGGAACACCTCGGCGAGCACGGAGCCGTTGTAGAAGGTCAGTCCGGCCACCAGCGCGGGCAGTGCCTGCACCCGCAGCGCCACGAAGATGAAGAAGATCATCACCAGGACGGGCATGGCCCGGAAGAATTCGACGAGCAGGGTGGCGAGCCACCGGACCGGCCGGTGGGCGGAGAGCCGCCCGGCGGCCAGCACGACGCCCAGCCCCAGCGAGAGCACGGCCGCGAGCGCGAAGGCCTTGAGGGTGTTGCCCAGGCCGCGCAGGAGCAGTTCCTGAATCCCCTTGTACTGGAAGGGAGTCCACTTGACGGCGGCGAACTGCCCGGAGTCCAGCAGGAGGAACAGCAGCCAGCAGACGACACCCACCAGCGCGGCGGTCGACACCACCGCGTACAGGCCGTGCCGCCGGCGGGTGCCGGGGCCCGGGAGGTCGTAGAGGACCGTCGACTCGCTCACCGGGCGATCCCCCAGCGTTTCTCCATGACGCCGAAGAGGGCGCTCAGCGACAGGGTGATGATCAGGTAGCCGACGGCGATCCAGACGAAGGTCCAGACGATGCTGAACCCCCGCTCGTTGAGGGTCCGGTAGGTGCCGAGCAGCTCGGTGACGCTGAACGCGCCGGCGATCGCGGAGTTCTTCGCGAGGGCGATCAGGGTGGAGCCGACCGGCGGGATGACCGTACGGAACGCCTGGGGCAGCACGACGTACGCCAGGGTCTGGGGGAAGGTCATCCCGAGGCTGCGGGCGGCCTCCCCCTGGCCCTTGGGCACGGTGTTGATGCCGGAGCGCACCACCTCGCAGATGAACGCCGAGGTGTAGCAGCCGAGCGCGAGGACCGCGAACAGCCGGAAGGGCAGGACCAGTCCAAAGCGCGGCAGCCCGAGCAGGACCGCGAAGAACAGCAGGGTCAGGGGGGTGTTGCGCAGGATGTTCACCCAGGTCGCGCCGACCGCCCGCAGGGCGCGGACGGGGGCGACCCGGAAGGCCGCCATGAGCAGTCCCACGGACAGCGCGATCAGCGACGCGTAGAACGTCAGCTCGACGGTGCTCAGGAAGCCCTCGCGGTAGAGGGAGAAGTTCTGGGTCAGTACGTCCATGGCCGGCCTCAGCTCGCCGGGTAGCGGTCGACGGGCGGGGCGGAGGTCGCGGGGCGGCCGGAGAGGCCCAGGGTGGCGTCGTACGCCTTCTGCCAGTCGCCGTTCCTCCGGTGGGCCTCGACGGCGTCGTCGAGCGCCAGGCGCAGGGCGTGGTCGCCGCGCGGGACGCCGATGCCGTACGGCTCCTCGGAGAAGGTCTCGCCGACCACCTTGAGCTCGTCGGGGACCTTGGCCGCGAAGCCCTGGAGGATGGTGTCGTCCGTGGTGACGGCGTCCACCTGGAAGGTCAGCAGATTGTCCACACAAACGGAGTAGGCGTCGTACGCGACCAGTTCCGCGCGTGGGTGGTCCTGCTGGATCCGCTGGTACGGGGTGGACCCGGCGGCCGAGCAGACCCGTTTGCCGGCCAGGTCGGCGGGGCCCTTGATGTCCTTCTCGCCGGCGCCGACGAGCAGCGACTGCCCCGCGAGGTAGTAGGGACCGGCGAAGCCGACGAGCTTCTTGCGCTTGTCGTTGATCGTGTAGGTGCCGACGTAATAGTCGATCTGCCCGTTCTGGAGGGCGGTTTCGCGGTTGGCGGAGGCGATCGTACGGAAGCTGACGGACCGGGGGGCGAAGCCGAGGGAGGCGGACATCATCCGGGCGATCTCGATGTCGAAGCCGGAGTAGACGCCGGTGGCCGGGTCCTTCTCGCCCATGTACGGCTGGTCCTCCTTGGCCCCCACGACCAGGTGACCGCGCCGCTTCGCCTGGTTCCAGGTGGCCGACGCGGGGAGCCGGAAGCCGCCGTCCACGGCGTACCGGGGCAGGGCGCCCACCCGGGGTCCCTTCACCGGTGGGCTGCCGTCCTTGCCGCAGCCGGCGCCGAGCGCGGCGGCGAGCAGGACGAGCGCCGCAGCCGTGAACGTGCGCGCCGTACGCGGCGGTCTGCCGGGCATCACGGTCCGCACTCACCCCCTCTCGACCGGTCGAGGTCAGCGCAAACTATCCAGCCGGACAAGGGACTTCACGGCCGACACGCTAAAATCGGGCATAAGCCGTATTTACTGCACAGGCGCGCTGGTACGGGCGCTCGCGCGCCGGACTCCGCGACGCCACCGGGGTCCAAACGCCAGGCCCTAGACCTCCTGGGCCTCCGCGTACACCTGGGACAGCTCGGGCGCGCCCGTGCCGGCCCACTCGACGCCCGCCTCGACGACCTGGATCTCCCGGCCGGAGGCGAGCCGTACGACGGGATGGCCGTCGGGCCAGATGTTCCAGACGGCGCCGGGGATCGTACGGACGATGACCGTGCCCAGATAGAGGCCCGCGTCGTTGCCCAGCCAGGGCAGCTCCTCCGGGTCGTCGCGCCAGCGCGGCGGCAGCTGGTCGAGTGCCTCCAACGACGCCGGGGAGTCGTCCAGTTCGAGCCCGCTCTGCCCTGCCCGGACGCGCAGCAGCTCGCATTCGGAGAGCAGCTCGGCGACACCGGCCGACTCCCCGGCGGCGGAGGCGGCCGGGAAACCGGGTGTGTCGCCGTGCCGCTTGCGCCAGTTGTCCAAGAAAGGGATGTTCATACTGCTCAGCCTGCCATTCCCCCGGCCGGGTCACCATAGGGCGCGCGGCCGGGCGCCGGGGTGGTCCCGCACGGAGAGACCGCGCCCGGAGCCGGATGGTTGCTCAGAGGTCGAGGTCCACCACGACCGGGGCGTGGTCCGAGGCGCCCTTGCCCTTGCGCGCCTCGCGGTCGACGTAGCTGTCCTTGACGGCCGTGGCGAACGGCCCGTTCCCGTACACCAGGTCGATCCGCATGCCCCGGTTCTTGGGGAAGCCCAACTCGCGGTAGTCCCAGTAGGTGAACGGATGGTCGTACTTGAGCGGGCGGGGCACCACGTCCGTCAGCCCCTCGGCCAGCAGCGCGGCGAGCGCGGCCCGCTCCTCCGGGGTGACATGGGTGGCGCCGTCGAACCGCGACCGGTCCCAGACGTCGTCGTCGGTCGGGGCGACGTTGAAGTCACCGAGCACCGCGAAGGGGCGCTCCCCCGCCGCGTCCTCCCGCACCGCCGAGCCCAGCGCGTCGAACCAGCGCAGCTTGTACGCGAAGTGGTCGTGGCCGACCTCGCGGCCGTTGGGCACGTACACCGACCAGAGCCGGACAGGCCCGCAGAGCGCGGAGACGGCGCGCGGCTCGCTCACGCCCTCGTACTCGGGCCCGCCGGGCAGGCCCTTGACGACGTCCTCCAGGCCCACCCGGGAGAGCAGCGCCACCCCGTTCCACCTGCCGGTCGCGTGGACCGCGGACTCGTACCCCAGCTCCTTCAGCTGCTCGGAGGGGAACTGCTCCTCCGTGCACTTGGTCTCCTGGACGCACAACACGTCCGTCCCGCTGCTCTCCAGCCAGGCCAGCAGCCGGGGCAGCCGGGCAGTGATCGAATTGACGTTCCAGGTCGCGATGCGCATGCTCCCCAGCCTATCGGCGGGGTCGGACAGTCACCGGAGCGGCGGGCCAGGACGGCGCCCCCCGGCGCCTCGGAAGCGCCGTCCCGGACGCGCCGTCCCGGTCGCGCCTCAGACGTCCACCGAGGCGCCCGGCGCCAGCCTGTCGTGTTCCGTACCGCCCAGGGACCCGAGCAGGCTCCCGTAGAGCCCCAGGCCCGGCTCGGCGAGCAGCACGTCGTGGATGTCGTACGCACGCACCGGCTTGACCTCACGGAGGTAGTCGATCACCTCGGAGACCTTGCTCCAGGGCGCCTGGAGGGGCAGCAGCAGGGTGTCGACGGGCTGGTCGGGCACGGTCAGCGCGTCGCCCGGGTGGAAGAGCGAGCCGTCCACGAGATAGCCGACGTTGGTGACGCGCGGGAGGTCGGGGTGGATCACGGCGTGCAGTTCGCCGTGGACCCGGACGTCGAACCCGGCCACGGTGACGGTGTCGCCGTGGCCCACGGCGTGGACGCGGCCGGGGAAGGCCGCGGAGATCTGGTCGGCCACGCTGCGCGGCGCCCACAGCTCGGCGGCCGGGTTGGCCTCCAGCCCGGCCCGCAGCCGGTCCTCCGCGAAGTGGTCGGGGTGTTCGTGCGTGACGAACAGGGCGTCGGCGCCGACCGCCGCGTCCGCCTCGGTGAACATCCCGGGGTCGATGACCAGCGTCCGCCCGTCCTTCTCCAGCCGGACGCAGGCATGTGTCTTCTTGGTGAGCCTCACCGCGGAGCACCTCTCCCTCTGAGCGCTGGGGGACCGAACGCTGTGGGCCCGATCCCGCCCGGGTCCCATCCTCCTACGCCCCCGGAGTCCCATCCTCCTACGACTGGGGGCGGGTCTCCTCCTGGATCACGGTCGCGGCCACGCGGAAGGCGGAGTTCGCGGCGGGGACCCCGCAGTAGACGGCCGTCTGCATCAGCACTTCCTTGATCTCGGCCGGGGTGAGGCCGTTGCGCAGGGCGGCGCGCGTGTGGAAGGCCAGCTCCTCCAGATGGCCGCCCGCCACCAGCGCCGTCAGCGTCACCGCGCTGCGGGTCCTGCGGTCCAGGCCCTCCCTGGTCCACACCTCGCCCCAGGCGTAGCGCGTGATCAGCTCCTGGAAGTCGCCGGAGAAGTCGTCCGCGGCGGACATGGCCCGGTCCACGTGCGCGTTGCCGAGGACCTCACGGCGTACCCGCATGCCCGGCTCGTACGGGTCGGGGCGTACCGCGCCGGGGAGGCCGCCCACGGCCCGCGGCTGCTCGGCGGGGGCGATCTCGGCCACCGGGCCGACGGTCGGGGAGACGGCGGGGGCGACGGCCCGGTCGGGCAGCACGGTCAGCCCGGTGGCGGTGTCCGAGGGGTTGAACCAGGCCGTGGAGAAGTGGTGGACGAGCAGGTCCGTGACGGCGGCGGGCTGCTCGACGGGCGCCAGGTGCGAGGCGCCGGGGACGAGCGCGAGCCGGGCGTCCGGTATGCCGGCGACCAGGGTGCGCGCCTCGGCAGGACCGGTGACCTGGTCCTCGGCACCGACCAGGACCAGGGTCGGGACGGTGATACGGCCCAGCTCCGCGCGGATGTCGAAGGCGGCGAGCGCCTCGCAGGCGGCGATGTAGCAGCCGGGGTCGGTGGTACGGACCATCTGGACGGCCCACTCGACGATGGCCGGCTGCGCGGCGGCGAAGCCGGGCGTGAACCAGCGCTCGGGCGCGGTACGGGCCATCGGGTCGAGGCCGTTGGCGCGGACGATCACCCCCCGCTGGCGGAACTCGTCGGCGGTGCCGAACCGGGGCGAGGCGGCCACCACGGCGAGGGACGCGATCCGGTCGGGGCGGCGCAGCGCCAGCTCCGCGCCGATGGCACCGCCGACGGAACAGCCCGCGTACCCGAAGCGCTGCACACCGAGCGCGTCGAGCGTGGCCAGCAGCCGCTGCGCGAGTTCGGGAACGCTGGTGGCGGGGTGCGCGGGGGCGCCGCCGTGCCCGGGCAGGTCGAAGCGGATCACCCGCCAACCGCGGGCCAGCTCGGGTACCTGCCGGTCCCACATGTGCCAGGTGGTGCCGAGGGACGGGCCCAAGATCAACACAGGACCGTCTTCCGGCCCGTCAGAGCGGTATTGGAGGGTCTTCTCTGTCGTCAGACTCACGCCCCGCACGCTCTCACATCTCACGGAGTCCCACGAAGGCGGCCGGGGCAGCCGTAACGGCACGCTGCGCGCCGGCGGATCCCCCGGGAAACGCGGACACCGGCACGCGCGATCGGCGTCTTCGTGTCAACTGGACCGGCGTGCCGGGGGTGTTGGGGGGTAGACGCGCACCAAGGCACGAACAGCCCTCCGCGGAGCACGCGCGTCACGCGCGCATCCGCTGTCGAAAGGACTCACATGTCGAAGAACAAGGCTCAGACCGGGGAGAAGGCCGCGACGGCGGCCGGGAAGTCGCTGGCGGGCAAGAAGGCCACCAAGACCGAGAAGACGGCGGCGGCCAGCGCGGTGTCGCAGGCGCCGAAGAGCGAGGGGCAGACCGGCAAGAAGGCCGCCTCGGCCGCGGGCAAGGTCCTGAACAGCAAGAAGGCCACCAAGGCGGAGAAAGCGGCGGCGGCGAGCACCCTGGCGCAGACCCCGGCGAAGAGCGGCAAGAAGAAGTAGCGCGGTTCACCGATCCTCGCGGGCCGGATCCCGGACGGCGACGGCCACCGCTCCGTCACGCCAGGCGCGGGAGCGCCTCGCGCGTGACCTCGCCCAGGAGCGGCTCCCCCGCCACCCACCGCTCGACCTCCGCGACCGCGTACCGCCCGAGCCGCCGGACCTCGCTGCCCTGCGCTCCCGCGATGTGCGGGGTGACCAGGACGTTCGGCAGGAACAGCAGCGGGTGATCGGGCGGCAGCGGCTCGGGGAACGTGACGTCCAGGTACGCCTCCAGGCGGCCGTCGCGGCACTCCCGGGTCAGGGCCGCCGTGTCGACGACGGCGCCCCGAGCGGTGTTGATCAGCGCGCCTCCGTCGGGCGTCGTCCGTCACGCAGGGGTCGCTGAGCAGGATCTGGTAGCCCGCGTCCGACCTGGCCAGTTCGGCGATCACCCGGCGGCCGATGCGCGAGGCTCCGACGATGCCCACCGTCTGCCCGTCGGCGCCCGAACGGCTGCTGGAGGCGGGCCCACCCGTCCCGGTAGCGGCACCTCGTCCAGTATCCGGGCCCGCCGGATCCGGGGCGAGGCGGACCACCGCGGACAGCCGCGCCCGCAGTTCCGGCGGGAGGACGGACCCGGCGACGGCCGGGTCCGTGACACACACGGCGGTGGGACGGTGGCCGGGTGTGCGTGGTGTCAGGTGGCCGGGTACGGCTGGTGTCAGGTGCGGGGCAGCCGGAGGGTCACCAGCTGGAACGGCCGCAGGACAAGTTCGACCCCGCCGCCGGTCCGCACCGGCGGCCCGGCGTCCGCGAGGGGACGCTCCAGCAGATCCGTGAGGACGGCGCGGCCGGCGTCCGCGCCGTCGACGCGCACCGTGGCGCGGGCCCGGGCGCCGTGCGCCTCGTACAGGCGGACCACCAGGTCGCCGCTCCGGTCGTCGGCCAGCTTCGTCGCGCTCACCACGACGGCGTCGTGGTCGACGGTCACCAGCGGCACGACCTCGGTCGCGGTGCCGGTGATCCGCCGTACGGGAAGGTTGGCGTGGTGGCCCTCACGGACCGCGTCGCCGATCGTCGCACCCGGCACCAGCGCGTGCCTGAATCGGTGGACGCCCTGGTCGGTCTCCGGATCGGGGAAGCGGGGCGCCCGCAGCAACGAGGCCCGCACGGTGGTCGTCGTACCGGCGTCGGCACCGGTCCGTACCGCCCGCGTCACGTCGTGCCCGTACGTCGCGTCGTTGACCAGCGCGACACCCCAGCCCGGCTCGTCGACGTGGACGAAGCGGTGGTTGCACGCCTCGAACCGGGCCCATTCCCAGCTCGTGTTCTGGTGCGTGGGCCGGTAGACGTGGCCGAACTGCGTCTCCGAGGCGTACCGGTCGGCCTTCACGTCCAGCGGGAAGGCGAGCTTCAGGAAGCGCTCCGTCTCGTGCCAGTCCACCTCGGTCGTGAGGTCGAGCCGCTTGGCGTCCACCGGGACGGACAGCAGTTGGGTGACCCGCGAGGCGCCGAAGGTCCGCGCGACACGGACCGCCGCCCCCTCGACACCGAGTTCGGCCACGTCGGTCAGGTCGCTGCCCACGTTCCGGTAGAAGGCGTCGACGTCCCAGGCGTCCCACTGGTTGGGGAGGTCGGGGTGGAGCTGGAGGAGGTTGGCGGCCTGTCCCGGCGCGATCGCCTCCCGCCCCGCGGCGTGGTCGTACACGGAGATCACCAGACCACGTCCATCGACCACCACCCGGAGCAGGCCGTTGTCCAGCACGTATCCGCCCTCGTCGCACGGTACGGGCACAACCGTGTCCCCCAGGGCCGGCCGCGCGGAGGCACCCCCCGCGGCCACGCCGCCGCGGGCGTGCGGCGCCGGGTTGAACACCAGCTCCGTGCCGCCCGAGACGTCACCGGCGAGGGCGCGCTGCGCCTCCCCGATGATGGCTTCCAGCTCCCCGGCCAGGCGCGCGTAGGTCTCGCGGGCCTCGCGGTGCACCCAGGCGATCGACGAGCCCGGCAGGATGTCGTGGAACTGGTGCAGCAGGACCGTCTTCCAGATACGGTCCAACTCCTCGTACGGGTACGGCGCACCGGTGCGCACGGTCGCGGTGGCGGCCCACAACTCCGCCTCGGTCAGCAGTGATTCGCTGCGGCGGTTGCCGCGCTTGGTCTGCGCCTGGCTGGTGAGGGTCGCGCGGTGCAGTTCGAGGTACAGCTCGCCGACCCACACGGGCGGCTCGGGATACTCGGCCTGTGCCTTGTCGAAGAAGGCCGCGGGGCTCTCCCACTCGACCGTCGCCGAGCCTTCGAGGTCGCGCAGCCGGGCCGCCTTGGCGACCATCTCGCGGGTCGTGCCGCCCCCGCCGTCACCGAAGCCGACCGGCGCCAGGGAGCGGGACGCGACGCCCTTCTCCTTGAAGTTGCGTGCCGCGTGGGCGATCTGGGCCCCCGACACCTCGCAGTTGTAGGTGTCGACGGGCGGGAAGTGGGTGAAGACCCGGCTTCCGTCGATGCCCTCCCAGAGGAAGGTGTGGTGGGGGAAGGTGTTCGTCCGGCTCCAGGAGATCTTCTGTGTGAGCAGCCGGGTGGCGCCCGCCGCCCTGATGATCTGCGGCAGTCCGGCCGCGAATCCGAAGGTGTCGGGGAGCCAGACCTCGTCGTCCTCCAGGCCGAACTCCTCCAGGAAGAAGCGCTTGCCGTGGACGAACTGCCGGGCCATCGCCTCCGAGCCCGGCATGTTGGTGTCGGACTCCACCCACATGCCGCCGACGGGCACGAACCTGCCGTCCGCGACCGCCTGCTTGACCCGGGCGTACACCTCGGGCCGGTGCTCCTTGATCCACGCGTACTGCTGGGCCTGCGACATGGCGAACACGAAGTCCGGGTTGTCCTCCAGCAGCGCGGTCATGTTCGACGCGGTCCTGGCGACCTTGCGGACGGTCTCGCGCAGCGGCCACAGCCATGCCGAGTCGATGTGCGCGTGGCCGACGGCGCTGACGCGGTGCGCCGCTCGGACGGCGGGCGCGGCGAGCACGCCGGCCAGTTCGTCCCGGGCGGCCCGGGCCGTCCCGTTCACGTCCTGGAGGTCCACGGCGTCGAGCGCGCGGCCGACCGCGCGCAGGATCTCCCAGCGGCGTGCCCCGTCCACGGGCAGCTCGGCCATCAGCTCTCCGAGGACCTCCAGGTCCATGACGAGATTCCACACCGTCTCGTCGAGGACGGCCAGCCGCATCTCGCCCAGGACGTACTGGGGCGCGTCACCCGCGGTCGCCCTGTCGCCCATGCGGGTCGGCCGGAACGGCACGCCGGACGCTTCGAGATCGGGGTTCGAGGAGCCTTCGACGTACCAGTGGACCTGTTCCCCGCCGGCCACGGGGGAGCCGACGCGCACGTACGCGTTCCGCGGATGGAGTCCCTTGACCGGGGTGCCGTCGGGCCGGTACACGAGGCCCTCGCACTGGAATCCCGGGGTACGGGGGGTGAACCCGAGATCGAGTACGGCCTCGACGGTGCGTCCCGACCACGCGGCGGGGACCGTGCCGGTGACCTTGAACCAGCTGGTGCCCCACGGCGCGCCCCAGGGAGTGCCGGGGGCGATGGGGCGTGTCGGGGCGGCCAGCCCCTCGGCCACGGGCACGGGTTCGCCAGGGGCGGTCCAGATCTCCACGGTCAGGGGGGTGGAGACGGGGTGGACGGCGGGTCGGAGGCGTTCCCTGAGGACGCGTTCCAGACGGGCTTCGACGAGGTTCCGGTCGTCGTGCATGAAAGGGAGCTCCTCTTGCCTACGGAGTGGGGGGCCTGTGGAGTCGGGGTCCTACGGAGTCACCGGGTCCCGGTGCAGCCGCAGGGTACGGATCTGGAAGGGGCGCATCCGGAAAGCGGCGGAGGCGGTGTCTGCGGGGTCTGCGGGGTCTCCGGACAGCGGCAGTTCGCGTTCCGGGTTCTCCAGAAGGTCGCAGTCACTGACCCGGGCGAGCGGGAAGCCCGCCGTGAGGGTCGCCCGGACCGCGCCGCCGCACGCCTCGTACAGCCGCACCACCACGTCACCGCTGCGGTCGTCGGCCAGCTTCACCGACTCCACCACCACCTCGGGGGTGTCCAGGGTCACCAGCGGCGCCGCCGTGGCACGCGCGGGACGCAGCGGCAGGTTCAGCGCGTATCCGCCCGCGATCGCCTCCTCGATCCCCGCTCCCGCCAACAGCGCGTAGGTGAAGGAGTGCCGGCCCCGGTCCGCCTGGGGGTCGGGGCTGTGCGGGGAGCGCAGCAGGGAGAGGCGCAGGGTCGTGGTGGTGCCGCCGTCCTCGCGGGTGTCGCGGCGGACGTCGTGCCCGTAGGTGGAGTCGTTGAGCACGGCGGCTCCCCAGTGCCGCTCGCCGACATGGACCCAGCGGTGGGCCCACAGTTCGAAGCGGGCCGCGTCCCAGCTGGTGTTCTCGTGGGTGGGCCGCTGCACATGGCCGAACTGGATCTCGGCGCTCTCCCGTTCCGCGTGGACGTCGAGCGGCCAGGCCGCCTTGAGGACGGTGTCGCGCTCCTGCCAGTCGATGTCGGTGCGCACGGTGAGCTGCCCGCTCTCGGCCGACAGCTCCAGGTGCTGGACCAGGACCGAGGCGCCGAACCTGCGTTCCACCCGCACCGAGGCCAGCAGCGGGCCGTCCTCGTCCAGGGTCACGGAGTGGGCTTCGCGCAGGTCGTGCACCGTGTCGCGGTAGTGGGAATCGATGTTCCAGGCGGACCAGACGTTCGGGTCGTCCGGGTGCAGCTGGAGCAGGTTGCCGGCGGTTCCCGGGGCGATGGCCTCGCGCCGGGCGGTGTGGTCGTACACCGACGTCACCAGGCCCTGGCTGTCGATCCGCACCGAGAGCACCCCGTTGGCCAGGAGGAATCCGCCGTCCTCGGGGCGGGCGGTGACGGGTGTCGCGGGCGTGTCCGGCGTGCCGCCGGTGCCGAGGGCCGGGACCTCGGCCAGCACGGCCACCCGTCCGTCGGAGAGGCGCTGGCCGCCGGGGAGGCCGGGACCGGCGGGGGCCGCCGGGAGGAAGGCCACTTCGCGGCGGTCGTACGGGCCGGCGTTGAGAAACGTGTGGGCGGGGGTGTCGGGGGTGTCGCCGAGGTGACCGGCCGCCTCGCCGATGATCTCCTCCAGCTCCGCGCGCAGTTCGCCGTACACCTGCTCGGCCTGTTGGTGCACCCAGGCGATGGAGGTGCCGGGCAGGATGTCGTGGAACTGGTTGAGCAGCACGCGCCGCCAGAGCGACTCCAGGCGCTCGTACGGGTACGGGGCACCGGCTCGTACCGCCGCCGTCGCGGCCCACAACTCGGCCTCGCGCAGCAGGGATTCACTGCGGCGGTTGCCGCGCTTGGTACGGGCCTGGCTGGTGTACGTGCCCCGGTGGTTCTCCAGGTACAACTCACCGCGCCACACCGGGGGGTTGTGGTACTCAGCGCGGGCCGCCTCGAAGAACGCGTTCGGGTCGCCGACCTCGACGCGGGGTGAGCCTTCGAGGTCGCGGAGCCTGCGGGCCTTCTCCAGCATCGAGCGGGTGGGGCCGCCGCCGCCGTCCCCGAAGCCGAAGGGCGCGAGCGAGCGGGTGGCCGGGCCCTTCTCCGCGAAGTTCCGCTCGGCGTGGGCGAGTTCACGCCCAGTCAGTTCGGCGTTGTAGGTGTCGACCGGCGGGAAGTGGGTGAAGATCCGCGTCCCGTCGATGCCCTCCCAGTCGAAGGTGTGGTGCGGCAACCGGTTGGTCTCGTTCCAGGACAGCTTCTGGGTGAGGAACCACTTCGCCCCGGCGAGCTTCGCGAGCTGCGGATACGCGGCGGTGTACCCGAAGGAGTCGGGCAGCCAGACCCCTTCCTGCGTGACGTCGAACTCCTCGGCGAAGAAGCGCCGCCCGTACACCAGTTGGCGGGCCAGGGCCTCGCCGCCCGGCAGATTGCCGTCGGCCTCGACCCACATGCCGCCGACCGGGACCCAGGTGCCCGCGGTGACCGCCTTCTTGATGCGCTCGAAGACCTGCGGCTGCTGCTCCTTGACCCACGCGTACTGCTGGGCGGAGGAGCAGGCGAAGACGAGCTCCGGATACTCCGCCGCGAGGGTGGTCATGTTGGTGAAGGTCCGGGCGGCCTTGCGCATGGTCTCCCGTACGGGCCACAGCCACGCGGAGTCGATGTGCGCGTGGCCGACGGCGGTCACCGTGTGCGCGGACGCGTGGGCTGGGCGGGACAGGACGCCGGCGAGCACGTCCCGGCTCGCGCGCGCCGTGCCGCTGACGTCCTGGGCGTCCAGCGCGTCGGCGGCCCGGCGCAGGGCGTAGAGGATCTCGTGGCGGCGCGCGGACCCCTCGGGCAGCTCGTGCATCAGTTCGTCGAGCACCTCGATGTCGTGCAACAGGTGCCAGACCTCCTCGTCGCGCACGGCGATCTCGGCCCGGTCGAGGCGGTACTGGTGCTCGTCGCCCGCCGTCTCCAGGGAGCCGAAGTGGGTGCCCCGGGCCTGGCTGCCGGAGATGTTGGGGTTGGCGGCGAGCTCCACCATCAGGTCGACGCTCTCGCCGCCGGCCGCGTCCGTGGTGAGCAGGGCGCTGCGGCTGTAGGGGTGCAGTCCCTGCACGGGGGCGCCGCCGATGTGGACCAGTCCCTCGGCCTGCCCGCCGGGGCCGCGGCTCAGGTCGAACCCGAGATCGAAGACGGCTTCGACGCGGCTGCCCGCCCACTCGGCCGGAATCTCGGCCCGCGCCTTGAGCCAGGTGGTGCCCCAGGGCCGGCCCCAGGTCTCGCCGAGGGCCATCGGTCCGTACGAGGCTCGTTCGGCCTCGGCGTACGGCACCGGCTCACCGTCGACGTGCCAGGCTTGGAGAGCGAGCGGGCGGGCCGCACTGTACAGAGCGGGCCTGATGACCCGCTCCAGCAGTTTGCGGACGCGTGCCTCGGTGATCCGTCGGTCGTCGTGCACAGTGCGAGATCCCTTTCGTGGTGGTTCTCGGGTTCGGGTGAAGGGGGCCTGGCCGGGTCAGGAGTGCAGCCCGGCCCAAACGTGTTCGAACTCGCCGCGCATCTTGTCGCCGATCGACGTGCGCCATCCCTTCACGGCGCTCTGGACGTCGTCCCAGCTCGCATTGGACCGCATGTAGCCCTTCAGCGGGCCCTCGATGATGTCGACCCTGGCCTGACCGCCGTACGTGACGTTGGTCTCCGAGTACAGGCCGTACGAGGCGTCGGGCACGAGGACTTCCACCGCGCTCTGCTGGAACGCGTACTGGCGCCGTACGGGCTCCGCGTCCTGCGGGTAGTAGAGGCTCTGGGAGGCGTCCGTGGTCATGTTGGTGGGGAGCACCACGTTGGTGGCGCCCACCGGGGTCATGATCGGGTCGGGCCCCTTGTAGGTGAAGTCGTGTCCTTCGACCCCGTACTTGCGCAGCAGGTAGTGGTCGGTGCCGAAGGGCGAGGCGAGCAGGTTGAAGGCCCGGAGCAGCTGCTCGATGCGTTCCTTGGGCGCCTTCTTCAGGGCGAGCATCGCGTAGTTCGACTGGCCGGCCCAGTGTGTTCCCTCGCCGCCGTCGAACCCGGGCGCGATCATCGCGCCGATGTCGAACTCCGGGTCGGTGGCGCCGTACTGGAGGAGGTACTGGTTCCAGGCCAGATTGCCGTCGTAGTTCATGGCGATCTGGCCGTTGCCGAACCAGTCCTTGAACTTGCCGAGGGTGGTGAAGCCGTCCGGGTGGATCGTCTCCGCCCTGACCAACTGGCGCATGGCGTCGAGGGCCTGGTGGAGGATGTCGCTCTCCTCCAGCCACCAGGTGAACTTCCCGTTCGTCTCGCGCCAGGTGTTCGCGCCGTGCAGCATCTCCAGGATGAAGTAGAGCGTGACCGTGGGGTCCCCGTTGGCGTATTTCCCGTGCCGGGGGTCGGAGAGGTCCTTGCTCAGCTGGAGGAAGTCCTTGAACGACGTGGGACGCGGGTCCAGGTCCTTCTCCTTGAAGAGGTCGGACCGGTAGAACATGGCGGACCCGCTGTTCGCGCGGGGCATCGGCAGGCCGTACAGGCCGCCTGCGACGATCATGGGACCCCAGGACGCGGGGGGTATGTTCGCCAGGTAGGGGTAGCGCCGCACTCCGCTGCCGGAGAGGTACGGCGACAGGTCCTCGAAGAGCGCGTTGAGTGTGCCGGGCTGCCGGGGCGCCGTGGGGAGCACCAGCATGGCGTCGGGCAGGTCACCGCCGGCCACGGTCAGGGCGAACTTCACCGGGTAGTTGGCCACCGGCACGATCTCGTAGTCGAGCTCGGTGCCCAGGGTCTCGTTCAGCTTCCGCCACATCGGGTTCTTGGACGCGGGCGGCGGTACGGGGGTGAACGTCAGGGTCATGACGTCGATGGGCGGTCCCTCGGCCGGCGGGCCGTCGGGGGCCGCCGCGACCGGGTGCCTCGGGTAGTGGTAATAGCCGTTGAGGACCCCGGACTTGGTGCCGGGGAGGTCGGGCTGCACGCCCCGGTAGGGAACGTAGTCCGGCGGCTTCACGGCCGCGTTGGCCGAGGGGGGCGGTGGGGCCTCGGCGTCGCCGCAGGCCGCGAGGGCGGGCAGGGCCGCCGTGGCGAGCCCCGCGAGGAGGACGTTTCTGCGGGTGAGGTGCGCACCCATGGGGGGATTCCCTTCTTCCGTGCGGTCGGTACGGGGTGTGGCGGGGCCCCGGGGACGGCGGCCGGCGCGGACGCCGTGAACGTCGTCCGGGCGGCTCATCCCTTGACCGCGCCGATCATCACTCCCTTGGTCAGGTGCTTCTGAAGGAACGGGTAGATGACGATGATCGGGACGATGGACAGGACGAGGATGGCCGCCTGGAGCGCGACCGTGGGCGGCAGCGCGGCGGCGGGGTCGGCCGTCTGCCCCTGTCCGATGGCGGCGTTGTTGACCACGTAGGTCTGGAGGACGAGTTGGAGCGGCCACTTGACCGACTGGTTGATGTAGATGAGGGCGTTGAAGAAGGCGTTCCAGTACGAGACCGCGTAGAAGAGGCCGATCACCGCGACCGACGCCTTCGACAGCGGCAGGACGATCCGGGTCAGGATGCGCCATTCGCTCGCACCGTCGATGCGCGCCGCGTCGATCAGCTCGCCGGGAAGGCTGGTGAAGAACGAGCGCAGGACGATCACGTTGAAGGCGTTCACGGCGGTGGGCAGGATCAGCGACCAATAACTATTGATCAGGCCAAGCTGCTTGACGACCAGGTAGCTCGGGATCAGGCCGGGCACGAACAGCAGCGAGAACACCAGGAGCAGCAGGATCGGCTTCTGGCCGAAGGAGCCGGGCCGGCTCAGGCCGTAGGCGAGCGAGATGGACGCGGACAGGCTGACCAGGGTGCCGACGACGGTCACACCGACGCTGACGAGCATCGCCCGGGACACGAGGCCGCCGCCCAGGAGGGCCCGGTAGGAGTCGAGTGTGGGGTGGTCGGGCCACACCACGAACCCACCGGTCTTGTTGATCTGGGCCGTGTCGGCGAGTGACGTGGAGAGCACCGCCAGGAACGGGATCGCCACCAGGGCCACGCACACCAGCAGGACGAGGAACTTCACCGACCGCCACCACGGCGAGCCGCCCGACTGGCCGGGGATGGCACTGTAGGAGCGCGTGGACCCGCGGCCCACGGTGGAGAGTGTGCTCATTTGCGGTAGATGCCTTCCTCGCCGAGAAGATGGGCGATCTTGTTGGCCCCCAGGACCAGCGCCACGCCGACCAGGCCCTTCACCAGGCCGACGGCCGCGCTGACGCCCCACTGCCCCGCGACGAGACCGTTGTTGTACACGTAGGTGTCCAGCACTTCCGTGGTGTTCTTCTCCAGACCGGTCTGCTGGAGAACGATCTGCTCGAAGCCGACGCTCAGGGCGTCGCCGAGCCGGAGGATCAGCAGCAGGACCACCAGTCCGCGCAGGGCCGGGAGTGTCACGTGCCACGTCTGCCTGAGGCGGCTGGCGCCGTCGACGGCGGAGGCCTCGTACAGGTCGGTGTCGACCCGGGAGAGTGCCGCGAGGAACAGGATGGTGGCCCACCCGGTGTCCTTCCAGATCACCTGGGAGGTCAGCAGTTCCTTGAACAGATCGGGGTTGCCGATGATGTTCCACGTGCCCAGGTCGTGTGCCTGGAGGAAGACGTTCACCAGGCCGGCGTTGCCGAGCATCTGCTGGAAGATGGCCACGACGACGACCCAGGACAGGAAGTGCGGCAGGTACAGCACGTTCTGGACCACCCGCTTGACCCGTTCGCTGACGAGGCTGTTCAGCAGCAACGCCAGCAGAACCGGCAACGGGAAGACGAACACCACCTGGATCAGGGTCAGTTGCAGTGTGTTGACCAGAGCGTGCAGGAAGGCGGGGTCACCGTTGAAGAGGATCTTGAAGTTGTCGAAACCGCTCCACCTGCTGTGCATGATGCCGGTGAAGGGCTGGTAGTCCTGGAACGCAATGATGTTGCCGAGCAGCGGTACGTACTGGAAGAGCAACAGCACGACGGTGCCGGGGACCGCGAACCAGAACAGTGCCTTGTTACGGCGGCGGGGCGACGCGGGAGCGCCGCCCTTGCGGGGCCTCTCCCGCTGGTCCGGCCGGAGCGTCGGCCGGTCAACTGTGGTCATGTCGTCTGGTCCCTTCCCGGAGATACGGGCGGCCTCGTCCGCGTCCGGACCGGCGGGGCCATGTAAATCCCTTGGATTGCTCGACGTCAATGCCTCTGAGCTGTGAAAACCCGTTACCCGAGTGTTGCAGGGCGATTTCGCGAGGTGTAGAGATAGGGCAGTGCCCGGCGCGTTCGTCCAGGTCGCAGGCCCCTTGGCCGCCAGGGCGGAGGCACTCGCCCCAGCAGGCCGACACGAACTGAATGGCCACTAACTACTTTTACAGACAAGGTTCCTGAGGGATCATGCACAAGCCAGGTGAATTGTCATTGACGGACCGGGATCTCGCGGAACTCAGCGCCTGGGCGAAGGACAGGAGCGACCGCGCCGTCCGGCTCAGAATCGTGCGGGACGCGGCGGCGGGACTGTCCGTCTCGCAGAGCGCGCGCGAACTCAGAATCTCGCGCCCGACGGTGACCGCCTGGCGACAGCGCTACGCGGCGCACGGCCTGGCCGGACTTGAGCACCGTCCACGCAGCGGACGTCCCGCCCGCATCGACGAGGCAGACGTCGTCGCCGCGACACTCGCCGGTCCGCCGCCGCCCCAACGCGTCTGGTCGGCACGGGCGTTGGCCGATCATCTGGGGCTCTCCCACACCGCGCTCGGCAAGGTGTGGCAGCGCTGGCAGGTCCGGCCGGGCGCCACCGACGCGCCCCTCCTGCTCCCGGTCGATCCCCCGCTGTCCTGCCACCGCCCGGAACTCCTCTCCGCCGGATCGTCGGCGGACGGCGCGGCCTTCGTGGTGATCGCCGAGGCCGCCTCCGGCCAGCAGCCACGGGTCGGCGCCGCGACGGCCGAGGAGCGGCAGATGCGCTACGCGGCGCTGACCGCCATGATGCGCGGGACGCAGCCGGACTACCCGGACCACCCCGCCCGCGTCACCGGCCCCCGGATCAAGGACTCACCACCGCAACAGGCGTCCTGCGAAGCCGGCGGGCGGCGGCCGGCCCCGAAGGCGGCGCCCGTTCCGCCCCTGCCGCCCTCCCTCGCCGCCCGGTGGTCCGCACGCCGGCTCCATGTCATCACCTGGGGGGACTCCGCCGGCCCCGCGGGGCTGCCGCACACCGCGAGGCGGCACACCGCGCCCGCGGCCATGGGGTGGGCCTCGACCGTCTGTCTGATGGCGCAGCTCGAACTGCGGCACCAGCCGCGGTCGGCACGCGTGGCCCTGGACTCGCTGGCCGACGCGGCACGGGAGCTGCCCAAGTCGCCGCCGGGCACGCCTTTCCGGTGGCTGCGCCAGGGCCGGCAGGAGGCGGCCGCACGCCGTCGTACCGTGCATCGCGCCTTCGACCAGCCGGCATTGGGCTCCTTCAACGAGAAGCTGGTGATCGAGTCCGTCAGGGTCAGGGGTTCCCTCAGCCGGGTCGAGATCGCGGAACGCACCGGGCTGACGCCCCAGGCGGTCTCCAGGATCACGCGCAACCTGCTCACCACCGGTTTCCTGGTGGAGGAGGAGCGCCGCTCGACGGGCAAGGGCAAGCCGCGGGTGCCGCTGAAGCTGTCCCAGGACGCGGCGTGCGCCATCGGCATCCACGTCGACCCGGAGAAGATCACCCTCGTGTTGGTCGACCTGTGCGGCAACGTACGGGACACCCACACGCTCGATGTCACGGCGCAGAGCGATCCGCAGTCGTGCATGGACTGGATGACCCGGACGACAACCGAGACCGTCGACGCGGCGGGCTCGCTGGGGGCGAAGATCCTCGGCGTCGGAGTGGCGGCGCCGGGCCCGCTCGACGTGCACGAGGGGGTCCTCCTCGACCCGCCGTTGTGGGCTGGGTGGGGTGAAGTCCCGTTGCGCGCCGAACTGAACCGGATCCTGCGGCTTCCCGTGCTCCTGGAGAAGGACGCGACGGCAGCGGCGATCGGCGAGCGGTGGCTCGGCGCCGGTGAGAGCGGCAGTGACTTCGTCTACCTCTACCTCGGAGCGGGGGCGGGCAGCGGAGCGTTCCTCAACGGCGATGTGTACCGTGGCACGTCGGGCAACGCCGGTGAGTTCGGCGAGCTGACGGCCTACGCCCTCGGCCGGGTGGCACCCGGGGGCGGCCCCGAGATGGTGCCCGAATGCGCCCCGATGTCCGCCGTGGTCGCCCGGGCCAGGGAGGCGGGACTCACCGTGCCGGGCGGTGAGGTCACGTACGACACGGTGTGCGGTGCGGCGGCGAACGGCGACGCCCGCGCGGCCGGCGCGATCCGTGACGTGGCACGCGTCGTGGCGCGGGGCGCGGTCGCCATGACGGATCTGTACGACACCGAGTTGATGATCGTCGGCGGCCCGGCGGTGCCGCCCGAGGTCGCCGAGCTGTATCTGGCGGAGATCTCCGGGGCGGTGAACCGCTTCCCGATGGCCCGCCGGGTCCGCACGGTGCGGGTCACGTACTCGACGCTGAGCGCCTCCGCGGCCGCGGTCGGAGCGGCGGCGAGCGTCTTCCACATGGCCTTCGCCCCGCGCCTGCGCACCCACAGCGGCGCGGCCGCCTGAGGCGGACCGGTCGCTCCGGCCACGGACGGTCCCGCCGTCCGCCCGCGTCACCCACCCCCTTCTGAGAGGAACCGACCAGATGACATCGCCGACATCGCCGCAGCCCGAATCCGCGGCACCCGGCACCACGCCGCCGGCGGACCCCGACGACGGGTCCGGATACCCGCGGCTGACCCGGCTGTTCCCGCCCTCGCTGGTCGCGGCCCGCATGCCCGGGATCGGCCGGTGGAGCCCCGTACCCCCGCCGGCGGACCGGCGGTGGCGGGCGATCGGCGACGACACCCGGACCCGTGTCCTGGGGGCGGCCTCCGCGTCGCTCGGACTGCCCTGGCCGGGCCTGCCCGCCTCCCTGTTCGCCCGATTCGCCCGCGACGGTGACCGTTCCGGCTACCAGGGGCCGGTCTTCGCACGACGGGCCCGGCTCGCCCGGGCCGTCCTCGCCACCGCGGTGACGGCCGGGACGACCGGCAACACGGACGCGTTCACCGACGAGGTGATGGACGGCGTGTGGGCCCTGTGCGAGGAGACGACCTGGGCATGGCCCGCCCACGACTTCCGGGTCCTCGGCCCCCGGCACGGCCTGCTGGCCGACCCCGGCCGCCCCACTCTGGACCTCGGCGCCTCGGGCACGGCCGTCCTGCTCGCCCTCACCGACACGCTCGTGGGCGATCAACTGGACCGGCACGATCCGCTGGTACGCCGCCGGCTGCGCCAGGAGGTGTCCACCCGGGTCCTGCTGCCCTATCTGGAGCGGGACGAGTGGGGGTGGTACGACGGTTCGACGGCCAAGCTCAACAACTGGAACCCATGGATCCACTCGGAGCTGCTGCTGGCCACCGCGCTGACCGAGGAGTCCGACGAGCGCCGTGCCGCCCTGGTGTGCCGCATCCTCCAGGGGCTGGAGAACTACCTCCGGGCCCATCCACGGGACGGTGGTTGTGACGAAGGGCCGCACTACTGGTGGCGCGCCGGTGCCAGCCTCTTCGAGTGCCTGGAGACCCTCACCTCGCTGCTGGGCACCGACGCGGGCGTCTTCGGCCATCCGCTGATCCGTGCCATGGCCCGCTATCCCGTGTCCACCTGGATCGGCGACGGGTGGGCCGTCAACTTCGCGGACGGTCCCGCCCGTCCGCGCGAGACCGCTCCCGCGCTGCTCCATCGCTTCGGCCGGCGCACCGGTCAGCCGGAGGTGAGCGCGCACGCCCGGGCCCTGCGCGAGCCGGACGAGGCGCTCCCGCTCCACGACGAGCCCTTCGACCTCCGCCGCGCCCTGGACGACCTGCTCGACACCGAGTGGCACGGCGCGCCGCCCGCCGCCTTCCCGCTGCCCGGGCACACCTGGCTGCCCGACACCCAGGTGCTGGTCGCCCGCGCGGAACCCGGGTCCGCGCGGGGGCTGCTCGTGGCGGCCAAGGGCGGCCACAACGACGAGAGCCACAACCACAACGACGTCGGCTCGTTCATCATCGCCGTCGACGCGCAGCCGCTGGTCATCGACGCCGGTGTGGGTACGTACCGCAGGGAGACGTTCAACGAGAACCGCTACGGGATCTGGTCGATGACCAGCGAGTACCACAACGTGCCCGTCGTCAACGGCTTCGGCCAGCCCCCGGGAGCGCGGTTCCGCTCCGGGGCCGTGGCCGCCCGCCGCGGCCCGGACGCGGACGAGCTGACGTGTGATCTGGCGGCCGCCTACCCGCCGGAGGCCGGCCTGGAGACGTGGTCCAGGACCGTCCGTCTCGTACGCGGCGCCGGCGAACGTGTCGAGGTGGCCGACGCCTGGCGGTGCCGTACCCCTCCCGCGTCCCTGGCCCTGCACTTCCTTGTCAGCGGTACGGTCACGATCGGGCCGGACGGCACGGCGACCGTCGTCCGGCCGGCCGGGCGGGGTCTGCGACTCAGCTGGGACTCCACGGCGTTCGCCGCCGAGGCGGAGACGATCCCGCTCACCGACCCCGCGTTCACCCGGGTCTGGGGACCCGCGATCCACCGGCTGGTCCTCACGGCCCGCCGGCCGGCGAGCGAGGGCGGCCACACCGTGGAGGCACGGCCGCTGGAGACGTGACCCGGGGTCGCATGTAAAAGTAATTACGATCCACCTCGCGGCGCGGAACAAACCGCCGGGTGACGTGCCAGGAAGGTGTTTTCCGCCCGACATGGCCAGTTCACCCGCCCGAAACAGGGCAGCGGTCGGAAGGTAACAAGGTTTCCACTCGGGAGTTCACCCAGGTTGAGCGGGCCGAAGGTATTGACGTAACACAATCCACTGAATTTCCTTGCACTCAACCGCCCCCGCACCAGGGCGGTATCTCGGACCCGCAGGACCTTGTGCCGCGCCCCCACACGCGGGCCGGTCTGCCAAGCCGGCCCCGCTCTCTCCCCCCAACCTGGCTTCCCCCCCCTGGCTTTCCCCCCACCTGGCTTTCCCCCACCTGGGATCCCCGACTCCCTCCCCCAAAGGAGTTCCCCATGCAACAGCCGACCAGACGAATGGTGATCGTCACCGGCGCCCTCGCCGCCGCCGGAGCCGCGCTGGGCCGCACCCCCGCCTCGGCGGCCGTCCCCGGTCAGTCCAACGGCGGGGTACGCGTCATGCCGCTCGGCGACTCGATCACCGACGGCTTCACCCCTTATCCGGGGGGCTATCGCGTGAAACTGTGGCAACTCCTCGCCGCCGGCGGTTACCGCGTCGACTTCGTCGGAACCCAGACCAACGGCCCGACGGCACTGGGCGACCGCGACCACGAGGGGCACTCCGGCTGGCGCATCGACCAGCTGGACACGAACATCAACACCTGGCTGGGCCAGAGCGACCCGCGCACCGTCATGCTCCTCATCGGAACGAATGACCTCAACCAGAACTACGACATCGCGAACGCGCCCAGGCGCCTCTCCGCGCTGATCGACAAGATTCGCGCGGCCAAGCCACGGAGCGAACTGTTCGTGGCGACCATCCCGCCGCAGTCGAACAGCACGCTCGAAGGCCGCGTCAGGGCGTACAACGCCGCGATTCCCTCGCTGGTGGCCCAGAAGGGCTCACGCGTCCACCTGGTGAAGATGTACGAGGCGCTGACCACCTCGGACCTCGCGGACGGCATTCACCCCACCAAGGCCGGCTACGAGAAGATGGCCACGGTGTGGTTCAACGCACTCCGCTCGGTGCCGTCCTCGCTCGTCCCGCTCGCGGCGAGGCAGACCACGGCCCGCTGACCGCCCGGCTCGTTCCGGCGGCCACGCCCCGCGGCACGACAACGCGCGCTGCCCGACGCGGGGCCGTCCGCCATGTGCACGTACTCCCTGGTGCACGTACCCCCACAACACATTCACGCAGAGGATCAGCATGAGCGAACGAGAGCATTCCCGACGTACCTTCCTGCGCGGTGCGGGCGCTGTCGGCATGGGCGCCGCCGCCTGGGCCGGTGCCGGCAACCTGTCCGCGGCGAACGCGGGGACCACCGGAGCCGACGCCACGGCGGCGTCGGCACAGACCGACGCCGCCGCCGCGGCCCCCGGCGTCAAGGGCAAGGTGTACGCCGGCTACCAGGGCTGGTTCGCCGCCGCCGGTGACGGCTCCCCCATCAACTCCTGGACCCACTGGGCCAGCGGGACCCCGGCCCCGGGGAACCAGACGTTCGAGCTGTACCCCGACATCTCGCTCTACCCGGCGGCGGGCCTTTACCAGACCGGCTACGCGAACCTCGGCAACGGCCAGCCGGCCAAGCTGTTCAGCTCGTACTCGACCGCCGTGGTCGACCAGCACTTCAAGTGGATGCAGCAGTACGGCATCGACGGCGCCGCCCTCCAGCGATTCGGCAGTGACATCGCCGCCACCGGCCAGCCCCGCTTCAAGCAGCGCAACGACATCCAGTCGAAGGCACGGGACGCGGCCCAGAAGTACGGCCGCGGCTTCTACATCGAGTACGACATCAGCGGTCTCACCGACGCCAACCTGGTCTCGACGATCCAGAACGACTGGACGAACACCATCACCGGGTCGCTCGGGCTGACCAACTCCGCCTCCTACGCCCGCGAGGGCGGCAAGCCCGTGGTCGAGCTGTGGGGCATCGGAGTGCTCAACCGGCCGGGAACCGCGGCGAGTTCGCTTCAGCTCATCAACTGGTTCAAGAGCAAGGGCTGCTACGTGATCGGCGGCGTGCCGCGTGGCTGGCGCACCGACTACAACGGCAAGCCGGGCTTCGCCTCCGTCTACGCGGCGCTCAACATGGTCTCCCCGTGGAATGTCGGCAACGGCGTCGTCGACCAGCAGTTGTTCATCGACGACATGGCCAAGCTGAGGGCGAACGGGCAGGACTACCAGCCGGTCATCTATCCGGGCTTCGCCTGGTCCAACTGGAAGCCCGGATCGCCCAAGAACGAGATTCCGCGGAAGACCGGAAACTTCATGTGGCAGCAGGCCGTGGCGGTCGCCCGGAGCGGTACGAAGTCGGCCTTCATCGCGATGTTCGACGAGTACGACGAGGCCACCGCCATCGCGCCGGCCGCGACCGACAAGTCACAGATCCCCACGAACCAGTACTTCCTGACGCTCGACGCCGACGGGACCAAAGTCTCGTCCAACTACTACCTGCGGCTCGCCGGGGCGGCCACCAAGATGATCAACGGCTCGGCCCCCATCAGCACCACGATCCCGATCCCGCCCGTCGGCTGACCCGAGGAACCACCTGCCGGGGGGCGGCGGGGGAAGCGGGTGGCGGACGGAGACGTCCGCCACCCGTCCCCGCTGTCCGCGGTGGGGCAGGCCTTCCCACGGCTTCCTCCCCACGGCTTCCTTCCCACGGCTTCCTCCCCATGGCTTCCTTCCCACGGCTTCCTTCTCCCTTTCCGAACGTACTCGAATCGCCGGGTGTGGCTGCCCGGGAAGCGGGCAGACGAGTGACGTCAGAAGGGCGAATGGAGAAGCGATGACCCTCAACAAGGCGACCCGGCCCGCACCAGGAGCGACGTACGGACAGCTTCTGGAGAAGATCCGGTACGACGGTGTCTACCCCACCCGTCGGCGCGCCGAGGAAGCCCTGCGAGCCGTACTCCCCGCCCTCGCCCCGCAATTGACGGATCAGGGCCGCGCCCTCCTCGTCGGCTGCCTCCCCGCCGAGGCCTCCGCGCTCCTCACCGGTCAGGCGTCCGCCGCCCACCCGTTGACCGACCGGGACTTCGTCGAGGACATCGCCACCCGGACCGGCGCCGGCTACGCCGTCGCGTGCTGGGACACCGAGACCGTCCTCACCAACCTCGCCACCCTGGTGGGGCCTGCCCTCCTCCCCCACCTCCTGACCCAACTTCCCGCCGGCTACGCCCCGTTGTTCGGCCAGACGTCACGCGCCCAGGCCGCCTGAAACAACGCGGGCGTCCTGACAGCGACGTACCGTCACGCCCCCTATGGTGGGCCGATGCGCGCACACCCCATCGACCGCCCGGCCGATCTCGACGAGGTCCGTGAGTCCTACGACCGTGTCGCCGACAACTACGCCCACATGGTGCTGACCACGGGATTCGGCGACATCCGTACGCATCCCTGGCTCAAGGCGTCGATCGACGCCTTCGCCGACACCGTGAGCGGGCTCGGACCCGTCCTCGACGTCGGCTGCGGGCCCGGAACGGTGACCGGCTACCTCGCCGAACGCGGTCTCGACGTCTCCGGGGTCGATCTCTCCCCCCGCATGATCGAGAACGCGCGCCGCCTCTACCCGCACTGCCGCTTCGGCGTCGCCTCCGCCACCGAACTCGACCTCGGCGAGGCGTCTCTCGGCGGTGTGCTCGGGTGGTGGTCCCTGTTCAACCTCCCCCGCGACGTCCTCCCCCAGGTCCTCGCCCACTTCGCGCGCGCCCTGAAGCCGGGCGGCCACTTCATCACCGCGACCCACGTCGGCGACGAGGACGCACGGCGCACCGAGGCCTACGGAGGGGTGCCCGTTCGCTGGACCACCCACAAATGGCGCCCGGACCAACTCGTGGCCCTGATCGAGCAGGCCGGCCTGCACCCCGTCGCCGAACTCCGGCTCCCCGCCGACGAGCAGACCGGCCCGGGCGTGGTGGTCATGGCCAAGCGACCCCACTGACCACCGGCCGCCGGAAGCGGCACATTGATCCGCGCCCGGGGTCAGGAGGGCTGCTGCGCGAAGTCCTTGGTACGGATCGTGAAGAACGAGATCACGCCCGAGGCGAGCGCGATGATCGCGCCGACGAGGAGGAGTTCGTTGAGGCCCGAGGTGAAGGCCGCGGCGGCGAGGTGCTCGACCGGGGCCCGGGCCGCGGCCGGCAGGGAGTCGAGCGTCTGGGTGACCGTGCCGGACTGGACGGCGGTGGAGATCCGGGAGCCGATGTCGCCGACGCCATGGATCGCGGCGATGTGGTCGGTCACGTAGGACTTGATCTTGCTGGAGAACAGGGTGCCGAGCAGCGCGATGCCGGTGGCGATGCCGATCTGGCGGAACGTCGAGTTGATGCCCGACGCCATGCCCGCGTGCGCCGGCTGGACCACACCGACGGCGGTCGACGCCAGCGGTGGATTGACCAGGCCGAGACCGGCGCCGGACATGAGCATGCCGGGGATGAGATGGGTCCATTCGCTCGACGCGTTCAGACCGCGCATCCACAGCAGCCCGCCGCCGATCAGCAGCAGGCCGGGTCCGATCAGCCACTTCACCGGCATCCGGGAGGAGAGCCGTCCCGACACCGTGGACATCACCAGGATGCCGACCGAGATCAGCAACAGCCGCACGCCGGCCCCCAGGGCGCTGAACCCGAGGATGTCCTGGAGGTAGAGCACGAGGTAGAGCAGCATCGACAGGAGGGAGGCACTGAGGCCGAAGGCCGCGATCAGACCGCCGGTGAAGGTCGGCTTCCGGAAGAGTCCCAGATCGAACATCGCCTGCGAGACACGCAGCTCGACCACCACAAACGCGATCATGAGCACGACCGACGCCGCGAGGCACGCGATGACCACTGGGTCGGAGAACGAGTCGTGGCTGGACTGGATGAGCGCGTACACGAGGCTCGACAGGGCGGCGGTGAAGAGGACGAAGCCCGGCCAGTCGGGGTGGCGGGCCTCCGGGTTGCGGGAGTCGGCGACCCTGAGCACGGTGATCGCGACGGCGATCACCCCGATGGGCAGGTTGACGTAGAAGATCCACTCCCAGGACAGGCCGGTGGTGAGCACCCCGCCGAGCAGCGGTCCGATCGCCACGGCCAGTCCGGTGATGGTCCCCCAGATCCCGAAGGCGACCCCGCGGTCCTTGCCCCGGAACGCGTCCGCCAGCAGCGCCAGCGAGACCGAGAACATGATGGAGCCGCCGATGCCCTGGAGCCCCCGGGACAGTTGCAGCATCAGCGAACTGTTCGAGAGTCCGCACAGGAGCGAGGCGAGGCAGAAGACCGCCAGGCCGATGACGTAGAGCTTCTTGCGGCCGTACATGTCGGCCAGGCTGCCCGCGGTGAGCAGCAGGGCGGCCAGCGTGAGGGAGTACGCGTCGACGACCCACTGGAGGTCGGAGAAGCTCGCGTGCAGCGACCGCTGGATGTCGGGCAGCGCCACGTTCACGATGGTGATGTCCAGCAGCAGCATGAACGTGCCCAGGCACACGGCGGTCAGCGTCCACCACTTGTTCTGCGCGGGCGGGGCGTGCCCGGCCCGGCGGGCGGGGCGGGATCCGCCCGGTTCGGGCGCCTCGGGGTCGGCATCAGGCATGCTCACTCCTCGTCCACGGCCTGAGGGGCGTACCGGTCCCACCGACTATCTCCCCCCGGCGGTCCCGGCTCGCCTTCACCGCGCGGGCCAGCCGGGCGAACCTGGTCCGGGGCGTGAGCCACCCGGGCCCGGCCCCGCGCCGGAAGCGCTCCGTGGTCAGGGCGTCGCCGTGGACACCACGTACACGCGGGGGAAGGCCGGGTCCGAGAGGTCGACCACCACGTCCTGGCTGGGTCTGGGGTCCTTCTGGTTGTGGCTCACCCCCGCCCAGGCGTGGTCCGGGATGTCGAAGTCCCAGCCCACCGTGCGCTGGTCACGGGCGGAGATGGGGATGGCACCCTCCTTGAGGGAGGAGCGGGTGACGCCCATCTCCGTCAGGAAGGTGTCGAGCCGTCCCGAGGTGACGTCGAACTGGACGTACAGCCGGCTGGACTTCCAGTTGCTGGTCTCGTAGTAGCGCAGACCGGTGGCGCCGCCGGGGACCGGGACCTCGTAGATGCGGCGCTTCATCTTGGAGGGGCGCAGCGGCTGGAGGCCGGTGGCCGAGGACTCGGCCTCCTTGTCGCGGCCGCTGCTGCGGCTCTGCTCGGCCGAGACCACCAGATAGCCCGCCGGGACGCCGACGAGCAGCACGATGACGATGGCCGTCAGCCAGCGGCGGCGGTTGCGGTGACGGCGGTCCTCCGGGGGCTTGCCGTCGTCGCCCGGCCGTACCGGCTGCGGCTGCGGCACGTGCGGGGGGAGGGTGGTCATGACGGCGGTTCCTCGGTCGGGGCCGTACGGCTGGTACGGATGGCCTGGGCGTACCGCTCGTAGCGTTCGTAGCGCTCGACGCGGCGGCGGGTGGCCCTGCGGAAGCGGCGCGCCACCAGCCGGGCGAGGTCGGCGGCGCCGACCATGCCCGCCTCGGGGCCCAGCTCGGCCTTGACGATGCGCGCCTCGGGGCGGTAGCCGCGCCCGGTGAGGTGGCGGCGGAAGGCGTCGCGGGCCGGGCCGATGAGCAGGTCGTCGGCGGCGCTGACGCCGCCGCCGATGACGAAGCAGGAGGGGTCGAGGGCGGCGGCGAGGTTGGCGATGCCGACGCCGAGCCACTGGCCGATGTCCTGGAACAGCTCGATGCACATGGCGTCGCCCTCGCGGGCGAGTTCGGTGATCAGTGGTCCGGTGATCTCGTGGACGTTGCCCTTGACCCGGTCGATGATGTTGTACGCCACCGGCGAGTCGGCGACGGCCAGCTCCCTGGCTTCCCGTACGAGCGCGTTGCCGGAGCTGTACTGCTCCCAGCAGCCGCGGTTGCCGCAGGGGCAGCGGTGGCCGCCGGGGACGACCTGCATGTGGCCGAATTCGCCGGCGACGCCGTACTTGCCGCGCTTGACCCGGCCGTCCTCCAGGATCGCGCCGCCGATGCCGGTGCCCAGCGTGATCATGACGAGGTGGTCCTCGCCGCGTCCGGCGCCGAAGCGCCACTCCGCCCAGGCCGCGGTGTTGGCGTCGTTGTCGACCATCACGGGGACGGCGAGGCGCCCGGCGATCGCGTCCCGCAGGGGTTCGTCGCGCCAGGCGAGGTGCGGGGCGAAGAGGACGCGCGAGCGGTCGGCGTCGACCCAGCCGGCCGCGCCGATGCCGACGGCGTGTACGTCGTGCCGGTCGGAGAGGTCGAGGACCAGCTCCACGATGGTGTCCTCGACGACCCGGGGGCTCTTGGACTTGTCCGGGGTCTCGGTCCGGATCTTCTCCAGGATGTTGCCGTCCGGGTCGACGACCCCGGCCATCACCTTCGTACCGCCGATGTCGATGCCGACGGTCGGCACCCGGGGCGCGGTGAGGAGAGAGCGGCGCTCCCTGGTGCCGACGGTCCTGAGGACCGTGCCACGGGCGGACCCGCGGTGCGCGAAGTCGCGGTACGTGCTCATCGGCCCGGCTCCCTGGTGTCCGTCGGCTCAGGCCTGCCGTACCGAGTGCGTCCTCGGCTGATCGCTCGCACGAGTCGTGTTGTCCCTGCGGGGTCGGGGCCGGGCCCTGGCGGGCGGCGGCGGCGGACGGTGCCCGCCGGGGCCGATTCTGCCATCCGCCCTGCCCGGGGTCGCCACGGACCGGGGTTCACGGGGTGGTACGGGCCCGGCACGGGCCGGTCGTACGGCCGCCGCGCGGGGCCCGTACGGCTCCGGTACGACGTCGGGCGCGGCCCCGCGCTTACTCCGCGGCCGGCCCCGGGGCGGCCGGACGGGACAGCTCGTGGGTCAGTTCCTCCAGCTCGGAGCCGCCCGCCATCTGGCGGGTCAGCTCGTCCAGGGTGATCGAGTCCTTGGTGTGGCTGCCTGCCATGACACCGCGCTTGAGCAGCGTGAACCGGTCGCCGACGAGGAACGCGTGGTGCGGGTTGTGGGTGATGAGGACCACGCCGAGGCCCGCGTCGCGCGCGGCGGCCACGTACTTGAGGACCACGCCGGACTGCTTGACCCCGAGGGCGGCGGTCGGCTCGTCCAGGACGAGGACCTTCGCGCCGAAGTACACGGCGCGGGCGATGGCCACACACTGGCGCTCGCCGCCCGACAGCGTGCCGATGGGCTGGTCGACGTCGCGCAGGTCGATGCCCATGCGCAGCAGCTCGGCGCGGGTGGTGGCGCGCATCAGGTCCACGTCGAGCCGCTTGAACGGGCCGGAGCCGCGCGTCGGCTCCGAGCCGAGGAAGAAGTTGCGCCAGACCGGCATCAGCGGGACGACGGCGAGGTCCTGGTAGACCGTGGCGATGCCCCGGTCCAGAGCCTCGCGCGGGGACGACAGCGTGGTCTTCCCGCCGTCGATCAGGAAGTCGCCGGCGTCGTGCCGGTGCAGCCCGGAGATGATCTTGATCAGGGTGGACTTGCCGGCGCCGTTGTCGCCCAGCACGCAGCTGATGGAGCCGGCGTGGACCTCCAGGGAGACCCCTTCGAGGGCGCGGACGTTGCCGTAGTACTTGCTGACGCCGTCGAGTTCGACCAGGGCCGTCATCGTGTCGCCTCCGCACGCTTGCGCACCCAGGCGTTGAGCAGGGTGGCCAGAAGGAGCATCGCTCCGAGGAAGAACTTGAACCAGTCGGGGTTCCACTCCGCGTACACGATGCCCTTGCTGGTCATGCCGAAGATGAACGCGCCGACCGCGGAGCCGACGGCGGAGCCGTACCCGCCGGTGATCAGGCAGCCGCCGATGACGGCCGCGATGATGTACGTCAGCTCATTGCCGACGCCCTCGCCGGACTGCACGACGTCGAACGAGAACAGCAGGTGCTGGCCGGAGATCCAGGCACAGAACGCCACCCCCATGTAGAGGCCGATCCTGGTCCTCGCGACCGGCACACCGACCGCCCGCGCCGCGTCGGCGTTGCCGCCGACCGCGAAGATCCAGTTGCCGAAGCGGGTGCGCAGCAGGATCCAGGTGGCGACCGCGACGAGGGCGATCCACCAGAGGATGGTGACCTTCAGCTCGATGTTCCCGAGGGTCAGCTGGGACGCGAAGAGCTTCTTCGCGGAGGGGAAGCCCTCCATGTCGCCGATGGCCTTGGTCGAGACCGTGCCGCTGATCAGCTTCGTCAGGCCGAGGTTGAGGCCGGTGAGCATCAGGAACGTGCCGAGCGTGATGATGAAGCTGGGCAGTTTGGTACGGGTGAGCATGACGCCGTTGAAGGCGCCCAGGGCGAGGGTGACCAGCAGCGAGACGAACACGCCGACCCAGACGTTCGCCGTCATCTGGTAGCTGAACATCGAGGTGACCAGGGCGGAGCTGGTGACCATGACCCCGGCGGAGAGGTCGAACTCGCCGCCGATCATGAGCAGCGCCACCGGGACGGCCATGATCCCGATCGTCGAGGCCGCGTAGAGGACCGTACCGAAGCTGGACATCCGCAGGAACGAGTCCGCGACGACCGCGAAGAAGAGGAAGACCGCGAGGGCGCCGACGACGGCGCCCAGCTCGGGGCGGCCGAGGAGCTTGCGCAACGGGGAGGCGCCCAGCAGCCGTTCGTCACCCGCGCCCGGTCCGGCGGGTCCGCCGGGACGGTCCTTCACGGGGGGTGCGCTCGTGGTCATCGCGTACCCCGGTCGGTGTAGCCCGCCAGTGCCCCGGCGTCCTTCTGCGTGATGATCTGCGGTCCGGTGAGGACGGGGCGTCCGCCGCCGAGCACGTCGGCGTTGTAGCGGTAGAGCCAGAGCAGGTCCACGGCCTCGTACCCCTGGAGGTACGGCTGCTGGTCGACGGCGAAGCCGAGCGTCCCGGCCTTGAGCGAGGCGGCGACGGCGGCGTTGAGGTCGAAGGTGTCGATCTCGGCCTTGCTGTCGGCGGACTTCTTCGCCTGGACGGCGGCGTCGGCGAAGGGCGCGCCGAGGGTGACGACGGTGTCGATGGACGGGTCGGCCTGGAGCTTCGCCTCGATGGAGGCCTGGACGTCGGGCATGTTCGTGCCGTCGACGTACAGGTTGGTCATCGATCCGTCGAAGGTCTTCTTCGCCCCGGCGCAGCGCTGTTCGTGGCCGACGTTGCCCTGTTCGTGGATGACGCAGAGCGCCTTCTTCTTGCCGCGCTTGTCCAGTTCGTCGCCGACGGCCTCCCCGGCGATCGACTCGTCCTGGCCGATGTGGCTCAGCGCGCCGAAGGCCTTGGACTGCTCGGCGCCGGAGTTGACCGTGATCACGGGGATGCCGGCCTTGCGGGCCTTGGCGAGGACGTCCTTCATCGCGTCGGGCTTGGCAAGCGTGACGATCAGCCCGTCGACCTTCTTGTCGATGTACGACTGGACCTGCTGGGCCTGCTCCTGGCCCTGGTCGCTGTGCGCGTAGAGGAACTTGATGTTGTCCTTCTCCGCCGCCTGCTCGGCGCCCCTCTGGACGATGTCCCAGAAGGTGTCGCCGTCCCCGGAGTGGGTGACCATGGCGACGGTCCAGTTCGGGGTGGACACCGCGGCCCGGCCCGCGGCCTGTCCCTCCGCGGAGGCCCGTGCCGCCCGCTGTTCGGCCCGCAGGCCGCCTGTGCTGCTGCATCCCGCGAGCGCCGAGGCCCCGAGCACCGCAGCCAGCACGGCGCCCATGGCGCGCACCCCTGTACCGACCTTTGCCACGACGCAGCGCCCTTCCTGATCTGTCTTCCTGATCTGTCCCGTACCGTTCCGGCGCCCAAGTATCGGTCATGGGCCCCCGGCAGGTAACCGTCGGGTACGGAACAGGTGGAATTCAGGGGCGCACGGGCGGCTGGGATCAGGGGCGTACGAGCAGCTGGAACTCGAAGGCGTAGCGCGAGGCGCGGTAGATGTGCGAGCCGAACTCGACGGCCCGGCCGGTGTCGTCGAACGTGGTCCGTTCCATGGTGAGCAGCGGGGCCCCGGTGGGTTCGGTGAGCTGTCCCGCCTCCTCCGGGGTGGCGGCCCGCGCGCCGACCGACTGGCGGGCGCTGTGCAGGGTGATGCCGCCGGACCGCATCATCCGGTAGAGGCCGGTGGCCTCCAGCCGTGCGGTGTCGCACTCGAACATGCCGGTCGGCAGGTGGTTGCGGAGGTACGCCATGGGCTCGTCGTGCGCGTACCGCAGCCGCTCGATCAGCCGGACCTCGGCGCCCTCCGTCACCCCGAGCGCCGCCGCGATCCGGGCGGTGGCGGGTTCCAGGGTGTTGCACAGGACGCGGGTGGCGGGGCGCTGGCCCGCCGCCTCCAGGTCGTCGAAGAGGCTGCTCAGCTCCAGGGGGCGCTTGACCTGGCTGTGGACGACCTGGGTGCCGACGCCGCGGCGGCGCACCAGCAGGCCCTTGTCGACGAGGGACTGGATGGCCTGGCGGACGGTGGGGCGGGACAGCCCGAGCCGGCCCGCCAGTTCGATCTCGTTGCCGAGGAGGCTGCCCGGGGCCAGCCTGCCCTGTTCGATGGCGCCCTCCAGCTGCTGGGACAGTTGGAAGTACAGGGGCACCGGGCTGGTGCGGTCCACGCTGAGCTGGAGCGGCAGGGAGGGCTCCGTCTCCTGCCCGGGCTGGGACGATCTCGGCTGATGGGGCACGTCGCCGAGCGTAGCCGCCGGGAATGTCGGCGGGAAGTGGTGAAGTTCGATTGTCAGGACAAATGCTTGACACGGCGAGGAGCGTGGCGCCACCTTGGGGCCATGCGCATCGGACTCATCGGCACTGGCCGCATCGGAACGTTTCACGCGGAAGTGCTCAGCCGCCATCGTGAGGTCGGGGCCCTGGTGGTCGCCGACACCGACGCCGCACGGGCGTCCTTCGTCGCGGACCGGACAGGCTCCACCGCCGCTCCCTCCGTGGACGAGATCTTCGCCTGGGGCGTGGACGCCGTGGTGATCGCCTCGGCCACCTCGGCCCACGCCGACCTGATCAGCCGGGCGGCGCGGGCCGGGCTGCCCGCGTTCTGCGAGAAGCCGATAGCGCTGGACCTGCCGGGGACGCTGGGCGCGCTGGCCGATGTCGAGAAGGCGGGCACGGTGCTCCAGCTGGGCTTCATGCGCCGCTTCGACGCGGGGTACACCGCCGCGCGGGAGCTCGTGCGGTCGGGGAAGCTCGGGCGGCTGCACACCGTACGGGCGATCACGTCGGACCCGGCGCCGCCGCCCGCCGGGTATCTGCCGCTGTCCGGCGGGCTGTACCGGGACTGCCTGGTGCACGACTTCGACATCATGCGGTGGGTCACCGGCCGCGAGGTGGTGGAGGTGTACGCGACGGGTTCCGACGCCGGGCCCGCGATGTTCCGCGAGGCGGGCGACGTCGACACCGCGGCGGTGGTGCTCACTCTGGACGACGGGACGCTGGCCACGGCCACGGCCACCCGCTTCAACGGCGCGGGGTACGACGTACGGATGGAACTGGCCGGGGAGCTGGACCAGTTCGCCGTCGGCCTCGACGACCGTACGCCGATCACCTCGACCGAGCCGAAGGGCCCGCCGCGCTGCGACAACCCGTGGCCGGGGTTCCTGGAGCGGTTCGCCCCCGCCTACGAGGCGGAGCTGGACGCCTTCATCCAGGTCGTCAACGGCGAGCTGGACAACCCGTGCGACGGCCGGCAGGCGCTGCACGCGCTGCGGATCGCGGAGGCGTGCGAGCGCTCGCGCCGTGAGCACCGGCCGGTGGCGCTGGCGGAGATCCCGGGGGCCTGAGGGTCGTAGGCGCCCCGCTGGAAGGCGTGCTCACCAGCGCACCGGCAGCCGGCGCGTGCCGCGGATCAGCCGGCCGGGCAGCCAGTCGTACGGCCCCGCCGCCGGGTCGAGCGCCAGGTCCGGGCAGCGTTCCAGCAGGGACCGGACGGCGATCCGGCCCTCCAGCCGGGCCAGCGGGGCGCCCAGGCAGAAGTGGATGCCGTGGCCGAAGGCGAGATGGCCGCCGCCCCGGCCCGGCGTCCGGGACCTGCGGATGTCGAACGTGTCCGGGGCGGTGAAGCGGGCGGGGTCGCGGTCGATCGACGCGAGGGCGACCAGGACCATGTCGCCGGGCGGGACCACCACGTCCCCGTACGCGACCGGTTCCAGGGCGAACCGCCTGGTGCTGGTCTCCACCGGGCCGTCGTAGCGGAGCATCTCCTCGATCGCCCCGTCGAGGAGGGAGAAGTCGGCGCGCAGGGCGGCCAGTTGCTCGGGGTGGTCGAGCAGGGCCCGTACCCCGTTGGAGATCAGGTTGACCGTCGTCTCGTGGCCGGCGACCAGCAGGACGAAGGCCATGGCACGTAACTCGTCGGCGGAGAGCCGGTCGTCGTCCTGGGCGTTGGTGCGCAGCAGCGCGGAGAGCAGGTCGTCGCCGGGGTGCGCGGCCCGTTTGTCCTTGATGAGGTGGTCGAGGTAGGCGGTGAGTTCCCCGGCCGCGGCCTCCGCGTCCCCCGGCCACCGGGGCGCGACAAACCCGTTGGTCCAGGCGCGGAAGGTGTCCCGGTCCTCGTGCGGCACACCGAGGAGTTCGCAGATGACGGTGATGGGCAGCGGGAAGGCCAGCACGTCGACCAGGTCGGCCCGCCCGGTGGCCGGCAGCGCGTCGAGCAGGCCGTCGGTGATCTGCTGGACCCGCGGGCGCAGGCTCTCGACGCGGCGGCCGGTGAACTCCCGGGAGACCAGCTTCCGCAGCCGGGTGTGGTCGGGCGGGTCGCTGGTCAGGACGTGCGGGCCCATCGCCTCCTCCGGCAGACCGCCGGCCACCGGCGACTTGGAGAGCCGGGGATCGGCGAGGGCGGCGCGCCCCTCCTCGTACCCGACGACGAGCCAGAACCGCTGGCCCGTGTCGTCCCGTACCTCGTGAACGGGCCCCGACTCGCGGAGTTTCGCGTAGAACGGGTACGGATCGCTGTTGAAGTCCGGCCCGTAGTCTTCCAGTTCGATGATCGCCATCATGTCACCGTACGTCACCGCCCCGGTCGCCTCCGTCGCCGGTGGCCGGATCCGCGTCATGCACCAACAGGGCGATCTGCACACGGTTGTTGAACCCCAGTTTGGCCAGGACCCGGGAGACGTGGGCCTTGACGGTCGGCACGCTCATATAGAGGTCCGCGGCGATCTCGGCGTTGGACCTGCCCCGGCCGACGGCGTACGCGACCTCCCGCTCCCGGTCGGCGAGGGTGGCGAGCCGGCCGGCCGCGCCGCGCCGGCGGGTGTCCGGGGTGGCGCCCGGGGAGGTGCCCGCCACATGGGTCATCAACTGGCGTGTAACCGCCGGTGAAAGAACCGGGTCGCCCGCCGCGACGCGCCGTACGGCGGAGACGATCCGCTCGGGCGGGGTGTCCTTGAGGACAAACCCGGCGGCGCCCGCGCGCAGCGCCCTCAGCACCTGCTCGTCGGCGTGGAAGGTGGTCAGGACGAGCACCTCGGGGGCGTCGGGGCGGGCCCGCAGCGCCTCGGTGGCGGTCAGTCCGTCCATGGCGGGCATGCGGATGTCCATCAGGACGACGTCGGGGGCGCACCGCTCGACGAGGGGCGCGACCTGGGTGCCGTCGGCGGCCTCCCCCACGATCTCGATGTCCTCGGCGCCGCCGAGCATGAAGGTCAGTCCCGCGCGGACGAGGGGGTCGTCGTCGACGATGAGCAGCCGGATGGTCATGCGGCCCACGGTAGCCAGGCGCGGAGGGCGAAACCGCCGTCTCCCGTGGGTCCGTGGTCGAACCGGCCGCCGGCCAGCGCGGCCCGTTCGGTCAGTCCGATCAGCCCCTGGCCCGAGCCGGGGACGCGCGGGACCTCCCCGGAGGGGGCCGCGTTGTGCACCTCGACGGTGAGCCCGTCGCCGGGGCCGCCGCTCACCACGACGGTCGCCTCGGTGCCCGGGGCGTGCTTGCGGGCGTTGGTGAGGCCCTCCTGGGCGATGCGGTAGGCAGTACGGCCGGTGGCGGCCGGTACGGCGGACACGTCGGCGACCCCGCTGTCGAGGGTGACCTTCATGCCGGCCGCGCGGGACTCGGCGACCAGCTCGTCCAGGGTGACGAGGGTGGGCTGCGGGCGGTTGCCGTCGTCGCCGGGGGCGCGCAGCACCCCGATGATCATCCGCAGGTCCTGCAACGCCTCGTGCGCGCTGTCCCTGATCACTCCGGCCGCCCTGGCGACCTCGGGCGCGGGCGCGTCCGGCCGGAATTCGAGGGCGCCCGCGTGGACGCTGAGCAGGGAGAGCCGGTGGGCGAGCACGTCGTGCATCTCCCGGGCGATGGACTCGCGGGCGAGCCGCTGCGCCTGCTCGGCGCGCAGGTCGGCCTCGGCCTCCGCCCGTACGGCGCGTTCGCGCAGCGCGACGACGAGCTGGCGCCTGGCCCGTACGAGCAGCCCCCAGCCGACCGCCAGCAGGACCAGGAGCACCGTGGCGATCAGGGAGGTGAGAAAGGACGTCGTCGGGTCGGGCCGTACGACGGACTGCACGGTCCCGGTCACGATCGACAGCAGGCCGATGGCGGCGACCGGCCGGAACGGGCGGTGCACGGCCACGCTGAACAGGCTCACCATCGCGGCCCCGCTCGCCACCGGCTCCACCGTCATGCCCAGCGCGAGCACCACCGCGAGGCCGACGGGCCAGCGCCGCCGCGTCCACAGGGCGCAGCAGGCGAGCGCGCCGAGCATCACGTCGAGGAAGACGACACCGTCGGCGTTGCCCGCCACCTGGCCGGTGTCGGTGGCGATCATCCCGAAACCGGCGGCGCCCAGGAACATCAGGGTGTCGGTGACCCAGTCCCGCACGGTCCTGCGGGGGCGGGGCCTGCCCCGGTCCCCGGGCAGCTCGGGCCCCCTCGGGTCGACCATCTCCGAGGGGAGCAGCCAGGGGTGTTCCGTACGCGTCATGCGGACCAATTTAGGCAGGCCGGGGGGTGGTGGGGACCCCGTGGAGCGGCCCGGCTACCAAAGTCACACAGGCGTCTACTTCCGCTCCGGCGGCAGGTCGAAGGAGCCGAACGTGGCGGGTCCGGCCGGCTTGAGCGTGTGGATGACCACCCCCGTGGAGGTCGTCCTGGCGGCGGTCGTACGGAACGCGGCGGGGGTCCCTCCTTCGGGGAAGAAGCGGGCGCCCCTGCCGAGGCGGACCGGGAAGACCAGCAGGTGGTAGGTGTCGATCAGCCCCTCGGCCATCAGCGAGCGGACGAGAGCGCCGCTGCCGTGGATCTGGAGCTCACGCCCCGGCCGCGCCTTGAGGCGGCGGATCTCCTCCGCCACGTCCGAGGAGATGACCCTGGTGTTCTCCCACTCCGCCTTCTCCAGGGTCGTGGAGACCACGTACTTGGGGAGGGTGTTGAGGGGGCCCGCCACCGGGTCGGCGGGGTCGGTCACGAGCGGCCAGTACGACGAGAAGATGTCGTACGTCCTGCGGCCGAGGAGGAAGGCGTCGACGCGGCCGAAGTTCTCGGTGACGAAGGCGCCCATGTCGTCGTCGGAGAACGGGACGACCCAGCCCCCGTACGGGAAGCCCCCGCCGGTGTCCTCGCCGGGCCCGCCGGGGGCCTGCATGACGCCGTCGAGTGAGACGAAGGTGGTGGCGGTCAGTTCCATGGTGCTGCTCCCTTGCGCTCCCGCGACTTCCGCGCTCCTGTTCGGTGTATCAACAGGTGGGACCTCCGGCGACCGCGGAACTCGTCGGTCGGGCGCCCCCGCCGCCGCCCTCGTCTCCGCGCCCGGGAGAGGGTCAGCCGCCCAGCTCCCGGTGGCGCGCCGCCAGGCGGGTCGTGGACTCCTCCGTGAGGGAGCCGAAGAGGCGCAGCCGGGAGATCCCGCCGTCCGGGAAGATGTCGATCCGTACGTGGGTCGCGGTGACGGCCGGGTCCAGGACGAAGCGGTGGTTCGTGTCGGGCTGGAGGCGGGTCCGCGGCAGGATCTCGGTCCAGGCGTCCGGTTCCGCGGCCTCCGCGTCCCGCACGGACAGGGTCGCCCAGCCGGCCGCGTTGCCCTTCAGGTACGCGGTGTCGATCTCGGCGGCAAGGATCTCGGCCCTGTCCACCAGCCGGTAGCGGATCCAGTCGTTGCCGAGGTCCCGGCGGCGCCGGGTCTCCCAACCGTCGTCCATCTGGCGGGAGCGGCCGGGCTGGATCGTGTGCTCGGGCGGGGAGTAGAAGCGGTCGGAGGCGTCCTCGACCACGCCGCCGTTCTCCAGCGCGACGAGGTCGACCGTACCGAGCACGGCGAGCCACGCCGGGTCGGGAGCGACCTCGCCGTGCACCCGCAGCCGGGCGATCCCGCCGTCGGGGTGCTGGTTGAGCCGCAGGTGGGTGAAGCGCTGTTCGGCGCCGACCACGAAGCCGTTGGCGGCGTGCCCGCCGACGGGGGTACGGGGCACGAGCGTCGTCCACTTCACCGTGTCGGCGAGGAGGTCCGCCGGGGACGGGGAGCCGGGCAGCGAGGTCGCCTCGACGGAGACGGCCCGGGGGTGGTTGCCCCGGAAGTGGGCGGTGTCGACCACGATCCCCCGGATGACGCCGGGCGCGCCGAGCCTGATCAGCGCCCAGTCGTGGTCGCCGTCGGCGGGGTGCGGCCGTCCGGCGTCGGCGCCGCGTCTGCGCCGGGTCTCCCAGCCGTCCATGATCTTGCCCTTGTGCCCGAACCGCTCGGGGTCGAAGACGGCGGGCCCGGTGACGAGCAGGTTCTCGCGCTCGGCGAAGAACTCGTCGTTGGCGGCGACGACCCCGGCGCCCAGCCGCCGGTCCGCGAGGTCGACGAGGTGGGTGAAGGGGAAGGCGGCGGTGCGGTAGTCGGCGTACGGATCACCGCCGCCGTACGGGCGGGCGTCACCGGTGAACGAGGGCGGGGGTGCCTGCGTCAGGGGCGCGGGTGCCTGCGTCAAGGTCGGTCGTTCCTTTCGATCAGTCGGCCGGCGGGCTCGGCGAGGGTGCCTTCGTGCGCGATACGGGTGCCCCGCAGCCAGGTGGACCGCACGACGCCGTAGAGGGTCTTCCCCGCGTACGCGGTGATGTGGTTACGGTGCTGGAGGGCGGCCGGGTCGACGGTGAAGGACGCGTCGGGCGCGAGGACGGCGAAGTCGGCGTCGCGGCCCGCCTCGACGGCGCCCTTGCGGTTCAGCCCGGCGAGTGCGGCGGGGGCCGTGGACATCCAGCGGGCGAGGTCTGCCAGGGTGTGGCCGCGGCGGCGCGCCTGGGTCCAGACGGCCGGGAGCCCCAGCTGGAGCGAGGAGATGCCGCCCCAGGCGGTGGCGAAGTCGGGGGTCTTGAGGTCGGTGGTGCAGGGCGAGTGGTCGGAGACGACGCAGTCGATCGTGCCGTCGGCGAGCCCCTGCCAGAGCGCGTCCTGGTTCGCCGCCTCGCGGATGGGCGGGCAGCACTTGAACTCGGTCGCCCCGTCCGGGACTTCCTCGGCCGTGAGAGTGAGGAAGTGCGGGCACGTCTCCACGGTGATCCGCACGCCCTCGCGTTTGGCCGCCGCTATCAGCGGCAGGGCGTCCGACGACGACAGGTGCAGGACGTGCACCCGCGCGCCGAGCCGCCGCGCCTCCGCGATCAGCCGGGTGATCGCCGCGTTCTCGGCGGCGCGGGGCCGGGAGGCGAGGAAGCCCGCGTAGTCGCTGCCGCCCCGCTGGGGCGCGGCGGCCAGCGTGTGCGGGTCCTCGGCGTGCACGATCAGCAGGCCGCCGAAGCCGGTGATCTCGGCGAGCGAGCGGCCGAGCTGTTCCTGGTCCAGCTCGGGGAACTCCTCCACGCCGGAGGGCGACAGGAAACACTTGAAGCCGAAGACGCCGGCGTCGTACAGCGGCCGCAGGTCCTTGACGTTGCCGGGGATCGCGCCGCCCCAGAAGCCGGTGTCGACGTGGGCCTTGGGGGCCGCCACCTCCCGTTTCACCCGCAGGTTCGCGGCCGTGGTGGTGGGCGGCAGGGAGTTGAGCGGCATGTCGAGGAGGGTGGTGATCCCGCCGGCCGCGGCGGCGCGGGTGGCGGTCCAGAAGCCCTCCCAGGCGGTCCGGCCCGGGTCGTTGACGTGCACGTGGGTGTCGACGAGGCCGGGCAGGACCACGTCGTCCCCGGTGTCCTCCAGGCGTGCGCCGGGCGGCACCTCGGAGTCGTACGGGAGGACGGCCGCGATCCTGCCGTCCGCGCCGGTCACGGCGATCGAGGCGGGGCGGATCCCGTCCGGGGTGACGACGCGCGTCGAGCGCAGTACCAGGCTCACTTCGGACACGGGCGCCCCTCGCTTCCCCGCCACGGAATTCCCCGCCACGGAATTCAACGAACTGTTGAAGGAGTCTTCACCTCCCGCCGGGCCCCGTCAAGACCGGCCCGCCGGAGCCCGCGCCGCCCGGGCGCCCGCGCGCTACACTGGATTATTTCCACGGAGCGGAATCCAGTTTTCGCCTGGCAGAAGGTACCGTTGCTGTCATACAGCACGAAAAGATCACCCCGGGCCCGGCCCGGTAGGCTGCGTGCCTGCCCACCCGCCCGCCCCGAAAGGACCGTGCCGTGCCGTCGTCCAGCGCCAGCACCACCGACGCCGCCAAGACCACCGCCAGCGGCGGCGTCCAGTCCCTGGAGCGCGCCTTCGACCTGCTCGAACGGATGGCGGACGCGGGCGGCGAGGTCGGGCTGAGTGAGCTGTCCGCGAGCAGCGGGCTGCCGCTGCCCACCATCCACCGTCTCATGCGCACGCTGGTGGCCTGCGGCTACGTACGCCAGCAGGCGAACCGGCGGTACGCGCTCGGCCCCCGGCTCATCCGCCTCGGCGAGTCGTCGGCCCGGCTGCTCGGCACCTGGGCGCGGCCCTATCTGGCCCGGCTGGTCGAGGAGACCGGCGAGACCGCGAACATGGCGCTGCTGGACGGCGACGAGATCGTGTACGTGGCGCAGGTCCCGTCCAAGCACTCCATGCGGATGTTCACGGAGGTGGGCCGGCGGGTCCTGCCGCACTCGACCGGAGTGGGCAAGGCGCTGCTCGCGCACACCCCGCCGGAGGAGGTGCGCGCCCTGCTCGCCCGGACGGGCATGCCCGCCGCCACCGAGAAGACGATCACGACGGCCGAGGGTTTCCTGGCCGCCCTGGAGACCGTACGGGGCGCCGGGTACGCCATCGACGACAACGAGCAGGAGATGGGCGTCCGCTGTGTCGCGGTGTCCGTCCCCAACTCCCCCACGGCGGCGGCCATTTCGATCTCGGGTCCGGCAGGGCGGGTGACGGAGGCGGTCACGGAACGGATCGTGCCGGTGCTCCAGGAGGTGGCCAGGGACCTGTCCGCCGCGCTGGCGAGCACGGCGGCGCAGCAGGCCTGACGTCCGCGCCGCAGGCTTGGCGTCCGCGCCGCAGGCCTGACGTTCTCAGGCCGCTCCGATCTCGCTCAGCGGGGGCGGGACGCGTTCCCGAAGACGTCCACGGCCGCCCGTACCGCCAGCAGCGGGGACGTGAGCGCGCTCACCGAACCGATCGAGCCGACGATCAGCAGCAGCGAGCGGCGCATGCGCGGCACCTCGGGCGCCCCGTTCGCGGCCATCGTGGCGAGCGCGGACAGTTCGTCCTCGGCGATCGCCCGGTCCCGGAACTCCGCCGGATACGCGGCCAGTTCGCGCCGCAGCCGCGACACGGCGGCCCGCAGCTCCACGACACCGGGCTCCTCGCGCCGCTCACCCCGCCCGTAGCTCTCTGTCACCCGCGGTTGCCCCACGCTGCGCAACAAAGCTGTCCCCCCCTAAGGCCGTCTGTTCCGGCCCAGCCCTGGCACGGAAGCCCGCGCCGTTATGTCCGACCTCTCGCGGCGATGGTCAAGCGCCAAGGTTCGCAGGCAAGTTAACGTCATCCCGAGCGGTATGCGCCACTCCATGGACCGAATACGGCGGGAATGCGAAAGGATTTCCCGCGGACCCGAAATGCGGCCACACCCCGGGATGAGGTATCCAGGGCAGATGGCCGCCGCACCGTACGAACGGAACCGCTCCCGTCCCCCCGGCACCCGCCCGCGCGTCGCCGGACTGCTGCTCGCCGCCGGCGGGGGGCGGCGGCTCGGCGGGCGCCCCAAGGCGCTGCTCGAACACCGGGGGGCGCTCCTGGTCGAGCGGGCGGCGGGGGTGCTCCACGCGGGGGGCTGCGATCCGGTGCACGTGGTGCTGGGGGCGGCCTCGGAGGAGGTGCGGCGCCGGGCGGAGCTGCCGGGGTGTGTCCTGGTCGATAACCGGGGGTGGGCCGACGGCATGGGCTCCTCGCTGCGCGCGGGGCTCACCTCCCTGGCCGCCACGGACGCCAGGGCGGTGGTGGTGCTGCTCGTGGACCAGCCGGGGATCGGCGCGGAGGCGGTGGCCCGGGTCGTGGCCGACCACCGGTCCGCCGACTCGCTCGCGTCGGCCGCGTACGGGGGGAAGCGCGGGCATCCCGTGCTGTTCGGCTGCCATCGCTGGGTGGAGATCGCGGCGGATGCCCGGGGCGATCGCGGGGCACGCGGATATCTGACGGCCCATGAGAACGACATCACGCTGGTCGAGTGCGGGGATGTCGCGCGGGCGTACGACATCGACACGGAGGAGGATCTGCGGCACCTGGAGCCCCCCGCGTAAAGGTGCGCAGAGGTACGGGGACAGCCGGCGCGCCACCGGCGACAACCCGTGGCACTGCGCGCCACGATGCCTCGACGCGGAGAGTCTCGACATCAACAAACCATTGAAGTTCCACCATGAGGAAACTAGTATCCACAGGTCACGTGTGCCCGCCCCCCGGGCGGACACCTGCGACCGCATCCCGGCGCCACGGCACTCAGTGCCGTCCGAGGCGAGCAACCGGCCGCCGGGCACCACCCGGCAGCTCGCCGAAGGAGTCGAGAGACCATGTCCGCACCAGCTCCCTCCCCCCTGGCCGTCGTGGACGCCGAGCCCCTGCCCCGCCAGGACGAGGTCCTGACCGAGGCGGCCCTCACGTTCGTGGCCGAGCTGCACCGGCGGTTCACCCCCCGCCGCGACGAACTGCTGGCACACCGTGCCGAGCGGCGCGCCGAGATCGCCCGTACCTCCAGCCTGGACTTCCTGCCGGAGACCGCCGCCGTCCGCGCGGACGACACCTGGCGGGTCGCGCCGTCGCCGGCCGCGCTGGACGACCGGCGGGTGGAGATCACCGGCCCCACCGACCGCAAGATGACGATCAACGCGCTCAACTCCGGGGCGAGGATCTGGCTCGCGGACTTCGAGGACGCGTCCGCGCCCACCTGGGAGAACGTGGTCCTGGGCCAGGTCAACCTGATCGACGCCTACGAGCGCCGCATCGACTTCACGGATCCGTCCACCGGCAAGTCGTACGCGCTCAGGGCAGCCGACGAGCTCGCGACCGTGGTGATGCGCCCGCGCGGCTGGCATCTGGCGGAGCGTCACCTCCAGCTGGACGGCGAGCCGGTGCCGGGGGCGCTGGTCGACTTCGGGCTGTACTTCTTCCACAACGCCCAGCGGCTGATCGACCTCGGCAAGGGCCCGTACTTCTACCTCCCGAAGACGGAGTCGTATCTGGAGGCGCGCCTGTGGAACGACGTCTTCGTCTTCGCGCAGGACTACTTCGGCATCGCGCAGGGCACGGTCCGGGCGACCGTGCTGATCGAGACGATCACGGCGGCGTACGAAATGGAGGAGATCCTCTACGAGTTGCGCGACCACGCGTCCGGGCTGAACGCCGGCCGCTGGGACTACCTGTTCTCGATCGTGAAGAACTTCCGGGACGGCGGCGCCAAGTTCGTCCTGCCGGACCGCAACGCGGTCACGATGACGGCCCCGTTCATGCGGGCGTACACCGAACTCCTCGTCCGTACCTGCCACAAGCGCGGCGCGCACGCGCTCGGCGGCATGGCCGCGTTCATCCCGTCCCGCCGCGATCCCGAAGTCAACAAGGTCGCCTTCGAGAAGGTCAAGGCCGACAAGGACCGCGAGGCGCGGGACGGTTTCGACGGCTCGTGGGTGGCCCACCCCGACCTGGTCCCGATCGCCATGGCGTCCTTCGACGCGGTCCTCGGCGACCGGCCGAACCAGAAGGACCGGCTCCGCGAGGACGTCCATGTCGCGGCGGGGGACCTGATCGCCGTCGACTCCCTGGACGCCCGGCCCACGTACGACGGCATGCGCAACGCGGTGCAGGTCGGCATCCGCTACATCGAGGCGTGGCTGCGGGGCAGCGGCGCCGTGGCGATCTTCAACCTGATGGAGGACGCGGCCACCGCCGAGATCTCCCGCTCCCAGATCTGGCAGTGGATCAACGCCGGGGTGGAGTTCGAGCACGAAGGACGGACGGTACGGGCCACTCCGGAGCTGGCGCGCGAGCTGGCCGCCGACGAACTCGCCGCGATCCGCGCGGAGAGCGGCGAGGAGGCGTTCGCGGCCGGAAAGTGGCAGCAGGCCCACGACCTGCTGCTGACGGTGGCCCTGGACGAGGACTACGCGGACTTCCTCACCCTCCCGGCGTACGAACAGCTGCGCGGCTGAGGATTCCCGCCCTCTGAGCATTCCCGCCCCCGCCTGCGATGAGTTTTGCCGGCGGGGGCGGTCTGCACTGGCATGGATACAGATACGGATACGGACACGCAGGCGACGGCAGGGGCAGGCCCGGGTCCAGCGCCCGGCATGATCGATCTCGGTCCGGTGTGCCGCGCGACGGCCCGGGTGGCGGCCGGGGTCCCGGACGAGCGGCTGGCCGGGCCGACCCCCTGTCCCGCCTACACCGTCCGGGACGTCCTCGCGCATCTGGCCGGGCTGACGATCGCGTTCCGGGACGCCGCGGCCAAGAAGCGGGGCGCGACCACGGACACGGCGCCCGAGCCGGGAAACCTCCCCGTGCTGGAGGAGGGCTGGCGCGAGGCACTGCCACGGCAGCTGGACGAACTGGCCGCCGCGTGGCGGGATGCCGCCGCCTGGGAGGGCGGGACCCGGGTCGGCGGGGTGGATCTGCCCGGCGAGGTGGCCGGGGTGGTCGCCCTCAACGAGGTGCTGGTGCACGGCTGGGACGTGGCGCGCGCCACGGGTCAGGTGTACGAGGCCGACGAGGCGGGCCTGCGGGCGTCGTACGGGATGCTCAGCGCGCCCCGGCCGGCGGAGGGGATCTTCGGACCGCCGGTCGCCGTGGGCGGGGACGCGCCGCTGCTGGACCAGGTGATCGGGCTGAGCGGCCGGCGGCCGGACTGGCTGCCCGACCGGCTGCCCGAGGCGTAACCCATCGCCGTTCGTACCAGGGCGCGTGTCGCCGAACCGCCGCGCAGGGGACGGCAGTTCGGCGGCCTCCCCTAGGGGCGCGTCCGCCCGGTCGGGGGGCCGGGCGGGCGTGTTCGGGTGCGTCGGGGGTCGGGTCGGGCGCCTCAGACCGCGTTGAGTCCGCGCCCGTGCGCCTCGTCGTACGCCGCCCGGGACTCCGCGATCGTCACCCGGTGGCGCTCGGCCCAGTCCGTCAGGCCCAGCAGGCTCGCGTGCAACTCGCGGGCGACCGGCGTCAGTTCGTACTCCACCTTGGGCGGGACCGTCGCGTGCGCCGTACGGGTCAGCAGTCCGTCGCGCTCCAGGTTCCGCAGCGTCAGTGTGAGCATGCGGCGGCTGATGCCCTCGATCGAGCGCTCCAACTCCGTGAAGCGGATGGGCCCGTGGGCCGCCGCCACGATGATCAGCACACTCCATTTCCCGGCGACCCTGTCAAGAACTTCCCGGACCGGGCAGGCCTGCGCGTGCACGACCTGGGTGGTTACACGCGTGTTCCCCTGGGACATCGAAGTGCCTCCTTCTGCCGAGCTTCACGGTCACCCACGATGACCTCCGTTACAGATCGTGCGCCTTTGGAGGTCAGGACCCATGAACAGGGACGTACAGACCGTTCCACCCTCTCATCCTTCGCCCCGGACGGCGCTTGCCGTGCTGTGCGCGGGGAGCCTCATGACCGTGCTGGACGGCAGCATCGTGACCGTCGCGATGCCCGCGATGCAGTCCGATCTCGGCTTCTCGCCGGCCGGGCTCGCGTGGGTCGTCAACGCGTATCTCATCGCCTTCGCGGGCCTGTTGCTGCTCGCCGGCCGGCTGGGTGATCTCCTCGGCCGCCGCCGGATGTTCGTCTCCGGGCTGGCCGTGTTCACCGTGGCGTCCGTGCTCTGCGGCCTCTCCCCCAGCGCCGGAACGCTGGTCACCGCGCGCTTCCTCCAGGGCGTCGGCGGGGCGATGACCTCGGCGGTGGTGCTGGGCATGCTGGTGGCCCTCTTCCCCGAGGGTCACGAACGGGCGCGAGCCATCGCGGTGTTCAGCGCGTCGGCCGCCGCGGGCGGCGCCATCGGCACCTTTCTCGGGGGCGCCCTCACCGCCGCCCTCGGGTGGCACGCGATCTTCCTCATCAACCTGCCGATCGGCGCCGCCGCGCTGATCGCCGCGCGACGGGTCCTGGCGGACGACCGCGGGCAGGGCCTGCGCGAAGGCGCCGACTACCTGGGCGCCGTCCTGGTGACGGGCGCGCTGATGCTCGGGGTGTACACACTCGTGCGGACCACCGACCACGGGTGGGGATCGGCCCGCACACTCGGCCTCGGCGCGCTGTCCGTGCTGCTCCTCGCGGCCTTCGCCGCCCGGCAGTCGTACGCCGCCGATCCACTGCTGCGGCTGGGGCTGCTGCGGTCCCGTACCGTCACCGGCGCCAATCTCGTCCACATGCTCATGGTCGCCGGGATGTTCACCTTCCAGTACCTCGGCGCGCTCTACCTCCAGCGGGTCCTGGGCCTCGGCGAACTGGCCACCGGGGTCGCCTTCCTGCCCGCGCCGGTGGTCATCGGGGTGATGATGCTCGGATTCTCGGCGCGGCTCAACGCCCGTTTCGGACCACGGCCGTTGCTGTTCGGCGGGCTCGTCCTGATCGTCGGCGGGCTGGCGCTGTTCGGGCGGGCGCCCACGGACGGTTCGTACGCGACGGACGTCCTGCCGGTGATGCTCCTGCTCGGGGTCGGCTTCGGGCTGGCGATGCCCGCCCTGACGGGCCTGGCCATGGCCGACGTACGACCGGAGGACGGCGGGCTGGCGTCCGGCCTGTTCAACACGACGCAGGTGGTGGGCGGCGCGCTCGGTCTCGCCGTGCACGCGGCCCTCGCCTCGGACCGTACGCGGGACCTCCTCGCGGCCGGTGAGGACGCGGCCTCGGCGACGGGCGGCGGCTACCGGCTCGCGTTCCTCTCGGCGGCGGGGGTGGCCACGGCGGCGCTCGTGGCGGCGGTCGCCCTGCTGCGGCGGGGACCGGCCGGGGAGACGGCGAAGGACACGGCGGCGGACACGGCGACCGAGGAGACGACGGACACCGCGGCGGACACGCGGGACACGACGGACAACTCCGCCGGGAGCGCGCGCGTAATCTCGTGAGCGGTCCGCACCCCGAGGAAAGTTCCGACACGTGATCCCCACGCTCCGCCGCCTGTTGTCCGTGCTCGCCCTGGTGGCGCTCGTCCTCTGCACCGCGTGCGGCCCGGCCGCCGGCGCGCCCGCCGGGCTGGACGACCCGGCGAAGAAGGAGATCGCCATGGAGCTGGTCTCCAGCGCGGAGAACTCCTCGCTGGACTGGAAGGCGCAGTACGGCTACATCGAGGACATCGGCGACGGCCGCGGCTACACCGCCGGGATCGTCGGCTTCTGCACCGGCTGCGGCGACCTCCTCCAGGTCGTGCGGCGGTACACGGCCACCCGCCCGGACAACCAACTGGCCTCCTTCCTGCCGGCGTTGAAGGCGGTCAACGGCTCCGCCTCCCACGCCGGCCTCGGCGCCCCCTTCACCGCCGCCTGGAAGAAGGCCGCCCGGGATCCCGCGCTGCGCGCGGCGCAGGACACCGAGCGCGACCGGCGGTACTTCGACCCGGCCGTGTCCCGCGCGAAGGCCGACGGGCTGGGCGCGCTGGGGCAGTTCATCTACTACGACGCGTACGTGATGCACGGCTCGGGCGACACGAAGGGCACGGTCGGCTTCCGTACGATCCGGGCCGAGGCCCTGCGTACCGCCGACACGCCCGCCGACGGGGGCGGCGAGAAGGAGTACCTCGACGCGTTCCTGGACGCGCGGGTCGCCGCGATCCGCCGCGAGCCCTCCCACTCCGACACGAGTCGTATCGAAACCGCCCAACGGCTCTTTCTGGCCAAGGGCAATCTGAACCTCGACACCCCGCTCGACTGGCGGGTGTACGGCGACCGTTACCGCATTGCCGGTGAGTAACGCCCCCGGTCGCCGCGCGTAACACTCCCTCGCAGAACCGCCCGAACCACCCCGGCGCCAGATCTTCCTTGCATCGAACGGGTGTACGCGGTCTGAATCCTTTGGTAGGAAAGCTTCCTAACAAACAACCCACGCGGGAATCCCCCTCTGGAGGCCTCAGGTGTCCACGTCCCCCATACGCTCCTCGCGCCGGCTCAAGCTCCTCCCCCACGCCCTGCTCGGACTCGCCCTGGTGGCGATTCCGGCCACCGCCGTCGCGAACACGGCGCCCGCGCCCGGGGCCGTCACGGCCACCACCGCCGGCCCGCGGGCCGCCGCGGCGATCGGCCTCGACGACCCGGCGAAGAAGGAAATCGCCATGAAGCTCGTGTCGAGCGCGGAGAACTCCTCGCTCGACTGGAAGGCGCAGTACGGCTACATCGAGGACATCGGCGACGGCCGCGGCTACACCGCCGGGATCATCGGCTTCTGCTCCGGTACGCACGACATGCTCGACCTGGTCGAGCTCTACACCCAGCGTGTGCCGGGCAACGCGCTCGCCAAGTACCTGCCCGCGCTGCGTGCCGTCGACGGCACGGACTCGCACACGGGCCTCGGCTCCGGCTTCGTCAGCGCCTGGAAGACGGCCGCCAAGGACACCAAGTTCCAGACCGCCCAGAACGACGAGCGCGACCGCGTCTACTTCAACCCCGCGGTGAGCCGCGGCAAGTCGGACGGCGTCGGCGTCCTCGGCCAGTTCATCTACTACGACGCCATCGTGATGCACGGTGACGGCAACGACGGCACGAGCTTCGGCGGCATCCGCAAGCGCGCGCTCACCAAGGCGAAGCCCCCGGCCCAGGGCGGCAACGAGACCACCTGGCTGAACGCCTTCCTCGACGCCCGCGTCTGGGCGATGCAGCAGGAGGAGGCCCACTCGGACACCAGCCGGGTGGACACGGCCCAGCGCGTGTTCCTCAGCAAGGGCAACCTGAACCTGAACCCGCCGCTCGACTGGAAGGTGTACGGGGACAGCTTCCACATCGGCTAGGCGGTCCGGCGGCCCGAGCGGGTCCGAAAGGGTCCGAAAGGGTCCGCTCCTCTGATCGGTGCGCGTGCGGCGCTGGGTACGGCGCGCCGCACGCGCACTCTTGACACCTGGCGATCACCCGGAGGACCATCCTGACCCGATCATGACAACGTTGTCCGCTCAGGCGTTGTCCGAACCGATGAAGGGCAGGGAACGGTGTCAGACACCCCCTCAGGTCGCGCTCGCGCGAGGCGGCTCCGGCCGGCGCTCCGCCCACCCCGGCGCCGTACCCCGGGCGGCGCGGTGGTCGCCGTCGTGGCGGCGCTCGGTACGGTCCTCTCCCTGGCCGTCGCCGTCCCCGCGTCGGCCGCCTCGCTGACCTCGCCCGGCTCAACTCCGGGAGGCGTCCGGGGCGAGGTGCGGGACACCGTGGCGTACGTCGACCCGCTCATCGGCTCCACCAACGCGGGCAACACCTACCCCGGCGCCGTACAGCCCTTCGGCATGCTGGCCTGGAGTCCGCAGAACTCCCGGGGCAGCCAGGTCTCGACCCCCGCTCCCGGCGGGTACGAGTACGGCGCGACGAAGATCCGGGGCTTCAGCCTCACCCACCTCAACGGCGTCGGCTGTTACGGAGCCAACGGCGACATCCCCGTGATGCCGTACGTCGGCGAGGTCGACTCCTCCCCCACGGCCGACACCACCGACGCCAAGTACGCGAGTACGTTCTCCCACGCGGACGAGACCGCCGAGGCGGGCTACTACAAGGTCGGGCTGGCCAGTGGCGCGTCCGCCGAGCTGACCACCACCCCCCGCACCGGCTCGGGGCGCTTCGGCTTCCCCGCGGACAAGCCCGCCAGCATGCTGTTCCGTACGTCCAACTCCGAGACGGGCAGCGGCGACGCGACCGTCCGGGTGGACGCGGCGGCGCGGACCGTGACCGGCTCGGTCAGTGCCGGCAACTTCTGCGGCCCGCAGAGCGCGAACAACCGCCACGACCTCTACACCCTTTATTTCACCGCCCACTTCGACCAGCCGTTCGCGAAGACCGGCACCTGGACCGACACCACCCTGAACCCCGGGTCGACCTCGGCCTCCGGTGGCACCGGCTACGGCTCGAACGGCATTCCGGCGGCGGCCAAGGGCTCGGGCGCGTACGTGACGTTCGCGCCGGGGACCGCCCAGGTCCAGGCGAAGGTGGCGATCTCGTACGTCAGCGCGGCGAACGCGGAGGCCAACCTCCGCGCCGAGAACCCGCCCCGCAAGACCTTCGCCTCGGTGCGCTCGCGGGCGGAGTCGGCGTGGCGGGGTGAACTCGACAAGATCAAGGTGAGCGGCGGCTCCGACGCCCAACGCACCACGTTCTACACCGCGTTGTACCACTCCATGCTGGAACCGACCCTGACCAGCGACGTCGACGGCCGGTATCTGGGCGCGGACCGCGAGCCGCACCGGCTGGCGAAGGGCCAGAAGGCGCAGTACGGCACCTTCTCGGGCTGGGACCAGTACCGCGCGCAGGTGCAGTTGATGACCCTGCTGAACCCGAGGGCGGGCAGCGACTACGCCCAGTCCCTCTTCAACTACGCGAACCAGCGCGACGGCGAATGGGACCGCTGGCTGCTGGAGAACGGCAAGACCAGTGTGATGTCCGGCGATCCGTCGGCCGCAGCCCTCGCGGGGATCCACGCCTTCGGGGGCCGTGACTTCGACGTCAAGGGCGCGCTGCGCTCACTGATCACCGCGGCGACCGTGCCGACGGCCAACGACTCGGACAGCGCGGGCTGCAACGTGGAGTGTGTCGGACAGCGCCCCGCGCTCGACAAGTACTTGGAGCTGGGGTACGTACCGGCGGACGGCTGCCACTGCTGGGGCGGGGCGGCCGAGACCCTGGAGGACGCGGCGGCCGACCACGGTCTGTCGGAACTGGCAGGCGCCACCGGTGACCGGGCCAACCAGAAGGCATTCCTGGAGCGTTCGGGCGCGTGGCGGTACGTCTTCGACGCGAACGCGACCCCGCAGGGCGGCTACATGCGGGACAGGAAGGCGGACGGGAGCTGGGTCGGCGGTTCGTTCTCGCCGGGCACCGAGAGCGGCTTCGTCGAGGGCACCAGCGCCCGTTACACCTGGATGGTCTACTCGGACGTGGCCGGCCTTGCCCGCGCGATGGGCGGCAACGAGACCGCCGTGAAGCGGCTGGACGCGTTCTTCCGTACGCCCGAAGGCGCCTTCGACTTCTCGGCGCAGGACCCCACCCGCTACGACCCCACCAACGAGCCGGACATCAACGCCCCCTACCTGTACAACTACTTGGGTGCGCCCTGGAAGACCCAGGAGACCGTACGCGCGGAGCTGGACCAGCTGTGGACCGACCAGCCGGGCGGCATTCCGGGTAACGACGACGCGGGCACGATGTCTTCCTGGTACGTCTTCTCCGCGCTCGGCATGTACCCGCAGGTGCCGAGCCGGGCCGATCTGGTGCTCTCCGCGCCGCTGTTCCCGCGCGCGGTGATCCGTACCGGACACGGCAAGAAGATCACGGTCAACGCGCCGGGCGCCTCGGCGGAGAACCTGTACGTACGGGGGCTGCGCACCGACGGCAGGAAGTCGGCCAAGCCGTGGGTGCCCGCCTCCTTCGTCACCCACGGCGGCACCCTGGACTACACGCTGGGCAGCGAGCCGGACAAGGCGTGGGGCAGCGCTCCGGCCGACGCCCCGCCGTCCTTCCGCGAGGGCGGGGTGCCGTTCTTCACCGGTACGGCGCCGGGCCAGGTGAAGGTCGAGCCGGGCGGCGACGGGACCGGCTCCGAGGTCAGGGTGCGGACGATCGAGGACGCGGCCACCACCGTGCACTGGAAGGCGACCCCGCCGGACGGAGTCACCGTGACGCCGTCGGAGGGCGACTTCGCGGTGGCCGGGGGCGGTTCGGGCAGCGAGAAGTTCACCGTCACGGCCCCGGCCGGCGCGCGGCCCGGCTTCTACACCGTGCCGGTGACGCTGACCTCGGCGTCCGGTACGACCCTGCCCAAGACGTCGCTCGCGGTGACGGTCGCCGCGCGGGACAGTGTGCTGTGGAACCTCAACAACGCCGGTATCTCGGCGGACGACAACAACCCGCAGGCCAACTTCGACGGCCAGGGCTGGAGTTACTCGGCCAAGGCCCTCGCGGGAGCGGGCGCGAAGCCCGGCGGTACGGTCTCCGCGGGCGGTTTCGACTTCACGTGGCCCGCGGTGAACCCGGGTGACCCGGACAACATCGAAGTGGTGGGCGGCGGTGCGCCGCAGGTCCTCGACCTGTCGGCGGGCTCGCCGGACGCGACGAAGCTGAGTCTGCTGGGCAGTGCGATCAACGGCGCGACGACGGGTGCGGTGACCCTCACGTACACCGACGGCTCGACCCAACGGGCCCAGATCGGCTTCAGCGACTGGACGTTGGGCGGTGGCAGCCAGCAGCCGTCCTTCGGCAACGTCGTGGCGGTCCACACCACGTACCGCGATGTGTCGGGCGGTGGGGTGGACCCGGTCGGTACGGATGTCTTCGCCACGGCGCCGATCCCGTTGGAGGCGGGGAAGCGGCTGGCGAGCGTGACGCTGCCGGACACGACCGACGGCGGTGTCATCCACGTGTTCGCGGTGGCGACGGCCTGACCGGACGGCGGGGCGGGGCGGGGCCGACTTCGGTCGCCCCCGCCCCGCCCTTTCCCTTTCCTGCCCGCTCTCAGTCCAGGACCGTGAGGTCCAGCCGGGCCAGTCGCTCAGGGTCCGCGAGGATGTCGATCGCGACGATCCTCCCGGCCGTCACCGTGAAGCCCAGGACCGACAGGGGCCGGCCCTCGCGGGAGACGACCACGCCGGCGGCTCCGTTGACGAGGGCCCGCCGCAGGACACCGCCGCCCCCGGCACCGAGGCGGGAGAACGTGAGCGACTGGTTCGCCACCGCCTCCGCGCCGTGGATCTCACGGCGGGCGGGCGGGGCCGCCGCTCCGTGGTCGGCCCGCAGGACGACCTCGGGGTCGAGCAGCGCGACGAGCGAGTCGAAGTCCCCGCCGCGCGACGCGGCGAGGAAGGCGTCGACCACCTCCCGCTGCCGCCCGACGTCGGCGTCCGGGACGGTCGGTGTGCCCCGGACGCGGCGGCGGGCGCGGCTGGCGAGCTGCCTCGCGGCGGTGGGCGTACGGCCGACCAGCGGGGCGATCTCGTCGAAGGGCACGGCGAACATGTCGTGCAGGACGAAGGCGAGCCGCTCGGCGGGGGCCAGCGTTTCCAGGACGACCAGGAGCGCGAGCCCGACGGAGTCGGCGAGCAGGGCCTCCTGCTCGGGGTCGACGCCGTCCTCCCTGCTGACGATCGGGTCGGGGACGTACACCCCGCCCAGCGGCTCCTCGCGCCGGGACGCGCGGGTGCGCAGGAGGTCCAGGCAGACCCGCCCGACCACGGTGGTCAGCCAGGCGCCCAGACTCTCGATGCGGGAGCTGTCGGCGCGGCCGAGGCGCAGCCAGGCTTCCTGGACGGCGTCGTCGGCCTCGGTCAGCGAGCCGAGCATCCGGTAGGCGACCGCCCGCAGCTGGGGGCGGTGTGTCTCGAAGCGTTCCGCCAGGAAGTCGTCGGCCGGGGAGGGCCCGGCGAGGGGTCGTTCGTCCATCAGTCAGGGTCCTCGGTGCGAGCAGGGGTGCGTCTTCCTACACCCTCCTGACGGAACGGACGGACGGATTGTGACGGAGGCCGGGGGCCGGGGGCCCGGCGCCCGGGGGCCCGCGGGTCCCCGGACCCGGGGGTCCGGCCGGGGGCCGTCCCCCCCGACCGGAGTTCCGGGGCGGATCAGTCCTGTCCGGCGATCCGCGCGAGACGCCGGGCCTCGCTCCTGGCGGAGCGGGCGACGGCGTCCTCGTCCACCGTGGTGAGGTGATTGTCCTCGACGACGGTCCGTCCGTTGACGAGCGAGAGGGTGACGGGGGCGGCGGCCCCGAGGACCAGCGCGGTCACCGGGTCGGCGATGGAGGAGTGGGCGAGGGTGTCCATCTTCCAGAGCACGAGGTCGGCGAGCTTGCCCGCCTCGATCGAGCCGATCTGCCCGTCGCGGCCCAGCACCCGCGCCCCGCCGTACGTACCGAGGCGCAATGCCTGACGAGCCGTCAGAGCTGCTTCGCGGTGGGCGCCCAGACGGTTGATCAGGAGGGCGTTGCGCAGTTCGGTGTGGAGTTCGCCCGACTCGTTGGAGGCGGTTCCGTCCACCCCGAGGCCGACGGGAATGCCGGCGGCGAGCATGTCCGGCACCCGCGCGATCCCGGCGGCCAGACGGGCGTTGGACGAGGGGCAGTGGGCGACACCGGTGCCCGTACGGCCGAAGGCGGCGATGTCCGCGTCGTTCATGTGGACGCAGTGGGCCATCCACACGTCGTCGCCGAGCCAGCCGGTCGATTCGAAGTAGTCGGTCGGGCCCATCCCGAAGCGTTCCTTGCAGAACTGCTCCTCCTCGACGGTCTCACTGCCGTGCGTATGCAGCCTGACTCCCTTGCGGCGGGCCAACTCCGCTCCCAGCTTGAGGAGTTCGGTGGAGACGGAGAAGGGGGAGCAGGGCGCCACCGCGATCTGGGTCATCGCGTCGAAGGAGGTGTCGTGGTAGCGGTCGACGGCCTCCTCGGTGGCGGCGAGGGCGCCGTCCAGGGTTTCGACGGCGAAGTCCGGCGGCAGGCCGCCGTCCGACGCGCCCCGGTCCATGGACCCCCGGGCGAGGGTGAACCGTACGCCCGTCTCGGTGGCGGACTCTATGATCGCGCCGGTCAGATCGCCCGCACCGCGCGGATAGACGTAGTGGTGGTCCATGGCGGTGGTGACACCGCCGCGGGCCATCATCGCGAGGGAGCCCCGGGCAGCGGCGCGGAGCATCGGCTCGTCGATGCGCGCCCAGACCGGGTACAGCGCCACCAGCCAGTCGAAGAGGTTGTGGTCGGTGGCGAGGCCGCGGGTGATCCACTGGTAGAAGTGGTGGTGGGTGTTGACGAGGCCGGGCGTCAGGAGATGGCCGGTGCCGTCGACACGCCGTACGACGTCTTCCAGACCGGCGGGGGCGGGGCCCGCGCCGACGGACTCGATCAGGTGGTCCGCGATCACGACGTGGCCCGAGGTGTACTCGGTGTCGTGCGCGTCCACGGTCGCGACGGCGCAGTTCTCGATGACGATGCGCGAGACGCGCGGTGCCGCCATGGCGGTTCCTCTTCCTGTACGGGAGGGTGGGACGCGGGATCACGGGTCGGAGGTCAGAGGGTGGTCAGGTCCGGGGAGATCCGCGCGTCGGCGCCGTCGCGCAGGACGGTGGCCTCGATCAGGCCGTAGGGGCGGTCCGCGGCGAGGTAGACGGCTCCGTCGGGGGTGTCGTTCTTGAGCCCGAACGGCGCCAGATCGACCAGGAAGTGGTGCTTGTTGGGGAGGGAGAACCGGATCTCGTCGATCTCCTCACGGTGTTCCAGGACCCGGGTGCCCATCTGGTGGAGGGTCTGCTGGAGCGAGAGCGAGTAGGTCTCGGCGAAGGCCGTGAGCACGTGGCCCTTGGCCTGTTCGTACGACTCGTTCCAGTCGGGCGCGCCGCCTTCGTCGCCGGACCACCCGTACCGCCAGCGGGCGGAGACGTCGGTCGCGAGGATCCGGTCGTACGCCTCCTTGAGGGTCGTGTACTTGTCCTTGGCGAACCCCCAGAATTCGGAGTCGGTCGAGTTCAGCACGGTGAGGTCCTTGAGTCCGGAGACGACCTCCACCCGCTCGCCGTCGAAGGTGATCTGGCTGACCCGGGTCTCCTGCCCCCGGCGGACGAAGGAGTGCCCGCCGCCTTCACCGCCACCGCCACCGCCCCCGCCCCCGCCGCCGGTCCCGATCCGCTCCCAGGCGTACTCCTCGATCCGGACGCGCGCCCGGCCGATCGGCTCGCGGGTGGTCACGAAGTGCCGTGCCAGCACGATGCCGAACTGCTCGGGGGACTCGATGCCGTGCTCCTTGGCGAACGCGTACACCGTGTTCTTCATGGTGTCGGTCGGCAGGACATGGGCGTTGGAGCCGGAGTGGTGGACCTCGTCCAGATCGCCGGAGAGGGCGACCGAGACATTGAGATCCTTGATGTGGTGGGTGGGGCCGTCCCGCGTGATCTTGACGACCCGGTTCTCCGCCTTGCCGTACTGGTTCTGTCCGAGCGTGGTGGGCATGCCTGCTAGCTCCCTCGGTATACGGAGTAGCCGAACGGGTTGAGCAGCAGCGGTACGTGGAAGTGCTCGCCCGGGGTGACGGCGAAGGTGACCGTCACTTCCGGGAAGAACGCACCGCTGTCCCGTAGCGCGGGGGCGTCCTGCCGCTCCTCGGCCTGTGTCCTGCTGGTGAGGTACGGACCGGTGGTGAAGTCGAGCCGTACGTGTGTGGTGCCCGGCGGCAGCGCAGGCAGGTGGGTGCAGCGCCCGTCCGCGTCGGTCCGCGAACCGCCGAGTGTCGCCCACGCGGCGCCGGAACCACCGCGGGCCGCGAGCGAGACGGCGACGTCCGGGGCGGGGCGCCCGACGCTGGTGTCCAGGATGTGCGTGGACACGGACGCCGGGGTGTGGTCGCGGGGTTCACTGCCGGGGTCGGGGCGGGTGCTCAAGGGATCAGTCTCCTTCGTGGACGAGACGGGTCAGCCGGATGCGGTTGATCTTGCCCAGTTCGGTGCGCACGATCTCGCGCTCCTCCTCCGGCGTATGACCGATCCGGGTCCTGAGAGCGTCACGCATCTGCTCGCCGGTCGCGCCGGTGGCGCAGATCAGGAAGACATGGCCGAACGTGTCCTGGTACGCCAGGTTCAGTTCGAGCATCTCCGCCTTGAGCGCGTCGGAGGCGCCGGCCATCCCCCGCTGTTCACGGGAGGAGACCGGGTCCCCCGGCGCGGGCCGCCCGATCGGCGGGTGCCCCGCCATCGCCTCGGCCAGATCGCCCTCCGTCAGCGCGGCCACGGCGGTGTCCGCGGCGGCGAGGAGGTCGTCCAGGGTGGCGTACGGACGCCGGGCGAGCAGCTCACTCCCCCACGCCGAACTGGCACACACCTCACGGAGCACGGCCAGGGCCGCACTGTCGGACGAGACGTTGAACCGGGCAAGGCCCGGCGGTGGCCGATACGTCACGGTGCCTCCGTGGCTGCGCTGAACGGGCTGCGCCTAGCTAACGCCCTCGCCCCCACATCGTCAACACTTTGTTGAAATCTCGTATACGGGCCCTCTCCGCCCCACCACAGGACACCACCACCACATGCCGGGAGGCGGTCAGGGCCGAAGCCCTGATCGCCTCCTCGTGCTTCCCGGTCAGATCATGTCCGGGCCGGCCGGGTCAGGTCATACCTCCGAATACTCGGGCCGCTCGCTCGGCGCGGGCTCCACGGCCGCTGCCTCCTGGCGCCGGTTGCGGGTGTACTGGACGATCGTCACCAGCAGCGCGAGGATCGTGATGCCGACGGTGACGCCTATCGCGGTCTTCATGTGCGGGAGCAGTTGCGCGTGCTGGATGTGTGTCGTTCCCGTGCCCAGGATCGCCGTGACGACCGCGAGGACGATCGCGCCGCCGATCTGGAGGCTGGAGTTCAGGATGCCGGACGCCAGTCCTTGCTCCTCGTCCTTCACGCCCGCCGTGGCCTGCACGTTCACCGCCGGGAAGCAGAGCGCGAAGCCGACGCCGAGCAGCAGGATCGTGGGCAGCATGAAGTTCGCGTACGACTGCCCCGGGCTGACGCGCAGGAACAGGGCGTAGGCGGCCGCGAAGGCCGTCAGGCCCGCGAGGAGCAGCTTGACCGTACTGAAACGCTCCAGGAGGAGTGGGATCTTCGAGCCGCTGAGGACCACGATCAGTCCGCCGGGCAGGAAGGCCAGGGCCATGTGGATCGGGGACCAGCCGAGGGAGTTCTGTACGTACAGCGTCACCAGGAACTGGAAGGCGACGTAGCCGCCGAACATCACCGCCGCCGAGATGTTCGCGTGGACGAGCGGGCCGGAGCGCAGGATGCCCAGCCGCAGCAGCGGGGTGGGGTGCCGGCGTTCCAGGACCACGAACACCGCCATCAGGACCACACTCAGCGCCAGCAGCCCGAGGGTGGAGAGGCTTCCCCAGCCGTGCGTGGGCGCTTCCACCACCGCGTACACGAGGAGCAGCAGCGCCGCCGTACAGCTCACCGCGCCGCGCAGGTCCAGCCCGGAGAGGCTCAGCCTGCCGTGCGGGACACGGGGGATGACCTTCAGGCCCGCGACGACCAGCGCGAGGGCGATCGGTCCCGGGACGAGGAAGGTGAGCCGCCAGTTCAGCTCGGTGAGCAGGCCGCCGAAGATCAGCCCCAGGGAGAACCCGCTCGCGCCGCACGCGGCGTAGATCCCCATGGCGCGGCTTCGCGCCTTGCCCTCCGTGAAGGTGGTGTTGATGATCGACAGCCCCGCCGGGACGGTGAAGGCGGCCGACGCGCCCTTGATGAAGCGCAGGGCGATCAGCAGGATGTCGCTGTCGACGAAGGTGCTGATGACGGACGCCGCGCCGAACACGCACAGGGCGGCGAGGAAGACCCGTCGGCGTCCCAGCAGGTCGGAGGCTCTTCCGCCGAGCAGCAGGAGACTTCCGTACCCGAGGACGTAGCCGCTGACGATCCATTGCAGCGAGCTGGCCGACAGACGCAGGTCCCTGCCGATGTCCGGCAGGGCGACCCCGACCATCGTGAGGTCGAGACCGTCGAGGAAGAGCGCTCCGCAGAGGACGATCAGGAGGACCCAGGTCGCCGGTTTCCACTTGGAGTCGCCGAGGGTGGACGAGAGGGTGCCCGCCACGCGGGACGCACCCGAGGGGGAGTCAGGAGGCGCAGTTGACATAGATCCGTTTTCTTCCGAATTGGGATCATTCATTCGGTAAGAGTAGGCAGGCCCGCCCTGCGCCAAAAATAGGGTGATACGCCCTTATTCGGCGAAGACTTTCCGTTACGCGTCCGTACGTGATCCGGTCGCCACCGTGCGGAGCGCAAGAGCCGCTGTACGACCCTCAGCTCGGCGGATCCGGCCGCCGCACAACGTGCCTTTGCCCTGATGTTTGCCAAGCTTTGAGGGTGGCCGCGCGGTCGGCCGGGCCGGGGAAATCGCCAGGGAATATGTGACGAGTGATCAGCTCAGCGACGCGTCAGGCGTCGCCCGACGGCCGCTCCCCGTCCTCGCGCGCCTTCGCCCGCTGCTCGTTGGCGTAGTTCAGGTAGTTGTAGACGGTGAAGCGGCTGACGCCGAGCGCGCTCGCCACCGTCTCCACGCCGTGCCGTACGGAGAAGGCGCCGCGCGCCTCCAGTATCCGGACGACCGACTGCTTGGACTTACGGTCCAACTCGGCGAGCGGCATGCCGTGCCGGCGCTCCAGCGCGGCCAGGATGTGGTCCAGGGACTCCGAGAGCTGCGGCAGCCGTACGGCGAGGACGTCCTCGCCCTCCCAGGCGAGCACGACATCGTCGGGCTCCGCCTCGGCCGCCGCCATCAGCTCGCCGCCCATCGCGTCCACCAGCGGCTTGACCGCGGCGACGAGGGGGTGGTCGCGCGGCGCGGTCACCGACCGCTCTCCGTGCCGCGGGCGCCGCTCGCGTTCCCGCCGCTCGCGTTCCCGGCTCCCGGACTCCCGGTTTCCGCACTCCCGGCTTCCGCGTCGATCACGTTGACCTGGAGCGAGACCCGGGTCGCGCCCGCCGCCAGCGTCTCGCGCAGCAGCACGTTCACCGCCGCCAGCACCTCGTCCGAGCCGCCCTCGGCGGTGTTGCCGAACGGACCGACGTCGACGGAGTCCAGCGAGGCGCTCCCCACGACCTCCCGGGCCACCACCGCGTGCGCGGGTGCCTCGTCGAGGTCGAAGGGTTCGGTCGTGAACTCCACTCGCAGTCGCACCGCGCCTCCACCGTCGTGGCCTCGACCTCGTAGCCTCGACCGTCGTACCGGAAGTCGACCTTAACGGATCGGACGTCAGACCGGACCCGGGCCGGAAGCCCCCTCCCGCGCCGGTGGGAGCCGGTCGAGACGCCCGGCGGCGACCAGGGCGACCTCACCCCCGACCCGTACGTTCGTCAGGGCGTCCCGCGGCCCCTGGGGCATCACCCGCATCAGGCTCGGACGGCCCGCGAACCGGCCCTGAGCGAGGGCGAATTCGGCATCCGGAGGGACCAGCCCGTGCTTGGCCAGAAAGGCACCCACGCAGCCGGCCGCGCTGCCGGTGGCGACATCCTCCAGCACCCCGTCGTTGTTCCAGCTCCGGCCTTCGGGATTCCGTCCCCCGAGGCCGCCGGCCGCCCCGGGGGCCCCGACATCGAGGACGTACGCGAACCGAGCCCCGTAACGCTCCAGCAGCTCGGCGAACCCGGGGCGGGCGATCCGAGCCTCCGCGAGCCCCGAGGTCACCGGCACGATCAGATAGCTCAGCCCCGTGGTGACGACCTCCAGGGGCAGATCGGCCAGGGCCCCGGCGGGCAGGGAGAGCGCCTCGGCGATCCCGGCCCGCCCGGCCGCCGGGACCTCACCCGCGAAACGCGGCGGCCCCTGGTCGAGCAGCGCGGTGACCCCGACGGCGGACGGTGTGGTGGTGACGCCGACCGTCGCGCCCGGCAGCCGGAAGGTCCACCGGCGCGGTCCGGCCGCGCCCGACCGCTCGTGCAGGACGGCCGCAGCGCCGAGGACCGGATGCCCGGCGAAGTCCAGCTCGCCGAACAGGTCGAAGACCCGCGCCCCGACCACCCCCGCCGCGTCGGGCGGGGCGAGGAAGACCGACTCGAAGTGCCGTACCTCCTGGGTGATCGCGAGCAGCTGCCCGCCGGTCGTACGGCCCGGCAGGTCGCCGTCGGCGCCGAAGACCGCGAGGCTGTTGCCGGTGTACGGACCGGTGGCGAACACGTCGACGTGGCGGTAACCGACGGACACAGGACGTCCCTCCAGGGATCGCGGGGCGTGCGGGGAGCGTGCGAGTGACCCCCAGGCGCCGACGTTAGGGAGCCCCGATCGCCCTGTCCGGGGCCAATCGGACCCCGGTGGACCGGAGGGCGGCCGAGGAATTACCGAAACGGCACTTGACAGGCCCCGAGCCGCCCAGGCAGGCTTCCATCAAGCAGAAAATAACTTCCGCAATACGGAAGGAGCGCCTGGCCCCTCATGAGTTACTCCGAGCAGCGCTTCGATGTGAACCTGTCCATCCTCTTCACGGAACTCCCGCTCCTGGAGCGCCCGGCCGCCGCCGCGGCGGCGGGCTTCGGCGCGGTCGAGCTCTGGTGGCCCTGGATCGACACCCCCACACCGCCGCAGGCCGAGCTGGACGCGCTCAAGAAGGCGCTGGACGACGCGGGCACCCGGCTGGTGGGGCTGAACTTCTACGCCGGACAGCTGCCGGGGCCCGACCGGGGCGCGGTGTCCGTACCCGGTGTGGAGGCCGAGCGCTTCCGCGCCAACGTCGACGTCGCCGCCGACTTCGCCGCCTCCGTGGGCTGCACGGCGCTCAACGCGCTGTACGGCAACCGCGTCGAAGGCGTCGATCCGCACCTCCAGGACACCCTCGCCCTGGACAACCTCGTCCTCGCCGCCCGCGCGGCGGACCGGGTCGGGGCGACCCTGCTGATCGAGGCGCTCAACAAACCGGAGTCCCCTCTCTACCCCCTGGTGAGCGCGCCCGCCGCGATCGAGGTCGTGGACCGGGTCAACGCGGCCACCGGCCTCGGGAACGCGGCCTTCCTGCTCGATCTCTACCACCTGTCGATGAACGGCGAGGATTTGGCCACGGTCATCGACACGTACGCCGACAAGACCGGCCACGTGCAGATCGCGGACAACCCGGGCCGTGGCGCGCCGGGCACCGGATCGCTGCCGCTGGAGGATCTCCTCGACCGGCTGCGGAAGGCCGGTTACGACGGCTGGGTCGGCCTGGAGTACAAGCCCGGCGACCGCCCGAGCGCCGAGGCGTTCGGCTGGCTCGCCACGTGACCACTCGCCCCCTGACCACTCGCCCCCTGACCACTCGCCCCCCGGCCACTCGCCAACTGACCACTTGATGCACCTGATGCGCCTGACCATCTGATGCACCTGACCTTCTGATGTACGTGTGTCGAAAGAGGCCCCCGCATGAGTAATCTCCCCAAGATCGCGTGGATCGGACTCGGCATCATGGGCTCCCCCATGTCCGAGAACCTGATCAAGGCCGGTTACTCGGTGACCGGGTTCACGCTGGAGCAGGACAAGCTGGACCGGCTCGCCGCCGCGGGCGGCACGGCCGCCGGGTCGATCGCCGAGGCGGTCGGGGACGCCGACGTCGTGATCACGATGGTCCCGGCCTCGCCGCAGGTGGAGGCCATCGCGTACGGCGAGGCCGGCATCCTGGCGCACGCGAAGCGGGGCGCGCTGCTGATCGACATGTCCTCGATCACCCCGCAGACCTCGGTCGACCTGGCCAAGAACGCCGCGGACCTTGGTGTACGGGTCCTCGACGCCCCGGTCTCCGGCGGGGAGGCGGGCGCCGTCGAGGCGGTCCTGTCCATCATGGTCGGCGGTGAGCAGGCCGACTTCGACGAGGCCAGGCCCGTACTGGAAGCCCTCGGCAAGACCATCGTGCTGTGCGGTCCGCACGGTTCGGGGCAGACGGTGAAGGCCGCCAACCAGCTGATCGTGGCGGTCAACATCCAAGCGTGCGCCGAGGCCGTGGTCTTCCTGGAGAAGTCCGGGGTGGACCTGGCCGCCGCGCTGGACGTCCTCAACGGCGGCCTGGCCGGCTCGACCGTGCTGACGCGCAAGAGGGACAACTTCCTCAACCGCGACTTCAAGCCCGGCTTCCGCATCGATCTGCACCACAAGGACATGGGCATCGTCACCGACGCCGCCCGTAACGTCGGCGCGGCGCTGCCCGTCGGGGCCGTGGTGGCCCAACTCGTCGCGTCCCTGCGCGCGCAGGGCGACGGCGGCCTCGACCACTCCGCCCTCCTGCGCTCCGTGGAGCGCCTCTCCGGTGACCAGGTGTGAACTTCCCCTCCTGGCACCGCCCCTGAACCCGGGCTGCGGCAGCGCTGACACCTGTCCTTGTCGCGCCCAGGCGCTGCCGCCGCCCGGACCCCTCTCCTGTCTTTCTTGGCCAACCTTCCGACCACGCGCCGGAGCTGACGGCAGACCAGCTCCGGTGCCGACGTCCGGTTCCGCCGGCCCTTGTCAGGGGTGACCGGCGGATCCGGACAGCATGCGGACCGCGACGGCGGGCGAGCCAGTGCGGTGGCCCCGCCGTCGCGGTCCTCGCATGTCTGCGCATGTCTCCCGGCACAACAGAGGGGGAGGGGTGGGGGGGGGGGGGGCCGGCCCCCCCCCCCCCCCCCCCCCGGGGGGGGGGGGCCCCCCCCCCCCCCCCCCCCCCCCCCCCCCCCCCCCCGCCCGGGGGCCCCCCCCCCCCGCCCCCCCCCGCCCCCCCCGGGGCGGCCCCCCCCCCCCCGCCCCCCCCCGCCCGGGGGGGGGCCGGGGGGGGGGCCCCGCCCGGGGGGGGGGGGGGGGGGGGGCCCCCGCCCCCCCCCCCCCCCACCCCTCCCCCTCTGTTGTGCCGTTCCCGCCCGGCTCAGCCGCTCAGCGGCAGGATCTCCGTCGGCGCGTGCCACGGCTCGGTGGCCAGGTCCTCGAACTCGTTGACGCTGGCGATGTCGCTGCCGCTCATCGAGATGTTGGTGATGCGCTCCAGGATCGCCTCGACCACCACCGGCACCCGGAACTCCGCCGCCAGCTTCTTGGCCTCCTCGAAGGCCGGCAGCAGCTGGTCGGGCTCGGTGACCCGGATGGCCTTGCAGCCCAGCCCCTCGGCGACCTTGACGTGGTCGACGCCGTAGACGCCCAGCTCGGGCGAGTTGATGTTCTCGAATTCGAGGTTGACCTCGAAGTCGATGTCGAAGTTGCGCTGCGCCTGCCGGATCAGGCCCAAGTAGGCGTTGTTCACCAGCACATGCACGTACGGGATCTTGTGCTGCGCGCCGACCGCCAGCTCTTCGAGCATGAACTGGAAGTCGTAGTCGCCGGAGAGCGCGACGACCGTCGCCTCCGGGTCGGCGACGGCGACACCGAGCGCGGCCGGGATCGTCCAGCCGAGGGGGCCCGCCTGGCCGCAGTTGATCCAGTGGCGCGGCCGGTAGACGTGCAGCATCTGCGCGCCCGCGATCTGGGACAGGCCGATGGTGGTGACGTACCGGGTCTCGGGGCCGAAGGCGCGGTTCATCTCCTCGTACACACGCTGCGGCTTGAGCGGCACGTTGTCGAAGTGGGTACGGCGGTGCAGCGTGGCCTTGCGCTCCTGCGCGGACGCGGCCCACGTGGTGCGGTCGGGCAGGGTGCCGGCCGCCTTCAGCTCCTTGGCGACCGTCACGAAGAGTTCGAGCGCGGCCTTGGCGTCGGAGGCGATCCCGTAGTCCGGCGCGAAGATCTTGCCGATCTGGGTGGGTTCGATGTCGACGTGGACGAACTTCCGCCCCTGGGTGTAGACATCGAGCTTGCCGGTGTGCCGGTTGGCCCAGCGGTTGCCGATGCCGAGGACGAAGTCCGACTCCAGGAAGGTCGCGTTGCCGTAGCGGTGCGAGGTCTGGAGGCCCACCATGCCGGCGTTCAGCTCGTGGTCGTCGGCGATGATGCCCCAGCCCATCAGGGTGGGGACGACCGGGATGCCGGTCAGCTCGGCGAACTCGACCAGCAGGTCGGACGCGTCGGCGTTGATGATGCCGCCACCGGCGACGATCAGCGGGCGCTCCGACTCGTTCAGCAGCGCGATCGCCTTCTCGACCTGGGCGCGGGTCGCGGCGGGCTTGAAGGCCGGCAGCGGCTCGTACGTCTCCGGGTCGAACTCGATCTCCGTCAGCTGGACGTCGATCGGCAGGTCGATGAGGACCGGTCCGGGGCGGCCCGACCGCATCAGGTGGAAGGCCTGCTGGAAGACGCCGGGGACCTGCGCGGCCTCCATCACCGTGGTCGCGGCCTTGGTGACGGGCGCGGCGATCGACGCGATGTCGACGGCCTGGAAGTCCTCCTTGAGGATCACCGCCCGGGGCGCCTGTCCGGTGATGCACAGGATCGGGATGGAGTCGCCGGTCGCCGAGTAGAGGCCGGTGATCATGTCCGTACCGGCGGGTCCCGACGTACCGATGCAGACGCCGATGTTGCCCGGGTGGGTCCTGGTGTAGCCCTCGGCCATGTGCGAGGCGCCCTCGACGTGACGGGCCAGCGTGTGCCGGACCCCGCCGGCGGCCTTGAGAGCGGCGTAGAACGGGTTGATGGCGGCGCCCGGCACACCGAACGCGTTGGTCACGCCTTCGCGCTTGAGGATCTCAACTGCGGCTCGGGCAGCGGTCATTCGAGGCATGGAGTGCTCCTGCTTCGGCTGGCGGAGTCGGGCCCTGTCGCGCCACCTGAGAGCGCCAATTCCGTAATGCGAAAGTTTAGTTCTGCTATACGGAATCAAATTTAGGCGGGCCCCGCTACCGCGTCAAGGGATGGGCGAAGTCCGCCCCCCGGCCACGCTCGTGGTGGACGATGGGCCGCGGTGCGTGTTCGAAGGGGGTTCTGATGGCAGAGAGCGTTCCGGTGCGCTGCCCGGCCTGTAGCCGGAGCCATGCCTTTGTGCCGACGGTGTATCCGTGCGCGTGCGGCGCGCCGGTCGAGCCGCCACTGCTGCGGGGAGCCCCGGCGGAGCCGGTCACACACCGCACCTGGACGGACGAGTGGGTACGGGTACGGTGCACGGCGTGCGGCCGGCAGGACCACTGGCCGCGGCCGGAGCTGGGCTGCCCGTGCGGTTCGGTGCTGCGGATTCCGGTACGGGAGGTGGGCGGGGCCGCGGCGCGCGCGACCGGCCCCGCGAAACCTCCGCCCGCCGGGGCGGCGGCGGCCCCGAGACCCACCTTCCGTCCCCTGACGATCCGTACCGCGCGTGACGTGGTGACGGGGGCGGCGCTCTACTTACGCTGGCTGGGCTTCCAGGGCGTGGTGCAGGCGGCGGAACAGCCCGCGTCCGGCATCGACCTGCGCGGCCCCGACGTGCTCGCCCAGGTCGACCCCACCACGTCCCCGGCCTCACTGCGCGCGGTCGAGTGCCTGTGGCTCAACGGCCTGAACGCGTCGGTGGTGGGTGTCTTCTTCTCCCTGGCGGGCTACACGAACGACGCCCGAGCCCGCGCCGACACCCTGGGCGTCCCCTTGTTCGTCATGGACCTCACGGGCACGCCGCAGCCGGTGAACGACCCGGCGGACGAACTGGTGACGACGGGCGGGTAGCGCGGGGGCCGGGTGGTAGCCCGGCGGCCGGGCGAGGGCCGGTTCCGGGGTCCGGGTTCCGGTCAGATCGGTGAGCGGCCCAACGGACCGATCACCTCGTCCCGCAGGGCATAGCCTCTCGTGCATGCTCCGTACCACCCCGCCCCGGCCGGTCGACATCGCCGCGCACTTCCCCGAACTCGCACCGTTCGCCCGCACCGCCGTACGGCTGCACCCCCGTGCCGGCACCCCTGCGACAACAGACAGTTCGATCGGCGGTCCGCTGTTGTGGCCGGCGGGGGAACCGTGGCCGACCTGTCCGGAGCACGGTGGGCCCCATCAGTTCGGGACGGCACCCGAGGATGTACGGCTGCGGCGGCGGATTCTCGCCCAGGCATGGCGTCGTCCCCGAGACGAGGGCGCGGACCTGCTGAGTGCCGAAGAACGCGTCACGGTCGACCTCATCGGCGAGAGTGCGCGGATCTCGCAGGACGGCCCCGTCCCGATGGTGCCGGTGGCCCAGCTCTACGCCGTGGATGTGCCCGATCTGCCGCGCCCGGACGGCGCCGATCTGTTCCAGTTGTTGTGGTGCCCGTTCGACCACGACGAGGACTACCTGCCCCGGACCGAGGTGCGCTGGCGCACCGCCGCCGACATCACCGACCCGCTCGCCGCCGCCCCGCAGCCGTCGGTGATCGGCGAGCCGGACTACTTGCCGGACCCGTGCGTACTGCACCCCGAGACGGTCACCGAGTACCCGGCCCCGCACGAGCTGACCAAGGATCTGGCCGAGCGTATCGAGGCGTGGGAGGACCGGCACGACTGCGATTACCAGTACGACCTCAGTGTCGCGCCGGGCTGCAAAGTGGGCGGACACGCTCCATGGAGCTTTTCCGACCCCTTCCCGATGGCCTGCCCCGAGTGCGGCTCCGACGTGCGGCCGCTGCTCACCATCGACAGCGGCGAGTGGGACGGCGGCAGCGAGAGCTGGCGGCCGTTCGAGGACGCCGGATACACCGGCCTGCACTTTCTCGGCCCGGCCCATGCCACGCAGCTCACCATCGGCCGCGGCTACAACCTGCAGCTGTACGTGTGCACGGCTTCCTACGACCATCCGCATGTGCAGAACATGCAGTGATCCGGCGCGTGGGTGGCCCGATCCACGGTCACTTCGTAGCGGGTGACGCCAGGTGCCGACCTCGGCGCCACCCGCCCTGCCCGCGCGCGGCCCGCCTCTCGGCGTAGGCGGCGCGGGAGTTCGGTGGGTACGGCGTTGTCACGTCCCGGCAGATGATTCGGGTGATACGTAGTCGGGGCACAGCACCGGATCGCCGCACGCGCAGGGTGGCCAGCGGAGGGCCGAGCCGGGGACCAGGTCGGCGCCGTCCGCTCCGGGCTCGTACTTAGGGACGATCAGCGTGCCGTCCGAACCGAACGCGTCCATCAGGCGGGTCAGACGCCTGCGCCCCTCGCTCCCCGCCGTCATGACAGCTCCTCCAGACCGCGAAGTACCCGCTCCAGCAGGTCGGTTGTCATGGGCGCGTACGTACTGGCAGGCACGCCGGGCCAGTTGGACAGGTCAGGCAGGTCGGGCGGATCCGGCCAGCCGGACGGTAAGCGCCAGAAGCCCCAGTGCTGAACCGTCTCCACGAGTTCGGCCAAGCCGCCCGCTCCGCCGGTAAGCCGTTCATAGGACATGACCCATCGCCTCCGATGCCCCGCACGCGATCACGCGCTGCGCTCGATCTGACACCCTCAGTGTGGCGACCACGAAGGGTAGAGCGCAAGCCCATCGCACGAATCTGCAAAATTGCACACACGAAAGGGTGACGGGCCGCTGCTGTGAAAAGCTGTTGCCCCGCGCTCCACAAGCGCAACGAACTGACGTGTCATCTGTTAGAAGGAGGGGCGCATGAGCGATCCGACCGTTCGCAAGCGTCGACTTGGCTCGGAACTCCGTCGCATGCGCGAGGCTGCCGGGTTAAAGCTGGACGACGTGGCAGAACGCACCAGCCTCAACGCGGCGAAGACAAGTCGTATCGAGACCGCGCGCATCGGGGTCAAACCCGACGACCTGACCGCCCTCCTGGACCTCTACGGCCTTGAGGACGAGGCGAAGCGCGCGGCGCTGCACGGCCTGGCCAAGGACGGCGGCAAGCGGGGCTGGTGGCAGACGTATCGCGACGCGATCTCCCCTGCGTACGCCGACCTGATCTCGTTGGAGGCCGACGCCCGCAACATGCGCTCGTATCAGACGACGTTGATCCCTGGGCTGCTCCAGACTGCTGCCTACGCCCGCGCCACGATCGACGCCATCAACATGACCTCGCCGCAGGACCGCGTCAACGCACTGGTGGAGGTGCGGGTGGCTCGGCAGTCGGTCCTCACCCGCCCGGAGCCGCTGGAGTTCTGGGCCATCATTCATGAGGCCGCGCTGCGGCCACGGATCGCGCCCGTCCAGGTTATGCGGGACCAGCTTCAACGGCTGATCGACCTCGCCGAGCTTCCACACGTGTCCATCCAGGTCCTTCCGCTGGACGCCCCGCCCCATCCGGGCCTGGCCGGCAGCTTCGCCCTGGTGGGTTTCCCCGAGACGGCGGACCTCGACGTCGTCCACGTGGAGTCGCTGACCAGCGCGCTCTACATCGAGGAGCCCGCAGAAGTGTCGAGCTACAGCGCCGCATTCGAGAGACTTCGTGCAGCGGCACTTCCGTTCGCCGATTCAGCCGACCTCATCGCCAGAACGAAGGACTCACTCACATGACCGACACCACACCTGATCCGATCTGGACCAAGTCCTCCTACAGCGGGGGCAACAGCGACTGCGTGGAGGTGGCCCACGGGCTCCTCAACACCATGCCCGTACGCGACTCCAAGCGCCCCACCGGCCCCGCACTCGCCGTACCCGCCCCCGCCTGGACCGCGTTCATCACCGGCCTGAAGACCGGCGACCTCGCCTGACGGCGATACGCCACGCAAGGAGCCCCCGTCGGCAAGTCGGCGGGGGCTCGCGGCAGTTCTTCGTTCAGATGCCCGGACGCAGGTGTTCGGCCGCCCAGTCGGTGAAGCTGGTGAGCGGGATGCCCAGGGCTTGGGCGAACTCGGGGCGGGCCGGGTGGCCCACCACGTTCATGCGCTCGTGGCTCGCGCCGAACGCCGGCCCGCCCGCCGCCAGCGCCTCCTCCGCCGTCATCGACGGGGCCGTCAGCTCCAGGCCCAGCCCGTCGGAGAGGATCTCCGCGATCCGGGTCATCGGCATCCGGTCACTGGCCAGTTCCAGCTCCACGCCGTGGAACCGCTCCGGGTCGGCGAAGGCCGCCGCCGCGGCCACGCCGATGTCGGTGACCGCGACGAGGGAGAGCTGGGTCGCGGGCTTGATGACGGTCACCAGACCGCCCTTCGTGCCGTTCGGGAACAGGAAGGACGGCGGGAGGAAGTTCTCCATGAAGAAGGCCGGCTTGATAAGCGTCCAGTGCGCGAAGCCCGCCTCGCGGACCCGGTCCTGGAGCCCGGACTTGGTCTCGTAGTAGTGCTCCATCGACGCCCACCGGCCCTCCGCCCAGCCGGGCTCGGTGCGGTGCTGCCCGGCTCCGGAGACGGACGTGTGCACGAACTGCGCCACCCCCGCGTCCCGCGCGCCGTCGATCAGGTTGCGCCCCTGGACCCACTCGGAGTCGCCCTGGAGGTCGTTCATGTCGGGCATCTGGATCGAGAAGACGGCCCTGACGCCCTCGGCGGCCCGCCGCACGGAGTCGAGGTCGTTGAGGTCGCCCGTGACCAGCTCGGCGCCGCGCGCCTCGACCGCCTGGGCCCGGTCGGTCGACGGGTCGCGGACCAGGGCCCGTACCGGAACACCCGCCGCGAGCAGGGCACGTGCGGTCGCACCGCCCTGCTTTCCGGTGGCGCCGGTGACCAGGACAGGTGCGGGAGAGGTGGGCATGGGACTCCTCGGGCAGGGGGTGGCGACTAAACGGCGGGCCCCGCCGTTTCTGGGTCGGTACGATACGGAGGGCCTCGCCACTTAGCAACCGAGGCAACCGGGACCACCGGGGCAACCCAAGGAAGGAGACGCCATGGCCGTTCAGCGCGCTGACGCCCGCCGCAACTACGAGCGGATCCTCGCCGAGGCCGAGAAGGAGGTCGCCGCGCACGGCGCCGACGCCTCCCTGGAGCAGATCGCCCGCACGGCGGGGGTCGGATCCGCCACCGTGCGCCGCCACTTCCCCGGTCGCCGCGCCCTGCTGGAGGCGGTCTTCCACGAGCGGATCGAGGTCCTGTGCGCCCGCGCCCGCGAGCTGGCCGACGCGCCGGACGCGCGGGCCGCGCTGCTGGAGTCGCTGCACGCGCTCGCCGCGTACGCCACCTCCGCGCGGGGGCTGGCCACCGCGCTGACCCAGGACGGGGGCGCCGGCCACGAGCACGTGAACGCCTGCGCGGCGAAGCTCTCCGACGCGTACGACCCACTGCTGGAACGCGCCGCCCGGGCGGGCGCGGTGGCCCCCGACGTGACCACAGCCGACCTCGTCACGCTGATCTCGGGCATCGCCCTGGCCACGGAACACGACCCGGACGCGGCGGCGCGGACGGACCGGCTGCTCACCCTCGCTGTGGCGGGCATCAGCCCGCGCGCGTAGCGGCGGGTACGCCTAAGTGCGCGGACCGGCCCGTACAGGAGCCGCCCGTACAGGTGGCAACCCGTACACCGCCCCGCCCTCGCCGCAGCGCTACGCCGCGAAGCGCTCGCGCAGTTCGATCTTCCTGACCTTGCCGCTCACCGTCATCGGGAACGCGTCCACGATCTCCACCCGGCGCGGCACCTTGTAGTGCGCCAGCCGTTCACGGCAGTACGCGGCCACCTCGTCCGCCGACGGCGGGTCCGCCGGGTCGCGCGGGATCACGCACGCCACGATCTCCTCGCCGTACCGCGCGTCGGGCACGCCTATCACCTGGACGTCGGCGACCTTCGGGTGGCCGTACAGGAACTCCTCTATCTCCCGGGGATAGATGTTCTCGCCGCCCCTGATGATCATGTCCTTGATCCGGCCGACGATCTGCGCGTAGCCGTCCTCGCGGATCACGGCGAGATCGCCGGTGTGCATCCAGCGCCCGGGGTCGATGACCTCGGCGGTGCGTTCCGGTTCGTTCCAGTAGCCGAGCATCACGCTGTAGCCCCGGGTGCACAGTTCGCCCGCCACCCCGCGCGGCAGCGTGACACCGGTGACCGGGTCCACGACCTTGACCTCGATGTGCGGCAGCGCCCGGCCGACCGTGCCGGTGCGGCGCTCCAGGTTGTCGTCGCGTCGGGTCTGCGTCGAGACCGGCGAGGTCTCGGTCATGCCGTAACAGATCGACACCTCGGCCATGTTCATCTCGGCGACGACCCGCTTCATCACCTCGGCCGGGCAGGGCGAACCCGCCATGATGCCGGTGCGCAGGGAGGAGAGGTCGTACGACGCGAAGCCGGGGAGGTCCAACTCGGCAATGAACATGGTGGGGACGCCGTACAGCGACGTACAGCGCTCCTGCTCGACGGCACGCAGGGTCGCCCCTGCGTCGAACGAGGGCGCGGGGATGACCACACACGCGCCGTGCGAGGTGGCGGCGAGATTGCCCATCACCATGCCGAAGCAGTGGTAAAAGGGCACGGGGACACAGATCCTGTCGTGTTCCGTGTACGCGACCGTCTCCCCCACGAAGTAACCGTTGTTGAGGATGTTGTGGTGGGAGAGCGTGGCCCCCTTCGGGAAGCCGGTGGTTCCTGAGGTGTACTGGATGTTGATCGGGTCGTCGCAGGACAACTCGGCCTCGCGCGCCGCTATCTGATCCGCCGTCACCTCCCGCCCGTACGTGAGCAGTTCGGCCCAGCTCGGGTCGCCGATGTAGTGCACGGCCCGCAGGTCGGGACAGCGGCCCCGCACCTCGTCCACCAGCGCGCGGTAGTCGCTGGTCCGGTGGCCGAGGGAGGCGAGCAGGACGGCGACCCCGGACTGGTTGAGCACGAACTCCAGCTCGTGCGCCCGGTAGGCCGGGTTGATGTTCACCATGATCGCGCCGATGCGGGCCGTGGCGTACTGCGCCAGCATCCACTCGGGGCAGTTGACCGCCCAGATCCCGACCCGGTCGCCCTTCGCCACCCCGAGCCCGAGCAGCGCCCGCGCCAACTCGTCGACCGAGGAACCGAATTCGCCGTACGTCCAGCGCCTTCCTGACGGTACGTCGACCAGCGCCTCCCGGTCCGGGTGGGCGGCGATCGCCCGGTCGAGGTTCCCGCCCACCGTGTCGCCGAGCAGCGGGACCGTGGCCGTGCCGTGGAGGTACGAGGCGGCCGGGGCCGCCACCGGGCCGGAACGGGTGGTCAGCGTGGTCATCGCAGATCCCCCTCGTCGTACTCGGCGGTGGAGCCCTCGGCCGTACGCTCACGCAACTCGATCCTGCGGATCTTCCCGGACACCGTCTTGGGCAGCTCCCCGAATTCGAGGCGGCGGATCCGCTGGTACGGGGCGAGCACCGAACGCGAGTGCGCGAAGAGCACCTTCGCGGTGTCCGGCCCAGGCTCCCAGCCCTCGGCGAGCACGATGTACGCCTTGGGGACGGCCAGGCGCACCGGATCGGGCGCCGGGACGACCGCCGCCTCCGCCACCGCCTCGTGCTCCAGCAGCGCGCTCTCCAGCTCGAACGGCGAGATCTTGTAGTCGGAGGCCTTGAAGACGTCGTCGGACCTGCCGATGTACGTGATGTAACCGTCGGCGTCACGCGCGCCGATGTCGCCGGTGCGGTAGTAACCCCCCGCCATCGCGGCGGTGGTGAGATCCGGAGCCCCGTGGTAGCCGGTCATCAGGCCGACCGGGTGCGCGCTGAGAACCAACGCGATCTCTCCCTCGTCCACCCCGGGCGCCCCGCTCACCGGATCGAGCAGCTCGACTTTGAAGCCGGGGGTCGGCCGGCCCATGGAGCCGGCCTTGAGCAGTTGGCCCGGCGAGTTGGCGACCTGGACGGCGGTCTCGGTCTGGCCGAAGCCGTCGCGGACCGTCACCCCCCACGCGCAGCGGACCTTCTCGATCACCTCCGGATTGAGCGGTTCACCGGCCGCGACGGCCTCACGCGGCGGGGTGCGCAGCTTCGACAGGTCGGACTGGATCAGCATCCGCCACACGGTCGGCGGCGCGCAGAAGCTGGTGACCCCCGCGCCGTCCATCTCGGCCATCAGCCGGCCCGCGTCGAAGCGGGTGTAGTTGTGGATGAAGACGGTCGCCTCGGCGTTCCAGGGCGCGAAGAGGTTCGACCACGCGTGCTTGGCCCAGCCGGGCGAGGCGATGTTGAGGTGGACGTCGCCGGGCCGCAGCCCGATCCAGTACATCGTGGCCAAGTGCCCGATCGGGTACGAGGCATGGGTGTGCTCCACCAGCTTGGGGCGGGCGGTCGTGCCTGAGGTGAAGTAGAGCATCAGCGGGTCGTCGGCGTGGGTGGGCCCGTCGGGCTCGAAGCGCGCGGGCGCGTCGTCCGCGTCGCCGTACGACAGCCAGCCCGGCACCTCGGCGCCCACCGCGATCCGGGTGAACCGCCCCGGGATCCCGTCGAACTTCGCGGTGCCGTCCGAGCGGACGATCACATGGGACGCCCGGCCGCGCTCGACACGGTCGCGCAGGTCGTCGGGGCCGAGGAGGGGGGTGGCGGGGATGACGACAGCACGCAGTTTCATCGCGGCGAGCGCGATCTCCCACAGCTCGACCTGGTTGCCGAGCATGACCACGACGCGCTGCTCGGGCCGTACCCCCCGCGCGCGCAGCCAGTTCGCGACCCGGTCGGAGCGCGCGGACATCTCCGCGAAGGTGACACGGGTACGGCTGCCGTCCTCCTCGACGATGTGCAGGGCCTCGCGGTGGTTGCCCTCCGCGATCCGGTCGAACCAGTCCAGCGCCCAGTTGAACCGCTCGGGGCGCGGCCACTCGAACCCCGCGTACGCCGTCCGGTAGTCCTCCCGGTGCGCCAGGAGGAAGTCCCGGGCCGACCGGAATTCCTCCGTCGGGGTGAGCCTGCCGTTCGGGCCGGCCGGACTGTTCGGCGTCCCTGCCGTCATATGTCCTCCTCATTGCGGACCGTTCAATGACATCGTGTAATCAGTGACGTGGGTCTCACCACCCCCGGACGGGGGTGGTGGGGGTGCGGCCGGCGACGGAAGGGCGGCGACGTGACCGAAGTGGTGGAGTCGGTGGAGTTGCGCGCGGCGCTGCTGCGGCTGCGCCGGACGACCGGTCTGCCGGTGGCGTTCGGCGGGCTGCTGCACGAAACGGGCCGGCTGCGGATCGCGGAACTGACCGGCACGGCGACCGGCGCGCTGCGCGGCCTGGCGATCTCGTCGGGCAACGGTCTGGGCGGCAAGTCCATCGCCCTGGCCCGGCCGTTCGCGGTGACCGACTACCGCCAGGCGCGGCACATCAGCCATGAGTACGACGCGGCGGTCGCGGCGGAGGGGCTGCGGTCCGTGCTCGCGGTGCCCGTCGTCGTCCAGCGCCGGGTGCGGGGCGTGCTGTACGGCGCGCTGCGCACCGCGCTGCCCATAGGTGACCGTACGTTCGACGCGGCGGCGTCCGCCGCGCGGGACGTGGAACAGGCCTTGGTCGTACGGGACGAGGTGCGCCGGCTGCTGGCGGTGACCCGGGAGCGGGCGACCGGACCCGCCGCCTGGGAGGAGGTCCGGGCCGCGCACGGCGAGTTGCGGGCCCTCGCGCCCCGGATCGCCGACGCGGAGACGCGTGAGCATCTGCTGGCGGTGTGCGCCCGGCTGGCGGGCGCGACGGGCGCGCCGCCCGCCGAACGGAACCTGCCGGTGAGCCTCGCCCCGCGCGAGCTGGACGTCCTGACGTGCGTCGCCTCCGGCGCGACGAACGCGGCGGCGGCGGAGCTGCTCGGGCTGCGGCCGGAGACCGTGAAGGGCTATCTGCGCTCCTCGATGCGGAAGCTGGGGGCGCACACCCGGCTGGAGGCGGTGGTGGCGGCACGGCGGGAGGGGCTGCTGCCGTAGGGGGTGGCTTGGGCCCCCGGGGCCGACCGCCAGGGAAGCGTCAAGATTCCGGCGCCACCGGTCAATGCCGCGTCAGGGCCGTACCCCCTCCGGTTCCGCCGGATCTACCTTCCAGGTGTCGGAGTGATCGGACCGTCCGGGAGGCACACCATGGAGCAGGCCACAGCAGTGGGCGACGCGGCCGGGGCGAGGTCGCGATGACCACCGAACCCCTCTTGGGCATCAGCGAGTTGAGCGCGGCCACGGTGTGGCCCGCGTCCGCCGTCGTCGCCCCCGGCGGTGACATCGCCGTCGCCGGGGTCTCCCTCGCGGAGCTGGCCGAGCGCTACGGCACCCCCACCTACGTCCTGGACGAGGACGAGGTGCGCGCCCGGGCCGGAGCCTGGCGCCGGGCCCTGCCGGGCGCCGAGGTCGTCTACGCCGCCAAGGCCTTCCTCTGCCGGGCCGTCGTGGACTGGATCGAGGAGGAGGGCCTCGGGCTCGACGTCTGCTCCGCCGGTGAGCTGGAGCTGGCCGCCACCCGGGGCTTCCCGGCCGACCGGATCGTCCTGCACGGCAACGCCAAGTCCCCGCAGGACCTGCGGACGGCGCTGCGCCTGGGCGTCGGCCGTATCGTCGTGGACTCGGCCTGCGAGATCGCCAGGATCGCCGCGCGGGTGCCGGGCCCCGGTCCGCAGCGGGTGCTGGTCCGGGTGCTGCCCGGCATCGAGGCGGGCGCGCACCCGAAGGTCCGTACGGGAGCCGAGGGGCAGAAGTTCGGCCTGTCCATCGCCGACGGTGACGCCGCCGACGCGGTCGCCCGTATCCTCGGCCAGTCCTCCCTCGAACTGGCCGGCCTGCACTGCCACCTGGGCTCCCAGATCACCGAGCCTGAGCCGTACGCGGAGGCGGTACGGCGGGTCGTGGCCTTCCTCGCCGACCTCAGGGACCGGCACGGCGTGACCCTGCCCGAGCTGGACCTGGGCGGCGGTTTCGCGGTCGCGTACCTGCCGGGTGATCCGGCCCCCGCGCCCGGCGTGTACGGGCGGTTGATCACCGACACGCTGGCGGAGGCCTGCGCCCGGTACGGTCTGCCGGTCCCCCGCCTGACCGTCGAGCCCGGCCGCTCGATCATGGCGCAGGCCGGGGTCGCGCTCTACCGGGTCCTGGCGGTCAAACGCACCGGTGGCCGGGTGTTCGTGGCGGTGGACGGCGGGATGAGCGACAACCCCCGGCCCGCGCTGTACGGCGCGCGCTACACGGTCCGCAGGGTGGGGCGCGCCTCGGCGGCCCCGATGCGTACGGCGACGGTCGTGGGCCGGCACTGCGAGGCGGGTGACGTGCTCGCGGAGGCGGTGGAGCTGCCGGAGGACATCCGCGCGGGGGACGTCCTGGCGGTCCCGGCCTCGGGGGCGTACCAGGTGTCGATGGCGTCGGGCTACAACATGACCGGCCGGCCTCCGGTGATCGCGGTGTCCTCGGGGCGGTCGCGGCTGCTGGTGCGCCGGGAGACCTTCGAGGATCTGCGTCAGCGGGACGTGGGGCTCTGAGCCGTCGTGGCCGGTGCGTCCGTCGTCAGTGTGTCCGTCGCCGGTGCGTCCGTGAGGTCGGCGAATCGGACGTCGTACGTGTCGGCGGGGGCCATCGTGGTGAGCAGCCGCTCCCCCTCCTCGGCCACCTCGGCGCGCTGCCGGCGGGTGGGGCGCGCGAAGAGCTGGACGGTGAGTGTCGTACGGGACGCGGACGTCCTTGACGTACCCGCCGCGCCCCTTTCCTCCACCCGCCAGATCCCGGCGAGGAATCCGTCCATCAGCAGCGCCCGGTGGGCGGTGTTCCCGTGCGAGGCGCGCCCCTTGTACGCGGGCGGGACAACCCGTCTCCGGTCCGCGTGCGACAACAGCAGGTTGTCGAACTCGGGCAGGAAGCGCGGCGGCGCCGGGGTGTCCCCGGCGGGCCTCGGGGCGTCGGGCAGGTCGAACAGCTCGGCGCCGTACTCGTCCTGGAAGGTGAGCAGGCGGGGCCGCAGCCGCTCGAAGACGTCCCTGAGCCGGGTGAGGCCCGACCAGACCTGCATGTCCTTGACGGAGGCAGGGCCGAAGGCGCCGAGATAGCGCAGGACGGTGTCGTCGAGCGCCGGCGCGGGCTCCGAGGGCCGGCCGAACCACTTCTCGGCGGTGGTCAGCGTGACCTGCCCGGCGCGGCCCCACAGCCCGCGCGGGGTGGTCTGCACCAGCGGCAGCAGCCCGCGCGCGGCGACGGCCAGGGCGAACGGGTCGGCGTCGGGCCAGCGCGCGGCCAGTGCGTCCCGCAGCTCCTTCACGGGCCGTGGCCGCTCCTCGACCAGGTCGCGGCTGAAGGCGGTGAGCACGTCCAGGTCCACTCCGGCCAGCCCGGCGCGGAACAGCCGCAGCTCCTTCTCGCGCGCGTCCTGGAGGAGCGGGCGCAGGGTCAGGCAGTCGTCGGCGGTGTGGGTGTGGATGGTCGAACGCATCGTGACCAGCCGGGCGACCTCGCGGGACGCCATGAGGGCGGACAGGTCCTCGGGCCCGAAGTCCGCGAGCCGGGCGGCGAGCTGGAAGTAGGGCGGCTTGACGTTCTGGGCCTGAAGCCCGAGGAGGTGCCCGACGGCGTCCTTGGCGGACACCCCGGTGGCACGCCGAAGCAGGAACTGCCGCTCCAGGGTGGCGCGATTGAGCGCGCGGGTGCCGAGCAGGGGGTGGTTCGCCTTCAGAGCCATGCCCGCCAAGCTACCGACCCTTGCGGACGATTCCGGTCCGCGATACCAGCCCGTCCGGCGATTGGGACATCGGTGACCCGCACGGGTCACGGCCCGCGCGGGCCCACCGGGCGCACAAACCAAGCCCGTCCGGCGATTGAGGACAACAGTGACCGCGACGGTCACGACCCGCGCAGGCCACCGCCCCTAGCTCACCCGCCGCGACACCCGCGACGGCCGCGTCAGCGAATAACCCCCGATACCCGCCAGCGCCCCCAGCACACCCCCGGCCGCCGTCCAGATCCAGCGGTCCGACCACCAGCCCGAGGACCACCCGTCCTCCGGCTCACTCGCGACCGCCGCCGACGACGGCTCGTCGTCCGACCCGTCCCCGTCCGCGTCAGCGAGCACCGCACTCGCGGTCAGCGGCACGGCGAGCCCGCCGCCCACGGCCGCAGACCCGCCCTTGTCCGACAGGGCCGCGCCGACCGAGGCCCGTACCGGCAGCCCCAGGTCCTCCTCCTGCGCGTTCACGACGGTCAGGCGTACGTAGTAGCTCCCCGGCAGCGGATCGTTGGCCCACGGCTCCGCCCAGGCCCGTACCGTCCGCAGGGTGCAGCGCAGCTCCAGCGTGTCCGCGTCGGCCGCGACCGCCCGGGTCCTGGCGCCGTAGACGCACGGCTGGTGGCGGCGCAGCCCGTCGTACACATCGACCTGCCAGGTCGCGGAGCCCTTCCTGGCGGCCGACTCGGGCAACGTGACCTTCGCGGTGACGGTGGCGCGCTGTCCCGTGTCGACCGGGAAGACCCAGTAGAGGTAGTCGCCCGTGGAGGCGTCGGCGGTGGCCTCCTGGCCGGGCCGGAACGCGGTGGCGGTACGGAACGACGTACCGGCCTCCGTAGGGCCGTCTCCCGAGCCGTCCGAGGACGACGGGGACGGGCTGGGCGTGTCGTCGGCGAGGGCCGGCCCCGCGGTGGTGAGCAGCGCCACCGCCCCCAGCAGCGAACCGGCCAGCAGTGATCCGGCGCGCGCGGACGTCTTGCGGGTGCTACGCATCGTGCTTCGCATCAGTTGGTCCTCCATACGGCGACACGCCAGCGCGAGACCCAGCCCCACAGCAGCCCGGCCACCAGTCCGGTGAGCACGAGCAGGCCGAGCAGCCACCAGCCGCGGCCGAGACCGAACGCGGCGACGTCGGACGGCTCGTCGGGCGAGTCCACGACCTGGATGGTCAGTTCGACGGGCAGGCCCGGCGTGGTCTTCACGGAGTCGGGCGCCGAGAAGGAGTTGCTGACCTGGAGGCAGACGCCCTCCTCGGCGGCGGAGGCGTCATCGTCGTCGGCCTCCGGCTTGGGGTACCGCAGCCCGGTCGAGATCACGTCCGTACGGCCGTCCCCCGCCTCGGAGCCGCGGACGATCTCCCTGCCGTGGACGGTCACCGCGCGCAGGAGCACGCCGTAGTCCCGGTCGACGGCGCGGTCGGCGGCGACACTCACCGAGGCGCGCAGCTCCTGTCCGGGCAGGACGTTCACGCGGTACCAGCGGTGCTCGGAGAACTTCTCGCGGTCGCTGTAGAGACCCGCCTTCAGGACCGGCGCGTCGGCGCAGCGCGCGGCGCCGTCGGTGGCCACGGGGGTGACCACGGGGTCGGCGGCACGGTCCACCAACTGCGTGACGCGGCCGGAGAGTTCGTCGGTGTGCTGCACCGAGGTGTACGTACCGCCGGTGGCCTCGGCGATGCAGGTGAGCTGCCGCCTGGTCTTCGCGTCGGGCACCAGGCCCAGCGTGTCGATGACGAGGTGGATGCCCTTGGCGGCGATGTCGCGGGCCACCTCACAGGGGTCGAGGGGGGCGCAGGTGTCCTCGCCGTCGGTGATGAGGACGATCCGGCGGGTCGCGTCACCGCCTTCGAGATCCTTGGCCGCGCCGAGGAGGGCGGGGCCGATCGGTGTCCAGCCGGTGGGGGCGAGGGTGGCGACCGCGGTCTTCGCCTCGGTGCGGTCGAGCGGGCCGACGGGGTAGAGCTGCGCGGTGTCCTCGCAGCCGACCTTCTTGTCCTTCCCCGGATAGTTGGCGCCGAGGGTGCGGATGCCCAGTTCGACCTCCTGGGGCACCGCGTCCAGGACTTCGTTGAAGGCCTGTTTCGCGGCCGCCATCCGGGACTGTCCGTCGATGTCCCGGGCCCGCATCGAGCCACTCACATCGAGGACGAGGTCGACTTTGGGGGCCGGTTTTCCACTGGGTTCGTCCGCGGAGGCGGCGGGAGGGAAGAGCCCTACGGCCAGGGTGGCCACCAGACCGCACAAGGCGGCTGCCGACCGTTTACTTATGATCATCGCCGGATGATAGTGAGAATAACCCAGGGAGCCAAACGGGAACTGACATCCCGTCAATTGACATCTCGGACGTCGATGTGGGGAGGGTTCTCTTGCCGCAGGGGCCCGAGCGGGTCACTGTATGAGTCACAGACGCCCCATACGTCACATCCCCCCATCACAACCCGACGTCACAACCCGACGTCACAACCTCACATCTCCACATCCCCCCACTCCTGACACCCGAGGTGACCGGTATGAGCAGCAGAAGCACGGGATCGGCAACGGACTCCGGAGGCGGGGGCGGCCTGAGCCGCCGCCGCTTCGTCGGTGTGCTCGCCGCGACCTCGGCGGTGGCGGTGGTGCCCGCGACGGCCGGAGCGGCCGCGCCGGTCACGGCCCCCTCCCCCGGTGCGCCCTCCGTCCCCGTCGCCACCCCGGCCCCCACCCCCACCCCCGCCGCCCTGCGCGCCGCCACCCGCCGGCTCTTCCTCGGGACGTACACCTCGTCCCCGGGCGGCGGCACCGGTGTCGGCCTGGCGACCTACGACTCGGCGACCGGTTCCATCACGGGCACCGGGACCCTCTTGGGCGTCGCCGACCCCTCGTACCTCGCGATCCACCCCGACGGCCGGACCCTGTTCGCCGTGGACGAGCAGCAGGCCGGCAAGGTCACGGCGATCGGCCTGGCGGACGACGGCCGGCACACGGTCCTCGGCAGCCGCTCCACCGGGGGCGCCGGGCCCGCCCATCTCTCGGTGCACCCGAGCGGCCAGTGGCTCCTGACCGCCAACTACACGTCCGGCAGCGTGGCCGTGCTGCCCATCCAGGCGTCGGGTGCGCTGGGCGAGCGTACGGCGCTGGTCACGCACTCCACCCCGCCGCCAGGACCGGGCCAGGGCGGGCCGCACGCGCACCAGATCGTCACCTCGCCGGACGGCGGCCATGTGCTCGCCGTCGACCTGGGCAACGACACCGTGTACACGTACCGCCTCGACGTGGCGACCGGTGCGCTGACCCGCGTCTCGTACGCGCGGCTGCGGCCCGGCGCGGGCCCCCGGCATCTCACCTTCCACCCGTCGGGCGCCTTCGCCTACCTCGCCAACGAGCTGGACAACACCGTGGTCGTCTGCGCGTACGACCCGGCGACGGGTCAACTCACCCCCGGAGAGCCGCAGTCGACGGGCACCACCGGCAACACTCGGAGCTATCCGGCGGAGTTGGCGGTCACGGACAACGGCGCCTTCGCTTACCTCGCCAACCGCGGTCACAACAGCCTGGCCCGGTACGCGATCGAGGCCGACGGCGCGGAGCTGCGGCTGCTGGACACCGTGCCCGTCGGCGGCGACTATCCGCGGCAGATCGCCCTCTCGCCGGGCGGGGAGCTGCTGTTCGCGGCGAACCAGCGGTCGAACTCGGTGACGGTCTTCGACGTCGACCAGGTGACCGGTGAACTGCGGTCCGCGGGCGCCCCGTTCACCGCGCCGGTCGCGGTGTGTGTCCTGCCGCTGTGACCGGTCCGGGTGCCACGGGCCCCGTTGCCCGTGGCACCCGGCCCGCCGCCAGGTCCGGTGTGGTCAGCTCCAGATAGGTGGCGGCCCAGACCAGCGGCGCGTTCCAGTTGACGGTGTTCTCCTTGGACCCCCAGGCGGCTGGCGCGGTGCCGGGACCCGCGTACGACTTGGCGGCAGGGCGGCCGGTGGGGGTCGCGGTGTCGTTGATGAGCGTGCTGTTCGGGCCGCCGGACAGCCAGCCCCGGGGGTACGGCGTCGCGGGGTAGCTCCCCCAGGCGAGCCGGTCGTGCAGATCGGTCTCGTGGTAGGCGCCGTATCCGGTGACGTACGACAGGCGCATGGCGTTGGCGCCCATCAGGTAGTCCATGGAGCGGTGCATGGCCTTGAGCGCGCGCGGGTCGGCGGTGAGGTCGTAGTCGGTGCCGAGCAGCAACATCCGGTTGACGACGGAGGAGTTGGAGCCCCAGGGGTACGGTCCGCTCCCCGAGATCGGCGCCGGGTAGCCCTCGGCGTCCTGCACCGCGATGACCTCGTCGCAGAACGCCCGCAGGCGACCGCGCATCGCCGAGAGGTCGGCGGCGGGCAGGTCGCTGTCGGCCGCGAGCAGGGAGAGCGTCCCGAGGGTGGCGACGTCGGCCCAGCTGAAGTCGGTGACGCGCCCGTAGTGCGGGGAGCCGGTGACGGCCGTACGGTACGGCTCCGCGCTTTCCGCTCGGCGCTGGGCGGTGAGGAACAGTTCGGCCGCCGCCGCGTAACGGTCGTCGTCGTTCCCGGTGTCCGCGTAGTCGCCGCCGCCCTCGGCGTCGGGGGCCGCGTCGGTGTAGTCGACGTCGGGGGCGGCCTCGGCACGCTTCCACGCCTCCTGGGCCGAGGACCACAGCCGGTCGGCGTGTGCCGCGTCGAACGCCCTCAGCACACGGGCGAGTTGGGCGTTGGTACGGGCCACGGCGTAGGTCGCGTTCGTGGACGGGCCCATCGCCGAGCGGGGCAGGGCGTTCTCGGCGGCGACGTCCTCGACGGGAAAGGCGCTCCACCGGTGATTGTGCACCTTGTGCGAGGCGAGCCCGGACGCGGGCAGCATCCCGGACAGGAAGCGTGAACCGTACTCCACCTCGTCGAGGAGGTCGGGGCGGCCGTTGCCCCGTTCGGGGATCCGGAGGGTGGAGTCGCCGTGGACGGCGGGCCGGCGCTCGTAGAGGTTCATCAGGGTCCACGCGGCGATGGCGTGGTTGACGGGGTAGATCCCGAAGTCCCCCGCGTCGGCCCAGGATTGGGCGACGTTCAGCCGCTCCTTCCCGCACCAGTCCTGGTAGCAGGGGACGGAGCTGTCACCGGGGTGCAGCGCGTCGTGGGCGTGGGCGGGGCTCTGGAGGTGGCGGGCGGAGACGGGGGTGCCGAGGCGGTGGAAGTAGAAGTACTGCATGGCCTCGCGGGCCAGGTGCGGGTAGAGGGGGGTGTCGCCGATGGTGAAGGGGACACTGCCGGTGTCTCCGACGGGGTCGCCATCGGGGTCCCCGACCGGGTCGCCGACCGGGTCGCCGACGGGTTCGCCGACGGTGAGGCGGTACGTCCCCGGGGCGGTCACGTCGGAGAAGTCGGCCCGGTGGACGTGGTCGCCGGAGGCCCGGTCCGTACCGTGGATCTTGGTGGTGCCGGTGGCCACGGCCTTCGAACTGGTCGTGTCGGTGAGCCGCCAGACCAGCGGCGAGGTGTGGACGGACACGACGGTGGCGATCTTGTAGGCGCCTCCGAGGTAGCCGATCTGATTGACGCGTACGGGGCTGAGGTCGGGGTGGGCGTTGCCTTGGGCGGCGGCATTGCCTTGGGCGCCGGCGTGGCCCTGGGCCGGGGCGGGCGGCAGCACGGCGGCGACCGCGAGGGCGCCGAGCGCGGCGGGCGCGGCCAAGGCGGTGCGGAGGCGGGACGGGGACGGCATGCGGCGGCTCCCTCGTACGGACCGGCGAGGGCACATAGTAGAACAAAACGATCACATGTCCCGAGAACCGACACGGTGTCCTCGTGGGCGGGTGCGGTTACTGATTGTCCTCAATCGCCGGACGGGCGGTCTGGGGCCGGGGGGCCGCGCGTTCTCGGTGACCGGGTTGCGGTTCGTGTTGTCCTCAATCGCCGGACGGGCTTGATTTTGCCGCTGCCGGCCGGTGGCCCGGTGCGGGTTGTGGCCGGGGGCCGGTCAGGGGTCGTGTCCTGCACTGCATGTTTTACGTCGCGTTCAGCAACTCCGAATTACGTGACGATCGCCACGCGACACAAAACACGCTCTACGTTCCGGACACGACCCCTGCCCGTCCCCCTCCCAGGCCCGCGTCACAACCCGGCCCACCCCGGTGCGGGGGGTCGTTCACGTTCCCGGCGGCGTGAGGGGGGTGGGGTCGGAGGAGGCAGGGGTGTCCGGACGTAAAGCGTCGCAGCTCGCGCGAAGCGCGGTGAGGATAGCAGTCCGGACACCCCTGCCTCCGGAGGCCCCACCCCCCGCCACCACGACAAACCAAGCCCGTCCGACGATTGAGGACAAGCAGTAAGCGCAACGGACAACGGTCAAGCCACCGAGCCGATCCGTCGTGTCGACGTTCCGTGGCCGTCCGTTGGGACGTCATGGTGGATGGGGGTGTGCGCGCCCGTCAGGGAGACGCCCGAGCCGCCGCGCCGCGTCGCCACCACCTCCGCCATGATCGACAGCGCCGTCTCCTCGGGGGTACGCGCGCCGAGGTCGAGGCCGATCGGGGAATGGAGGCGGGCCAGTTCGAGCTCCGAGACGCCCACCTCGCGCAGCCGCGCGTTACGGTCCTCGTGCGTACGGCGTGAGCCCATCGCGCCGACGAAGGCGACCGGCAGCCGCAACGCCCGTTCCAGCAGGGGGACATCGAACTTCGCGTCATGCGTGAGGACGCAGAGGACCGTCCGCGGGTCGACCTCCGCCGACTCCAGGTAGCGGTGGGGCCACGCGACCACCACCTCGTCCGCGTCGGGAAAGCGCGCGGCCGTGGCGAAGACGGGGCGCGCGTCGCACACCGTCACGTGGTAGCCCAGGAACTTGCCCACCCTCACCAGCGCCGACGCGAAGTCGATCGCACCGAAGACGATCATGCGCGGCGGCGGCACACTCGACTCCACCAGGACCGTCACGGGCCGGCCGCACCGGGAGCCGCCCTCGCCGACCACCAGCGTGGCGGTACGGCCCGCGTCCAGCAGGGCGCGCGCCTCGCCCGCCGCCGTACGGTCCAGCTCCGGGTGGCCGCCGAGGCCGCCCTCGTACGAACCGTCGGGGCGTACCAGCAGGGCCCGTCCCAGCAGTTCCGCCGGCCCCTCCGTGACACGCGCGAGGGCCGTCGCCTCCCCCCGCGCGGCGGCGGCCAGGGCGGCCGCGTACACCCGCCGCCCGGCGGAGGTGGCCCGTACCGGCGTCACCAGAATGTCGATGACTCCGCCACAGGTCAGCCCGACGGCGAACGCGTCCTCGTCGTCGTAGCCGAACCGCTCCAGGACGGTGACGCCGTCCAGGAGCGCCTGGGCGCAGAGTTCGTACACCGCCCCCTCCACGCAGCCGCCGGAGACCGAGCCGATCGCCGTGCCCTCGCTGTCGACGGCGAGCGCGGCTCCCGGCAGCCGGGGCGCGCTGCCGCCGACCGCCACGACGGTGGCCACGGCGAAGTCCCGTCCCTGCTCGACCCATCGGGCCAGTTCTTCCGCGATGTCCAGCATTCGGATCTCCTCGCGTCTCGGAGGGGGAGGGGGTGGTGTTGGTGGTGAGTCGGGAATCAGACGCCCAGCCAGGATTCGATCGGGTGGAGGGCGTAGAAAAGGACGAAGACCGCCGTGAGTCCCCACATGAAGGCCCCGATCTCGCGGGCCTTGCCCTGCGCCACCCTGAGGGCCGTGTACGAGATGACCCCCGCCGCGACCCCGGCGGTGATGGAGTACGTGAACGGCATCAGGACCACGGTCAGGAAGACCGGGACCGCGACGGCGCGGTCGCCCCAGTCCACGTGCCGGGCGTTCTGCGCCATCATCGCGCCGATCACCACCAGGGCCGCGGCGGCCACCTCGCCCGGTACGAGCCGGGTGAGCGGGGTGAAGAAGAGGCACGCCGCGAAGAGCAGGCCGGTGACGACGGAGGCCAGGCCGGTACGTGCCCCTTCGCCGACGCCCGTCGCGGACTCGACGAAGACGGTCTGGCCCGAGCCGCCCGCCACCCCGCCGACGGCACCACCGGCGCCGTCGATGAACAGCGCCTTGGAGAGGCCCGGCATCCGGCCCCGGTCGTCGGCGAGTTCGGCCTCCGTACCGACCCCGATGATGGTGGCCATCGCGTCGAAGAAGCCCGCCAGCACCAGAGTGAAGACGATCATCCCGACCGTCATCGCGCCGACGTCCCCCCAGCCGCCGAAGTCGACCTTCCCGAAGAGCGAGAAGTCGGGCAACGAGACGGCGCTCCCCGCCAGTTCGGGCGGGCCGCTGCCCCACGCCCCGACGCCTATGACACCCGTGTTGTTGAGGACCGCCGCGACGACCGAGCCGAGGACGATGCCGATCAGGATCGCGCCCGGCACCTCGCGCGCCTGGAGCATGAGGATCAGCAGCAGGGTCACGCAGAAGAGCAGGACGGGCCACCCGGCGAGCTGGCCGGCCGGGCCGAGGGTGACCGGGCCGCCGCCCTGCGAGGCGTGGACGAACCCGGCCTTCACCAGGCCGATCAGGGCGACGAACATGCCGATACCGATGGTGATCGCGTGTTTCAGGGCGAGCGGGATCGCGTTCATGATCATCTCGCGGAGGCCGGTGACGACCAGGAGGCAGATCACCACCCCGTACAGCACGCACATCGCCATGGCCTGCGGCCAGGTCATCACGGGCACGACCTGGCCGGCGAGCACCCCCGAGACGGAGAGCCCGGCGGCGAGGGCCAGCGGCACCTTCCCGACGAAGCCCATCAGGAGGGTGGTGAGCGCGGCGGCGAGGGCGGTCGCGGTGATCAGGGCGGACCGGGCGAGGGTGTCGCCCGCGATGTCCTCGCCGGACAGGATGAGGGGGTTGAGCAGGAGGATGTACGCCATGGCCATGAAGGTCGTGACGCCGCCCCGGATCTCGCGGGCGAGGGTCGATCCCCGGTGGGAGATCTCGAAGTACCGGTCGAGCCGGGACCGTCCGCCCGGAGGACGCGCGTCGGTGCCGGCGTCCTCGGCGGTGGTGGTCCTGGGTTCCACTGACGACTGGGTCATGTTGCCTGCTCCGGATGGGGGATGGATGCGTGGGCTGCACGACCCGGGGGACGGCCCGAGACGGACGAAGAGTTGGTGTGGTGGAGGGGTGGTGCGCGGGCCTCACATGCCCGTCAGGTGTTCCGGTCGTACGGGCGTCCTGTTCAGCTCCAGCCCCGTCGCGTTCCTGATGGCCGCCAGGATCGCGGGCGTGGACGACAGGGTCGGTGCCTCGCCGACGCCCCGCAGCCCGTACGGCGCGTGCTCGTCGGCGAGTTCGAGCATGTCGACGGGGATCGCCGGGGTGTCGAGGAGGGTGGGGATCAGGTAGTCCGTGAAGGACGGGTTGCGTACCTTCGCGGTCACGGGGTCGACGAGAATCTCCTCCATCACGGCCACCCCGAGGCCCTGGAGGCTGCCGCCCTGGATCTGGCCGACGACGGAGAGCGGGTTGAGCGCCTTGCCGACGTCCTGCGCCACGGCCAGTTCGATGACCTTGACGAGACCCAGTTCCGTGTCGACCTCGACCACCGCGCGGTGGGCGGCGAACGAGTACTGGACATGGCCGTTGCCCTGTCCCGTACGGAGGTCGAAGGCCTCGGTCGGGCGGTGGCGCCACTCCAGCTCCAGGTCCACCACCTCGTCCTCCAGTACGTCCGCGAGGTTGGCGAGCACCTCGCCGCCGTCCGTGACGACCTTGCCGCTTTCGAGGAGCAGTTCGGCGGTGGCCCAAGCGGGATGGTACGTACCGAACTTGCGCCGCCCCAGCTCCAGCACCCGCTCGCGCACATGCTCGCAGGCGTTCTTGACCGCGCCGCCCGTGACATAGGTCTGGCGGGAGGCGGAGGTGGATCCCGCCGAGCCGACCCGGGTGTCGGCGGGCTGGATGGTGACTTGGGTGACGCCCAGTTCGCTGCGGGCGATCTGCGCGTGGACGGTCACCCCGCCCTGGCCGACCTCGGCCATCGCGGTGTGCACGACGGCGACCGGCTCCCCCGCGATGACCTCCAGGCGGACCCGGGCGGTGGAGTAGTCGTCGAAGCCCTCGGAGAAGCCGACGTTCTTGATGCCGACCGCGTACCCGACACCCCGTACGACCCCTTCGCCGTGGGTGGTGTTGGACAGGCCGCCCGGCAGGGCCCGTACGTCCGCCGCCTCGCCCGCCGTGAGCCACTGCCGCTCGGGCGGCAGCGGCCTGGCCTTGACGCGGCGGAGCAGCTCGGCGACGGGCGCGGGCGAGTCGACCCGCTGTCCCGTCGGCAGGAGCGTGCCCTGTTCCATGGCGTTGAGCTGCCGGAACTCCACGGGATCCAGGCCCAGTTCGGCGGCCAGCTTGTCCATCTGCGCCTCGTACGCGAAACACGCCTGGACGGCGCCGAAGCCGCGCATCGCCCCGCAGGGCGGGTTGTTGGTGTAGAGCGCGATCGCCTCGATGTCGACGTCCTCGACGACGTACGGGCCGACGGAGAGGGAGGCGGCGTTGCCGACGACGGCCGGGGACGCGGAGGCGTACGCACCGCCGTCGAGCACGATCCGGCACCGCATGTGCGTGAGCTTCCCGTCGCGCGTCGCGCCGTGCTCGTAGTGCAACTTCGCGGGGTGGCGGTGGACATGGCCGAAGAACGACTCGAAGCGGTTGTAGACCATCTTGACCGGTTTGCCGGTGCGCAGGGCCAGCAGGCAGGCGTGGATCTGCATCGACAGGTCCTCGCGCCCGCCGAAGGCACCGCCGACACCGGACAGGGTCATCCGGACCTTGTTCTCGGGCAGGCCGAGCACGGGGGCCATCTGGCGCAGGTCGGAGTGGAGCCACTGGGTGGCCACGTACAGGTCGACGCCGCCGTCCTCGGCGGGGACGGCGAGTCCCGACTCGGGGCCGAGGAAGGCCTGGTCCTGCATGCCGAAGACGTAGTCGCCGGTGACGATCACGTCCGCGCGCGCCGCCGCCGCGTCGGTGTCGCCGCGGACGATGGGCTGGCGGTGGACGATGTTCGGGTGGGGGACGTGGCCGACGTGGTGATCGTCGCGGCCCTCGTGGACGAGTGGCGCGCCGGGCGCGGTGGCGGACAACTCGTCGGTGACGACGGGGAGTTCGGCGTACTCGATCCGGATCTTGGCGGCGGCGCGGCGCGCGGTCTCGGGGTGGTCGGCGGCGACGAGCGCGACGGGCTCGCCGTGGTGGCGGACCTTGCCGTGGGCAAGGACGGGGGTGTCCTGGATCTCCAGGCCGTAGTGCTTCACGGCGGTGGGGAGGTCGTCGTGAGTCAGGACGGCGTACACGCCGGGGACGGCGAGGGCCTCGGAGATGTCGATCGAGCGGATCCCGGCGTGGGCGACGGTGGAGCGGAGGGTGTGGCCCCACAGCATGTCCTCGTGCCACATGTCGGAGGAGTAGGCGAACTCGCCGGTGACCTTGAGGGTGCCGTCCGGGCGGAGAGTCGACTCGCCGATGCCGCCTTTGGTGCGGGAGCGCTGGGTGAGGCTGGTGGGGGTGCCGTTGGGGGTACGGGGTGTGGGGCTCGCCGGGGTACGGGGCGGGCGGGCGGCCGGGGTACGGCTCGCGGGGGTACGGGGTGTCGAGGACGCCATCGTCAGATCGCCTCTTCCTGTCGCGCCGCCGCCAGCCGTACGGCGTCGAGGATCGCCTCGTATCCCGTACAGCGGCAGAGGTTGCCGGACAGCGCCTCGCGGATGTCCGCGTCGGTCGGGGACGGGTTGCGCTCCAGCATCTCGTCGGCGGCGACCAGCAGCCCCGGGGTGCAGAAACCGCACTGCACGGCCCCGGCGTCCATGAACGCCTGCTGGACGTGGGACAGTTCGCCCTCGCGGACGCCCTCCCGGACGCCCTCCCCGGCCCGATCGCGGCCACGCTCGCGGTCGCGGTCGCGCTGTCCCGCGTACTCCGCCAGGCCCTCGACCGTCAGCACCTCGCGGCCCTCCACCTGCCCGGCCGCGACCAGGCACGCGCAGACCGGCACGCCGTCGAGCCGTACCGTACAAGAACCGCATTCGCCCTGCTCACAGGCGTTCTTGGAGCCGGGCAGGCCCAGCCGCTCCCGCAGGACGTACAGAAGGCTCTCGCCCTCCCAGACGTCATCGGCTTCCTGCCGGCGTCCGTTGACCGTGAAGTTCACGCGCATGATCAGGCAGCTCCTCGGAGGGTACGGCCGGTGCCGCGGTACTGCTCCCACGTCCAGCCGAGCTGGCGGCGAGCCATGACGCCGACCGCGTGCCTGCGGTACCTCGCGGTGCCGCGCACGTCGTCGATGGGGTTGCAGGCGCCGGCGGCGAGGTCCGCGAACCGCTTCGCGACCGACGGGGTGATGATCTTTCCGTTGTCCCAGAAGCCGCCCTCCTCGAGCGCCGCGCCGAGGAATTCCTCCGCCGCCCTGGCCCGGACGGGTGTGGGGGCGGCCGAGCCGATTCCGGTCCGTACCGTACGGGTGCGGGGGTGCAGGGCCAGGCCGAACGCGCAGACGGCGATGACCATCGCGTTGCGAGTGCCGACCTTCGAGTACTGCTGCGGTCCTTCCGCCTTCTTGACGCGTACGGCCCTGATCAGCTCGTCGGGCGCGAGGGCGTTGCGCTTCACGCCGGTGTAGAACGCGTCGATGGGGATGAGGCGGGTGCCGCGCACCGACTCCGCCTCCACCTCGGCGCCCGCGGCGAGGAGCGCGGGGTGCGCGTCGCCGGCCGGGGAGGCGGTGCCGAGGTTGCCGCCGACGCCACCGCGGTTGCGGATCTGGGGCGAGGCGACGGTGTGGGAGGCGAGCGCGAGGCCGGGCAGCTCGGTCCGCAGGTTCCTCATGATGGCGGTGTACGGGACGGAGGCGCCGAGCCGGACGTGGTCGTCGGAGACCGTCCAGGTGGTCAGCTCGCCGATGCGGTTCAGGTCCAGCAGGTGCTCGGGGCGGCGGTGGTCGAAGTTGATCTCGACCATGACGTCCGTACCGCCCGCGATGGGGACGGCGGAGGGGTGCTCGGCCTTGGCGGCGAGCGCGTCCTGCCAGGTGGCGGGGCGAAGGAAGTCCATGAATGGCTCTCCTCTCGATCTTTCGCCGTCGGGCGTTCCGTGATCGGGCGGGGACGGCCGGCCCTCGTCATGAACTGTTCACGCGGTGTGACACAAGTACACAAGGAGTGCGCCGCCCGGGGCAGTCACGGAAAGCATGAAGGCGTGGGCGGGGCGTGCGCGGTGTCTTGTAGATTCGAACAAAAGCGAGCCTCGCTTCCTCCACCCCGGAATCGACGAGAAAGATCGGCGGCGAAGAGATGCGGCTGCGCGCACTGCTGGAGACCGACGCGCTGGGCCTGCGGCTGCTGGGCGGGGCGGGGGAACTGGACCGCGGTGTCCGTGGCGTGATGACCACCGATCTGCGGGACCCGAGCCGCTATCTCTCGGGCGGCGAACTGGTACTGACGGGCCTCGCGTGGCGGCACTCCGCCGAGGACTCGGAACCGTTCGTACGGATCCTCAACGCGGCCGGGGTCGCGGGGCTCGCGGCGGGTGAGGCGGAGCTGGGGCACATCCCGGAGGACCTGGTCACGGCGTGCGTCCGGCACCGGCTGCCGCTGTTCGCGGTGCGGGAGGACGTGGCGTTCGCGACGATCACCGAGCACGTCGTCCGGCAGGTGTCCGGGGAGCGGGCCGGGGATCTGGCGGCCGTGGTGGACCGGCACCGCAGGCTGATGACGTCGGGTCCGGCGGGCGGGGGCCCCGAGGTGGTGCTGGACCTGCTCACCTCCGACCTCGACCTGCGGGCGTGGGTGCTCACGCCCACCGGCCGGCAGATCGCGGGCGGCGGCGGGCGACTGCCGGCGTCCCGGGCGGCGGCGCTGGCGACGGAGCATCTGGCGGCCACTCGTTCGGGACGGAGGTCGCCCTTTCGGGTGACGGTCGCGGGGACGGCGTACTCCCTGTTCCCGATTCACGAGCCGGGGCGCGGTACGGCACCCGGCGCGGTACGGGACGTACGGGAGACAGTGCTCTCGGACTGGCTCCTGGCGGTCGAGGCGGACGCGGGCGAGTGGCCGGCGGCGCGGCTGGACCTGCTCCAGGGGGTGACCCAGCTGATCTCGGTGGAACGGGACCGGCGGGACGCGTCACGTACGGTACGGCGCCGGCTCGCCCAGGAGGTCGTGGACCTGGTCCAGGAGGGGGCACCCCCGGCGGACATCGCGGCGCGACTGCGGGTGGCCGCGCCGGTGCTGCTCCCCGGGGTGGGCGCGGCGCCGCACTGGCAGGTGGTGGTGGCGCGACTGGAATGGTCGGCCGACGGCGCGGGTAGGGCGACGACGGTGGGCCCTGCGGCCCGGGCGGCCCTGGAGGAGGTCCTGGCCGCCCACGCCGCACCGGGAACGGACCTGTCGGACCGCATCGCGGTGGCACACGCGGACGGCGAGGCGATCGCACTGGTACCGGTCGCCTTGGAGGCGACGCCGGCGGACGAGCCCGGCCCGGAGGCCACCGACGGGGCGGGGGCCGGTGCTAGAAGCGGGGCCGGGGGTGCGGCCGGCACTGACCCCGGCCCGGCGGCCGGCAACGTGCCCGGACTCCACCCCGGCCCCGGCGCCGGGACCGCGGCGGACGCCGGAGGTCAGGCCGGGAGCGGGGCCGGCACCGGCGGCGGGACTGGTACGCCCGGTCAGGGGCTGCATGCCGACGCCCTGTTGGACGCCGTGCGGGGGACGTTGAGCGCCGGGCTCGCGGAGGACGGGCGGCTGACGCTCGGGGTGAGTGCCGTCGTGCACTCCGCCGAGGGGTTGCGCGGGGCCCTGGAAGAGGCCCGGCACGCCCGTCGTGTCGCGGCGGCGCGGCCCGGGCGGGTCTGCGCGGCCGGGCACCACGAACTGGCCTCGCACGTCCTGCTGCTGCCCTTCGTCCCCGACGACGTCCGGCGGGCGTTCACGGCCCGGCTGCTGGACCCGCTGCGGGAGTACGACAAGCGCCACCGCGCGGAGCTGATCCCCACCCTGGAGGCGTTCCTCGACTGCGACGGCTCCTGGACCCGCTGCGCGGCCAGGCTCCATCTGCACGTCAACACCCTGCGCTACCGGGTGGGCCGCATCGAGCAGTTGACCGGCCGCGACCTGTCCCGCCTGGAGGACAAGCTGGACTTCTTCCTCGCGCTGCGGATGAGCTGACGGCGAGGACGCGGACGCGACCGGCGCGCGGGAGGCCTCCGCCGGCCGCGGGCCGGGGCGTTCAGCGGCGTGGGGAAGAACGAGAATGGAAACGTGACGCCTCCCCGTGTGCCGTGTTGACCGCCGTCACCCGTCGAGGACGTCACGGTCGTCAAGGTCGTCCGGAGATCCAACTCCTTCACGCGAACGGACGGAAGCGGGGGTTCCACAGTGCCCGACATCTGCCGTTTCCCCGCCGTCTGCCCAGGTGACAGCCTTGCGTGGGGTGTCGGCGCCCTCGACGCGACCGCCGTAACGCCCTTGTCTCAGGCGCCTCCCAGGACCCGTCGATGACCAAGGCATTGTGAATTTTTTCACCTGTCCTCTTGGCCCAGCATGCCGATCCGTGCTGAGATGCGTCCACACCCAACAGCACAATGGCGCGCTCGGGGAGGGCAATGTGGCGCATACCGCCATGTCTGGTTCCGGAACCACTGCCGGTGACGATCCACTCCAGACCGCGGTATGGCGGCTGCGCTCGCGCGGTTGCTGGACCGACGCAGCGGCCCTGCTCGCACCGCACGCCGCCGACCCGGCCCCCGCGCTCCAGCGCGCGTCGCTGCTCGTCGAGCGATGTCTGTTCACCGCGAAGGGCTGGGCGGAGGCCGAGGACGCGCTGCGGGTCGCCGAGGCCACGGCCCGCGAGGACGACGAGCGCGGCGCCGCCGCCTGTGAACGCGGCCATCTCGCCTACGCCTCGACCGTCCTCCACGTGCGCGACCGCGCCGACGAGGCGCGCGCCGCGCTCAGCCGCGCGGCGGCGCTGATCCACCCCAGCGCCCCGGGCCGCGCCCTGCTCGACTTCCGGCGCGGGCTGTTCGCCGAACACGTCGCCGACTCCCCCCAGTCCGCCCGAGCCGCGTACCGCAGGGCCCATGCCGCCGCCACGGCGCACGAGGAGACCCTGCTGCTCTCCTTCACCTGGCGCCACCTCGCCGGACTCGCCCTGCGCGAGGGCGAGTTGGCGGAGGCGAGACATGGCTTCGGCGAGTCGCTGCGGATCCGCGAGGAGTTGGGCTATCTCGTCGGTACGGCCCCGGCCCTCGCCGCGCTCGCCGACGCCGAGCCGGAACCGGAGGCGACCAGGCTGCGCGCCGAGGCCGGGCGTCTCTTCCGTCTGCTGGGCGGCGTACCGACCTGGCTGGCCGACCAGTTGACGCCACCGGCGCCGGTCTGAGCGGGCGGGCGGGCGGGAGGCCGGGGCGGCGCTGCGGACATCGCGACGTGGTGCTTCTCTCCCGCTCGAAGACGATCATCGTTGATGATCTTCGTACACGGCCGCCGACACCCGGCACAAGGTGACCCGGCGCTTTGTGATCACAGAGTGATCGAATCCGCCTGGTCACCCGGCCGCCGGGGATGCGGCGCCGGCGCTCCGCCGCCGTGCCACGAGCGCCAGAGGCCCGCGTACGCCCCGCCTCGCGCCACCAGCTCGTCGTGCGTGCCCAGTTCGGTCAGCCGGCCGTCGTCCAGCACCGCCACCCGGTCCGCGTCGCGGGCCGTGTGCAGCCGGTGCGCGATGGCGATGACCGTACGGCCTTCCAGGACGGCGGCCAGCGCGCGTTCGGTGTGACGCGCGGTGGCCGGGTCCAGCAGCGCGGTCGCCTCGTCCAGGATCAGGGTGTGCGGGTCGGCCAGGACAACCCGGGCCAGGGCCAACTGCTGGGATCGCGCGCCGTCGGCGCGCGTCGCGCCCGCACCCCCGCCCAGCTCGGTGTCGAGGCCCTCGGGCAGCTCGTCCACCCACTCCGCGCCGACGGCCGCGAGCGCCGCGCGCAGCTCGTCGTCGGTGGCGGCCGGGGCGGCGATCCGCAGGTTGTCCCTGACCGTGTCGGCGAAGACGTGGTGCTCCTGGGTGACGAGGACGACCTGACGGCGCAGTTCGTCCGGGCCGAGGGCGGCGATCGGCACCCCGCCGACCGTCACGGCGCCGGTGTGCGGCCGGTCGATGCCCGCCAGCAGCCGGCCGAGGGTGGACTTGCCGGCGCCCGACGGACCGACCAGGGCGAGCCGTTCGCCGGGCCGGACGGTCAGGTCGACGCCGTGCAGGACGTCGCGTCCGCCGTCGTACGCGTACCGCGCTCCGGTCACCTCGATCAGGTCGCCGGCGGGAGCGCGTCCCGGCGCCGGGTCCGCCGGTGGTTCCTGGCCCAGTCCCTCGACCCTGGCGAACGAGGCCCCGCTGCTTTGGAGTTGGTCCATCCACCGCAGGATCGAGTCCAGCGGGGTGTCCAACTGGCGCAGATACAGGGCGCAGGCGACGACCGTACCGAGGGAGACGGCGCCCCGGTCGATCAGCGCCCCGCCGACCAGCAGGACGGCGACGACCGGCACGACGTACGAGAGGTCCACGGCCGGGAAGAGCACACTGCGCAGGAAGAGCGTGCGGGTGCGGGTGCGCCGGCAGTGCTCGACGGCCTCGTCGCAGGCCGCGATCCGCCGCTCCTGGAGGCCGAACGCCTCGACCGTACGGGCGCCGGAGGCGGTCGCGGACAGCACCTCGGCCATCGCGGAGTTGGCGGCGCCCTCGGTGAGGTAGTCCCCGTGGGCGCGGCGCAGGTACCAGCGGGTGGCGAACCCGATGCCGGTCAGGCCGAGCACCCCGCACAGGCCGAGCCGTACGTCGAGGGCGAAGACGGCGCCGAGGACAAACACGATCTGGACGCTCGCGATGAACACGTCGGGTCCGGCGTCCCGCAGGGTCGTGCTGACCGCGGGGACGTCGGCCGTGCCGCGTGCCGCCAGGTCTCCGGTGCCCGCGCGCTCGACCGCCGAGGCGGGCAGGGTGAGCGCCCGGTCGACCAGTTGCTCCCGGATCCTGGCGGAGGTGCGTTCGCCGAAGCGGTGGCCGACGAACCGGGCCTGGCGAGTGAGGAGGAACTGCGCGAGCGCGCAGACCACGATGACCAGTGCGTAGCGGTCGACGGTCCGCGTCCCCTCCCCCGCCCCGACGGCGTTGACGATGCGGCCGAGCAGCCACGGGCTGACGAGCCCGGCCGCCGCCGCGAGCGCGTTGAGGACGATGAGGGTGGTGAAGGCGAGTGCGTCCTGGCGGATCAACCCGGCCGCCGCGCGCCGGACTTGGCGGGGCGAGGCGACGGGCAGCTGCCGGGTGGTCACGGGATGTTCCTCTCGACGGGCTCGTCCTGGGGCGGGTGCGCGCGGTGCACTCCCTACGAGCCCCGGGAGACGACGTCGCGGTATCCGCTGTCGCCGCGCAGCAGTTCCTCGTGGGTGCCGACGGCGGCCACCCGGCCGTCGGTCAGGAAGCAGACGGTGTCGGCCTGGGCGAGCAGCAGGGGTGAGGTGCTGGTGACCAGGGTCGTACGCCCCTCCCTGGCGGCGCGCAGCCGGGCGGCGACGGCGGCCTCGGTGTGGGTGTCGACGGCCGAGGTCGGTTCGACGGCGAGCAGGACCTCGGGGTCGGCGAGCAACGCGCGGGCCAGCCGCAGGCGTTGGCGCTGGCCGCCCGAGAGGTTACGGCCCCCGGCGTCGATCACCGAGTCCGCGCCGTCCGGCAGCCCGCGGACGACGTCCTGCGCGGCGGCGGCGAACAGCGCCCGGGTGAGGGCCTGTTCGTCGCGTTGTTCGCGGCCCGCGAGGACGTCGCGCAGGGTCCCGGCGAAGAGGTCGGCCTCGTTGTCCGCGACGAGGATCCGTTCGCGGATCCGCGGCAGTGACGTGGCGTCCAGCCGGGTGCCGTCCCAGGTGGCCGCCGAGGTGGCGAAGCGGCCCAGCCGGTCGACCACGGCGGCGCAGTCCTCGGGGCGGGCGCCCGCCAGGACGGTCAGGGTGCCGGGCGCCACCTCGACCCCCGAGGCGGGATCGTGGAGCACGGCGGGCGCCGGGGGCGCGTCCACGGCCGCCGTCGCGTCCACGATGTCGCGCTCCAGGCCGAGGAACCGTATGACGCGACGGGCGGCCACCACACCCCGGGTGACCTGATAGCCGCCTTCGACGAAGAACGCCACCGGCACGGCCAGGACGGCGACATACCCGTACACCGCCACCAACTCCCCCACGGAGATGGTCCCTTGTGCGGCCATCCTCGCCGCGAGCCAGGTCACGGCGGCGAGGAAGAGGGCCGGCAGGCCGGGTCCGAGGGCGTCGATCCAGCTGGTGACCGCCCCGACCCGGTAGCCCTCCTCCCGCAGCCGGCCGGAGTCGCGCCGGTAGCGGTCGGCGTGGACGTCCTTGCCGCCCAGCCCGCTCAGGACCCGCAGCCCGCCGACGATGTCGACGAACCGCCCGGCCAGGGCGCCCTGTTGTTCGCGGTACACGCTCTCCGCGCTCTGCAACCGTCCCAGCAGCGGGCCCACGGCGACCGCGAGCAGCGGCACCCCGAGGAGGACGACCAGGGCGAGGAGCGGGGAGACGGCGAGGAGGAGCCCGGCCACGGTGACGTACGCGAGGACCGCGCCCACCCCCGGTCCGGTGACGGTCAACGCCCAGGAGATCGCCGCGACATCACCGATCCCGATGGTGACGACCTCCCCCGCCGTCACCCGGCGGGGCAGTGCGGCGCCGAGCCGGGTGGCCTGCGCCACGACGACCCGTACGGTACGGAACGTGGCGTCCATCCGGACCCGCGTCATGGTCCGGTGCCGCATCATGCCCACCCAGGCGTTGGCCGCGCCCAGGGCGAACAGCGCGCCGGTCCAGCCGGCGAGCGCCGTCCGGTCGCCCGCCCGCAGTCCGTCGTCGACGGCGCGGGAGAGGAGGTAGGGCGACAGGGCCAGGCACAGCATCCAGAGCGTCCCGTACGAGGCGCCCGCGACGGCGCGCCAGGGCTGGGCGCGCACCAGCCACCACAGATAGCGGACCGGACCGCGCCGGTCGGGGGAGCCGGGATCCATGGGCGTGTCAGGCATGTGCAGCACCCTAACCGCCGCCACCCAGGAGCCCAATGGCCGCAAATGCGGACCGTTGCTGAAAATCCGTCAGATGGGTAAAAGGGGGCACAGAACGCCATGGACGACCTGCCCTGACGTGGTGCTAAGATCGCCACGCTTGCCAAGCGGTAGGAAAACCTGCTAAGGCATAAAAGATATTCCGCGCACCGGCCCAGAAATCCGCCACATCCGGGGGAGACCTATGCCATTAGCCGGGCCTTTCACGGCTGTCCGGCAGGCGAGCACGCGCGGCCGACCGTGCATTCATGTCCGCACCTGGTTGCCCATTCGCCCGAAGAGAGCCCTATGACGCAATACTTTCAGGATCCAGCGCTTTGGGGACTTATCGCTGGAACCCCCGTGGCCGCGACCGCGATCATTCGCGGACGCAAGTCAGTCCTTGAGCTGCGGAAAGAGAAGGAAGAACTCAAGCGGCACTACGCGAATCTGGAGGAGCACTACGCAGAAGCCGTGGAAGAGGCCAAGGACCGCGCGGAGGAAGCCACCAAAACGGCTCTCAAGTCTGCCATGCGGACCCTTCAGGGTCTGGCGAGCGAGCAGCAGCTCGCGATCACGAAGATTCAGGACAAGTACGGCGAACTCCAGATTCTTCAGGATCTCCTCGACATCGACCACATGAATTCGCAGTTCGCCCGGCGTGCCCAGTCGATCGCCGTGCTCTGCGACGGATGGCTCGGTCGGCAGCGCGCCGCGGCGTCCCTGTACGACGTGGTCCGCAGCGCGAAGGGGCGTATCCGCCACTTCACCCGTGTGGAAATCCGGGCCCAGAGTAATTTCGCCATCGTCAGCCGCGCCGTCGAACCGGTCGCGCTCACCCTGGCCGAACTGCTGGACAACGCGACCAGTTATTCGGCGCCGGAAACGATGATCGAGATCAATATCCGGCCCGTTCCCAAGGGCGTCTGCATCGTCGTCGACGACGCCGGTGTCGGCATGAACGAGGAGGAGAAGGCGAGGGCCGCCAAGCTCTTGTCGAGCGACCGCGCGCCCGGTGTCTCCGGACTCGGCAACCCGCCGCAGTTCGGCTTCACGGTGATCGGTGTGCTCGCCGCCCGGTACGGCTTCAGTGTCTCCGTCGACTCCACGTCCCCGTACGGCGGGGTGCGCGCGGTGGTGCTGCTGCCCGACGACCTGCTCACGTCCATGCCCGAGCCCGAGGAGATTCCAGCCGTGGCCACCTCCTCCCCGCTGCCGTCCGACGAGGACGCGACGGGCGACGTGAGTTCCCCCGCGGCCGCCCCGGCTCCCTCCACCACGTTCGGCGGGCTGCCCAAGCGCCGCCGGCGCGGCGCGATCTCCATCGTGCCGACGGCGGGCGAGTCGGCGGAGGCGCCGGCCCGCGACAGCGAGAAGGCCGCGTCCGTCATGGGCGCGTTCCAGCGGGGCACGCAATCGGGCCGTCGTTCCACCAACACAAGCAGTGAAGGGCATGAGGCGCAGTGAACTACGATCTCTCGTGGATGCTTGACAGTGCTCTGGAAGTGCCCGAAGCACGCCATGCCATTCTGGTCTCCGCGGACGGCCTTCTCATGGCCCGTTCCAAGGATGTCGGAAAGGACCACGCCGACACCGTCGCCGCCGCGATGAGCGGAATGCAGTCGCTCAGCCGTACGGTCGCCGATTTCTGCGGCGGCCCCGATCAGCGGCCCCAGTGGCGTCAGACTCTCGTCGAGTTCGACCACGGCTGGGTCTTTCTGATATCGGCCGGAGAGGGCGCCTATCTCGCCGTCTCCGCCTCGCCCGAAGTCGACATGGCTGAGATCACCTTCCGTATGCAGCAGCTGGTCGGCCAGCTCGGCAAGGCGCTCACCAGTCCCCCTCGGGAGGATGTGAAAGCATGACAACACCGGACGAGCCCGAGCTGGAACAAGAAACCACTCCATTAGTGCGACCGTATGTGATCACAAACGGTCGCGAGCTGCTCGACGACAACGATTTCTCGCTGATCACACTGATCACGGTGTCCGAGAACGCCCCACTGAACGGGTTTCTCGATCCCGAAAAGCGGCGTCTCATGGAGCTGTGTTCCGGCGGCTTTCTCTCGGTCGCCGAGATAGCCGGGCACACCCACCTGCCCGTGGGTGTCGTCAAAATCCTCCTGCACGATCTCACGGCGGACGGCTATCTCTACACCCGTGCGCCCATACCTCCGGCAAAACGCGTCGACAGGCAAATCCTCGAGGAGGTGCTGAATGGGCTCCAAGCTCGCTTTGGATGACGGCGTCTACCTGCGCGATTCGGTGCAGACCGCGGCCAAGATCCTGGTAGTGGGTCATTTCGCGGTGGGAAAGACGACCTTCATCGGGACCATGTCCGAGATCCCGCCGCTGCGGACCGAAGAGGTCATGACGCAGGCCGGCGAGGGGATCGACGACCTCAAGGGCACGCCGGGCAAGACCACGACGACCGTGGCCATGGACTTCGGCCGGCTCACGCTCAGCGAGAAGCTGGTGCTGTACCTGTTCGGCACCCCCGGACAGCAGCGGTTCGTCCAGGTCTGGGAGGACATGTCGCGCGGCGCCCTCGGCGCCCTGGTCCTGGTCGACCCGAACCGGCTCGAGGAGTCCTTCCCGGTGATGGACCTGGTCGAAAAGTACGGAATTCCGTACGCCATCGCCGTCAACCGGTTCGACGACGGCACGCCGGGCCACTCCGACGACGAGATCCGGGAGGCGCTCGACCTGCTCCCGGAGACCCCGCTCGTCACCTGCGACGCGCGCGACCAGCGGTCGTCCGCCAATTCCCTCATCGTACTGGTCCGTTATCTCCAGTCGCGCCTCAACTAGGAGTCCAGGCATGCAATCTCATTCGGAATTCCTTGCTCCGCCGCCCGGCTGCCCGGCGCACAACAGCGGCAAGAGCGTGCCGCTGCACGGGCCGGAGTTCGCCGCGGACCCGGACGGCTTCTACAACTATCTGCGGCAGTTCGGACCGGCCGCCCCGGTCGAGTTGGCCCCCGGGGTGGAGGCCACACTCGTCACGGACTACGCCGCCGCCCTCCACGTCCTCCAGAACCCGGACGTGTTCGCGCGCGACTCGCGCCGCTGGCGCGCCCTCAACGAGGGACTGGTCCCCGCGGACAGCCCGGTCGTGCCGATGATGGCGTACCGGCCCAACTGCCTGTTCTCGGACGGCGCCGACCACCTGAGGCTCCGTCAGGCGGTCACCCACAGCATGGCGCGGGTGGACACCCACCGGCTGAGCCGCCACACCGAGCGGGTGGCGACGTACCTCATCGACCAGTTCAGCGCCCGCGGCCGGGTCGACCTGGTCAGTGACTACGCGCAGATGCTGCCGCTGCTGGTCATCAACGACCTGTTCGGCTGCCCCGCCGAGATCGGCGACCGCCTCGTCTTCGGCACCTCCGGGATATTCGACGGTGTCGACGCCGAGAACGCGAACGAGGTGCTGACGGAGGCTCTGATCGAGCTGGTCACCCTCAAGCGGACCACCCCGGGCGACGACGTCACGTCGTGGATGATGCAGCATCAGGCGAACCTCACCGACGAGGAGATGATCCACCAGCTGGTCACCCTCATCGCCGCCGGCACGCAGCCGATGCAGAACGTCATCGCGAGCGCGCTGCGCCTGATGCTGTCCGACGCGAAGTACTCGGGCGACCAGCACGCCGCCGGCATGCTGGTCGAGGACGCCATCAACGACGTCCTGTGGAACGGGCCGCCGCTGGCCAACTACGCCGTGCACTACCCCGTGTACGACGTGGACCTCTCCGGGAGCGCCCTGGACGCCGGCAGCCCGGTGCTCATCAGCTTCGCGGCCGCCAACACCGACCCGAACCTGTCCATGAGCCGCCAGACGCTCAGCAAGCGGGCCCACCTCGCGTGGGGAGCCGGGCCGCACGCCTGCCCGGCCAAGGACCCGGCGCTGCTGATCGCCGTCCTGGCGATCGAGAAGCTCCTCAACACCCTGCCGGACATCGATCTGTCCGTGCCGGCCGATCACCTCACCTGGCGTCCCGGCCCCTTCCACCGCGCGCTCAGCTCGCTCCCCGCCCGCTTCACGCCCGTACGGACCGAGAAGAAGAGGCCCACGGCTCCGGCCGCGCCGGTGGGCCGTTCGGCCGGAAACGCCCCGCCTCGTCCCCCTCATCACGGGCCGGAGAAGGGTAGCTGGTGGAGCGGGTTCCTCGGTTGGTGGAAGGTGTGACATTGACAACAATCAGCATAGTTTTAGGTTCGTATAAACGTTCGGCGACACGGGTAGACAGGACTGGCGATTCTCCCCTGACCTGATGAAAGCAGGAGTCATTGTGGAGCCAGCTGTGGCTGCCCCGCGCGCCGTTAGCCCGCCCTTCGACCGGCGTTCCGTTGTTTCGCTCTTCTCACGATTGCGTAAACCGGGGGGACAATCCAACCCCCTACCTCTATATGCGGAACTCCGGTCGATGGGAAACATCATTCCGGCGCCCTGGGGCGGGCAACTTCTGACCTCCTACGAACTCTGCGACCAGGTGTTGCGCAATAGGGCCTGGCTGGTGCCCGACGGCGACTGGCGGGCCCGGCAGGGGGCCGGGACCCGCTGGAACGCGGCATCCTCCCGTGAAATGAGCAAGACCCTTCCGGGGCTCAATCCCCCGCACCACACAAAGGTGCGACGGTCGGCGGGCAACATGTTCGACCGGAAGTCCATGGAATCCATCAAGGTGATGGTCGAGCAGGCCACCGATGAACTGCTCGACCGTCTCTCGCGTGAATTGCGGAACGGCGGCGAGGCCGATTTCAGCGCGCTGGTGAGTGAAGAACTTCCCGTCATGACGATCGGCGGGTGGCTGGGCATTCCGCCCGGCGACTTCGCACTGCTGCGGGAATTCACCCACGACCAGGTGTTCGCGCAGGAATTGCTTCCCTCGGCCAGCCAGCTCGCGCTCTCCGACGCCGCGACCGCCGGGCTGCGGGAGTACTTCGTGGCGCTCGTGAAGCGGCGCCGTGAGAGTCCCGGCGACGACCCGGTCTCCGGCTGGATCCGGACCTGGGACGCCCTGGAGCCCGACCGCGAGGCCGCCGACGAGGCCGTCTACTTCCTCGCCCTCTTCGTGGTCCTGGCCGCGCTGGAGACCACCTCCAGCCTGCTGTCCACCATGGTGTGGCTCCTCTCCGAGCACCCACTCCAGATGGAGTGGCTGCGCGCGCACCCCCAGCACGTCACGGGGGCCGTCGAGGAGGTGCTGCGCTACGACTCTCCGACCCATGTGGTGAGCAGGATCGCCGGCGAGGATCTCACCCTCGCGGGGGTGCCGGTCGCCAAGGACGAGATGGTCCACCTCATGGTCGGCGCGGCCAACCACGACCCCGCCCAGCACGCGGACCCCGATATCTTCGACATCCGCCGCAAGGCCACCCACCTCAGTTTCAGCGGCGGAATCCACTACTGCCTCGGCGCGCCCCTGGCCCGGCTGGAGGCCACCGCCCTGCTGACGGGTCTGCTCAGGCGCATTCCGCATCTGCGCGTCAGCCGGGAGCCGGAGTGGGCGCCCCGGGTGGCATTCCGGCGGCTCACCGCCCTGCACGTGGTCGAGTCATGAGAGTTGATCCTGATGAATGACTTCAAGACCCTTCGTGTCCTCCATGAAGGGCCCGTGCTGAGAGTGGAGTTGAACAGTCCGGAAACCGGTAACGCGGTATCGGGACCGATGCTCGACGAACTGCTCGCCGTCCTGGGCGCGTTGCCGGACCGGCCCGATGTCCGGGTACTGATCCTCTCCGGCGCCGGGGACCATTTCTGCCTGGGCGCCGACCGCGCGGAGTTCGCCCACATCAGCGCGACCGACGCCACGGGCGGCCGGCTCCGCGCGCTCGGCACCAAGGCCCGCCAGGTCTGCGACGCCCTCGCGACGTCCGACGCGGTCACCGTCGCCCGGCTGCACGGCTCGGTGATCGGCGCGGGGGTGGCGCTCGCGGTGTTCTGCGATCTGCGGGCCGGCGCGGACAACTGCCGTTTCCGGCTGCCCGAGCTGGCACTCGGCATGCCCCCCGCGTGGGGCGGCTCGCTGCCCCGGCTCATCCAGGAGTCCGGCGCCGCCCGGATCCGTGAACTCATCATGACCGGCCAGAACTTCGACGCCGCCAGGGCCGCCGAACTGTCCCTGCTCCACAAGGTCGTTCCCGAGGAGGGGCTGGACGACGCCATCAGCGCGTGGACCAAGCCGCTGGTGCGCAGGTCCGCGACGGCGCTGCGGACCACCAAGGTCATGATGAACGCGTACGCGTCCGCCAGCCGGCTCGCGGACGCCTCGCTGTTCGACGCGGAGCTGCTGACCGCCTCGGTGGCGGCGGGGCGGGCGGGGCGGCGTTGAGTGGTCGAGGTGTGGTGCCGGTGAGGAGCGCGCCCTCTACGCGCCCCTGAAGTGTTCCCGTACGAGTGACTGCACCACGGTCAGGTCCCTGGCGCTCAGGGCGTCGAGGAGCGCGGTGTGTTCCGCCGCGTCGGCGACGAGGTCGGCGCGGCGCACCTCCGGGGCGCTGACCAGGGGCCACTGGGAGCGGCGGTGCAGGTCGTCCGCGACCGCCACCAGCTGCTGGTTGCCCGAGAGGGAGAGCACCGCCCGGTGGAAGGCGCGGTCGCGGTCCGCGTAGGCGGCGCGGTCGCCGACGGCGGCGGCCGCACCCGTCGCCTCGGCCAGGGACCGCAGCTCGGCCCAGCGCTCGGCCGGTACGGTACGGGCCAGCCGGAGCATCACCGGCACCTCGATCAGGGCCCGTACCTCGGCCAGTTCGGCGAGTTCGGCGGCGCCGCGCTCGGCGACCCGGAAGCCGCGGTTCAGGACGACCTCGACCGCGCCCTCCCGCGCCAGCTGCTGCATGGCCTCGCGGACGGGGGTCGCGGACACGCCGTACCGCTCGCCGAGGGCGGGGGCCGAGTAGACCTCGCCGGGGACCAGATCGCCGCTGACGAGCGCGGAGCGCAGGGCGTCGAGGATCTGGCCGCGTACGGAATGGCGCCGTACCGGCCGGGGCACGGACGGCTCAGGACCGCTGTAGGTGTGTTCCCGGTGATCCGGTGACGTACGCGCCTGCTTCGGCACCCGGTCGGGGCGCGCGGAGGCGTACGGCGGGGGCTCGGTCCTCTCCCACCCGCCGTCCTGTTCCAGACTTCGCTCCACCCGGTTCCACCTCCGCTCCTCCCTGCACGATAGGCGGGCGGGGCCGCAGTTCAAAGAGCGAAAGTGTCGGGTAAGGTAAGGCTTACCTGCAAACGATCGCGATTCGGTGGTCCCCTGCATGACCCTTCCCGCCCTGCTGCCCCGCTTCCCGGCCTCGCCGGTCACGGACGCCTACGCCCGGCTGACCGAGGTCTTCCCCGCGCTGCGCGTCGACGAGGTCGCGGCCGGCGGGGCGCTGCCGCACGACGGTGGCTGGGTGCGCGCCGCCGGCCTCGCCGCCGGGGGCCCGGCCCTCGACACGTTCCTCGGCTGGGACGAGGCGCAGATCCTGCGGGACTACGGGCGGCCGGCCCGCCCCGACGTGGTGGCGAGCTTCGCGCTGCACCGCTACGCGTGGCCCGCCTGCCTGCTGGTCACCCTGCCGTGGTTCCTGCACCGCCGGGTGCCGCGCGTGCCCGTGGCGGACGTCGCCTTCCAGCGGGTGCTGGGGAGGATGGCCGTACGGACCGGGTCCTTCGCCTGCCTGCCGGACGACCCCGCCGCCGGTCACCCGGACGCCCGGGTCGTGCCGGACGAGGAGGCGCTGCGCGGCGAGGTGCGCGCGGCCGTCGCGGAGCACCTCGGGCCGGTGCTGGAGGGCTTCGCGCCCCGGATGCGGCGGGGCCGGCGGGCGCTGTGGGGCATGGCGACCGACGAGATCGTCGAGGGCCTCTGGTACGTCGCCCACCTGCTGGGCGAGGAGCACCGGGCGATGGCCGAGCTGGAGCTGCTGCTGCCGGGCACGACGGGGCCGTACGTGGGCGCCGCGGGCTTCCGCGAGCTGACAGGACCCGACGGCGCGGCCCTCGCAACCCGCGACCGGGCGAGCTGCTGCCTCTACTACACACTGCGTCCCGACGACACGTGTGTCACCTGCCCGCGTACGTGTGATGCCGACCGTGTCGGTAAATTGACCGCGAACGTCTGATCCGGCTCTGACCTCGCACTCCGGTCGTCCGCGCCTGACTGCCCGTCACCCGGCGGCTCCACGCCACCCGCAGGGGTGATATTAATCGGACATGACAGCCGCTTTGCGCACGGCAGTTCGAGCCGAGCGTGCCTATTTGTGCGCCTCTCCGCCTCGTTGGCGTTGTCTTGGCCCAAAACCCCCTGAGCGACACCGCACTTCCGCCAATATGGCGCCCGATACGCCCTACTGCGATGCAAGGAACACCGCATGCGACTGACCGACATATCGCTGGACTGGCTGCTCCCCGGCGGCGTGCTGCTCGTCGGAATCCTGGTGGCGGTGGCGATCCTCGCGCGCGGCAAGCGCGCCGGTGAGAAAACCGCGACCGAGGACTCCTGGGAACGCACCGAGGAGCGCCGCAGGCGCAAGGAAGCGATCTACGGAACCGCTTCGTACGCCCTGCTCTTCTGCTGCGCCGCGGTCGCCGCGGCGCTCTCCTTCCACGGCCTGGTCGGCTTCGGCCAGGAGAACCTCAGCCTGACCGGCGGCTGGGAGTACCTCGTCCCGTTCGGCCTCGACGGCGCGGCGATGTTCTGCTCCGTGCTCGCCGTGCGCGAGGCCAGCCACGGCGACGCGGCTCTCGGTTCACGGCTGCTGGTGTGGCTGTTCGCCGGCGCCGCCGCGTGGTTCAACTGGGTCCACGCGCCCCGGGGCTTCGGCCACGCGGGCGCGCCGCAGTTCTTCGCCGGCATGTCCCTCTCGGCCGCGGTGCTCTTCGACCGCGCGCTGAAGCAGACCCGCCGGGCGGCGCTCCGCGAGCAGGGCCTGGTGCCCCGCCCGCTGCCGCAGATCCGGATCGTACGGTGGCTGCGCGCGCCCCGCGAGACCTTCGGCGCCTGGTCGCTGATGCTGCTCGAAGGCGTCCGCACCCTGGACGAGGCGGTCGAGGAGGTCCGTGAGGACAAGCGGACGAAGGAGCAGAACCGGCACCGCAGGCGGGAGCAGCAGAAGCTGGACCGGGCGCAGATCAAGGCGCTCAACCGGCAGCACCGCGCCTGGGGCCGGGGACGCGGCGGCGGCCGCCAGATTCCGCTGCCCGCCGGGTCCGCGCCAGGAGGGTCCGTGCCGGCCGTCGAGGCCGCCGCGGAGCCTGCCATACCCGAGCCGGGACAACTGCCCTATCGCTCCCGGCTCTCCCTTCAGCCCGCGACGGGCAGTGAAGCTTCCCGTACCGTCGACCTCACCGCCGAGGACGACACCCAGGCATTGCCACGGCTCGACTCCCTGGAGCGCAAGCTCAAGGACCTGGAGCAGCAGTTCGGCTGAGGTCCCCGTGAGCGTGACTCGCGGCTCACCACGCGCGGCTCGCGCGGGAGATTCGCACCCATCGGACCGGTGTGGCGGAACAACCGTCACGCCGGTCCGGCGTTTGCGGCCAAACTGCTTCCGCTTCCTGTACGGCTCGGTGCGCCCGCGCCCCCCGCAGGCTCAGGCGGCGGCCTCGCCGTTCATCTCGAACCAGACCACCTTTCCCAGTGGCCTCGTCCGTATCCCCCAGTCGTCCGCGAGACTGCGCACCAATGCGAGTCCCCTGCCGTGCGTGGCGTCGTCGGCGGCCCGCACCGGCGCCAGGGGTGGCCCGGCGGGCGGCGCGGCGAAGTCCCGTACCTCCACGCGCAGTCGTGAGTCCGCGACGGTCGCCGTGACCACCGCGCCCCTCTCCGTGTGCACCAGCGCGTTGGTGACCAGCTCACTGATGAGCAGCTCCGCCACCTCCGCGCAGTCTCTCTCCTGCCAATGTCTCAGCAACTCCCGTAAGGCGTGACGCACCTCCGGGACGGCCGCGAGATCGGCGCCCCCCATTCGGCGCCGCAGTCCAGCCATCCTTCTGTCCCCCCGCTCGTACCGGCTTCTACTCCTGTCTCGATATCTACAGGAGATGCATGCCCGACACGGGACCGCTCACGCATTCCGGTCCGCATCGCGGGGGCGCACGGAATCAGGGACGGGGCACGTTACGGAGGTTGGAGCGCGCCATCTGGACCATGCGCCCCACTCCGCCGTCCAGGACGACCTTGCTCGCCGAGAGCGCGAAGCCCGCGACCATGTCCGCCTTGATCTTGGGCGGGATGGAGAGCGCGTTCGGGTCGGTCACCACGTCGACCAGCGCGGGCCCCTTGTGCTTGAAGGCTTCCTTGAGCGCGCTGCCGAGCTGCCGGGGCTTCTCGACCCGTACACCGAAGGCACCGGCCGCCCGCGCGATCGCCGCGAAGTCGGGGTTGTGGTTGGTGGTGCCGTACGACGGCAGTCCCGCCACCATCATCTCCAACTCCACCATGCCGAGGGCCGAGTTGTTGAACAGGACGATCTTCACCGGCAGGTCGTACTGGACGAGGGTGAGGAAGTCGCCCATCAGCATGGAGAATCCGCCGTCGCCCGACATCGCGACGACCTGGCGCCCCCGGTCGGTGAACTGCGCGCCGATCGCCTGCGGCAGGGCGTTGGCCATCGAGCCGTGGCTGAACGAACCGATCACACGGCGGCGGCCGTTGGGAGTGAGGTAGCGGGCGGCCCACACGTTGTTCATACCGGTGTCGACGGTGAAGACGGCGTCGTCATCGGCGAGTTCGTCCAGGACGGACGCGACGTACTCGGGGTGGATCGGAGTGTGCTTCTGCACGTTGCGGGTGTAGGCCTTGACCACGCCCTCGAGGGCGTCCGAGTGCTTCTTCAGCATCTTGTCGAGGAACTTGCGGTCCGTCTTCGCCTTCACCCGGGGGGTCAGGCACCTGAGCGTCTCCCGCACGTCGCCCCACACCGCGAGGTCCAGCTTGGAGCGGCGGCCGAGGCGCTCCGGCCGCACGTCGACCTGGACGATCTTGACGTCGTCGGGGAGGAAGGCGTTGTACGGGAAGTCCGTGCCGAGCAGGATCAGCAGATCGCACTCGTGGGTGGCCTCGTAGGCGGCGCCGTAGCCGAGGAGGCCGCTCATCCCCACGTCGTACGGGTTGTCGTACTGGATCCACTCCTTGCCCCGCAGGGCGTGGCCGACCGGGGACTTGACGCGTTCGGCGAACTCCATGACCTCGGCGTGGGCGCCGGCCGTGCCACTGCCGCAGAAGAGTGTGACGCGCTGCGCCTCGTCGATCATGCGGGCGAACTTCTCGATCTCGGCGTCACCGGGGCGTACGGAGGGGCGGGAGGTGACCAGCGCGTGCTCGACCGCCCGTTCGGGGGCGGGCGCGTCGGCGATGTCGCCCGGGAGGGTGACGACGCTGACCCCGCCCTGGCCGATCGCGTGCTGGATCGCGGTCTGGAGGAGGCGGGGCATCTGCTTCGGGTTGGAGATCATTTCGCTGTAGTGACTGCACTCCCGGAACAGCTGGTCGGGGTGCGTCTCCTGGAAGTAGCCGAGGCCGATCTCGCTGGAGGGGATGTGCGAGGCGAGGGCGAGGACGGGGGCCATGGAGCGGTGGGCGTCGTACAGGCCGTTGATGAGGTGCAGGTTGCCGGGGCCGCAGGAGCCGGCGCAGGCGGCGAGCTTGCCGGTGATCTGAGCCTCGGCGCCGGCCGCGAAGGCGGCGGTCTCCTCGTGCCTGACCTGCACCCATTCGATGGCGGAGTTGCGGCGGATGGCGTCGACGACGGGGTTGAGGCTGTCGCCGACGACTCCGTACAGCCGCTGGACGCCTGCCTTGGCGAGGATGTCGACGAACTGCTCCGCCACGTTCTGCTTGGCCATGGGAAGGTGCCCTCTCTGGATCTCCGGTCGCCGGCGGGGTCGGGCGCGGTCCCGCGACCGGGCCCGGGTCCATCAACCCATGCCGGGCGCGGTTACGCCTCCCAGACCGCGACGGCCGTGCGGTCGTCCGCGTACCCCTTGACCCTGAGTTGGGTGTCCGCGAGATAGGAGGCCAAACCTGGCGGTTCGGCGGAACCCCAGCGGTCGGCCAGCTCCGCCGCGAGGGCCGGGACACCGCGCAGCGGTTCGGCGAGGCCGGGGCTGCACAGGAGGAGGGTGTCGCCCGGGAGGGCGACGGAGGCCCGGAAGCGGAACGGTTCGGCCTGCGGCGGCACCGGCTCCTCGACGTACGGGGCGGGGGGTGTCGGGATGCCGAGGTCCACGGTCAGCCGGTCGCGGCGGGGGGTCTCGGCGGGCCGGGAGCCGAAGCCGACGACCGGTTCGCCGGTGAGGGCTGCGGGGTCGGGGGCGGAGGGTTCCAGGTCCCGCCAGGCGCCGTCCCTGAGGCGGAAGAGGCCGCCACCGCCGCCGGCTCCGAAGAAGACGCGGGTACGGCAGTCGGGGTCGGCGGAGAGCAGGAGACAGCGCAGGCTCGCGGTGTACGCGTCGGACGCGAGGCCCAGCTCGGTGGCGCGGGCGCGGAGCTTGCCGTAGCCACGGTCGGTGAGCCGTTGCAGTCCGGCCTTGAGGTCGCCCCTGCGGCCGGCTCTTATGTCGTCGGAGAGCCGGCTGTGACTGCGGCCGACGGCACCGCCGATCCAGTGACAGGCGTCGGCGGCGGCGAGGTGGGCGCCCTCGGTGGCGCGGACGCCGGTGGCGACGGCGACGAGGATGAGCGCGGCGTCGCCTTCCCCGAAGCGCGCGGTGAGCAGCGTGTCGCGGCGGGGCTCGCCCCGGTAGCGGCCTGAGTCGCCCCGTACGGACGCGGCGCGCAGGGTGTACGTCCCGTAGCGGGCGCCGTCGAGCACGGTGTCGGCGACCAGCTCGCCGAGGCGGTCGGCGTGGGCGGGGGGCAGGGCGGTGGGCTCGGGGTCGTAGGTGGGCGGCCCCCCGCCGAGATGCCCGACGCCGGGTCGCTCACTGGCGGGAAAGTCCTCGGCGCTGTCCCGCCCGGCGGCGGCGAGAGCCACAACGGACCGCCCGTCTTCGGCACGGGCCTCCCCGACCCCCCACCCGACGGCCTGCACGGGCGCCCCGGGCCCGTCGAGGGCGGGCAGGCGGGGGTCGTTGGCGGGGGGCCCGGGGGGCACGGACCCGATCGGCGTCGTCGCGGGCGGGGCCGGGGGCGCGGGTCCGATCGCGGGCGGCGCGGGCGGCGCGGGCGGCTCCGAGGGCGCGGGCTGAACCAACGGCGGGGCGGGCGGCGCCGAGGGCGCGGGCTGAACCAACGGCGGGGCGGGCGGCGCCGAGGGCGCGGGCGGTCCCTGGGACGCGGGTCCGGTCGCGGGCGGCGCGGGCAGTTCCTGGGGCGCGGGTCCGGTCGCGCGCGGCGCGGGCAGCTCCTGGGACGCAGGGTGAACCGACGGCGGCGCGGACGGCCCCTGGGGCCCACGGTCGGCCACGGGCGGGTCCGAGGGCCGTGGGGGCGGACTCGCGCCTTCGGCGTCGCCGAAGGACTCCCTGGCCGGAGCGGCCGGCCCCCAGGCAGCCCCCGGCACAGCCTGGGGGTTCCTGCCGGACGGCAGGCCACCGGACGCCCACGCTCCCGCACCCGGGCCCTGCCCGGCCCGGTCCGCACCGTCCGACGTGTCCGCATCCGCACCGACCGGCCCGAAGGAGGTCGGCGCCCCCGACTCCGCCACGGCGCCGGGCCGATGGCCCGGAGGCACGGAAGGCGCCCCGTCCGAGGAGTCGGCGGCGGCGGCCGGCGACGGCTCGGGCCCAGCCGGAACCACATCCGGCCGTTCGGAAGCCGAGGCCCAGGAAAGCCCGGGTCCCTCCGGCTCAACCGGGATCGAGCCCCCAGAAGATCCAGGCTCCGCAGGAGCCGAACCGGGCGGCTTCGGAGCCGATACCCCGGGCGAGGCCGGATTCGCCTGGGCCCCGTCCCGGCGCTCCGGGGCCGACGCCTCGGGCGACCCGTGCTCCGCCGGAACCGCGTCCGACCACTCCCGGGCCGAGGCCCCGGACAGGCCCGGCCCCACCGGAACGGTGTCCGAACGCTCCGGGGACGAGGCCCAAGGTTCCCCGGGCTCCGCCCGAACGGTGCCCGGACGTTCCGGAGCCGAGGCACGAGCCGGCCCTGGCTCCGCCGGGGCCACGTCGGACCATTCCCGGGCCGAGGGCCCGGGGGGTTCGGGCTCTGCCCGGCCCGTATCGCTCCGCGCCGCGGGCGGGGCCCAAGCCAGGCCGGGCTCTCCCGGCTGCGCCGGGGCCGAGGCCCCAGGAGGTTCGGGCTCCGCCCCCACCACGTCCGGCCGTCCTGGAGCCGGGGCCCGAGGCGGTTCAGACTCTGCACGGCCCGCGTCGGGCCGCGCCGCGGGCGAGGCCCAAGGCAGTCCAGGCTCTCCCCGCTGCGCCGGGGCCCTGAGAGGTTCGGACTCGGGCCGGATCGCGTCCGGAGGCTCCGGGGATGACGGCCTGGACCGCCCAGGTGCTGCCGGAACCGCGTCCGGATCCTCCGGGGCTGACGGCCAGGGGGCTCCCGGCTCCGGTGAGGTGGCGGCTCGGTGGTCCGGGGGTGCGGGTCGTGGGAGGGGTCTGGCGTCCGTCGGGGCGTACGGCGGGGGTTGTTGCTCCCACCACGCCCGTGGCCGCTGCGTCTCCGGGGACGCCACCGCGTCCACCGCCGAGGCGAAGTGGTCGTCGAGTGCGTCCCCCGTGCCCATGTCCTGCGCGGACTCGTCGTACAGACGGTTCCACCAGTCGTCGGCGTCCGGCCGCTCCCCCTGCTCGCTCATGCCCCTATCTTCGACCGCGACAGGGAGGAGAAAACGGGGCGACCGGAAAAATTAAGTCCGCCGGGCGGCCCCACCCCCCACGGGAAGGACGCCCGGCAGACGTTCACAGTGTCAGCGCGGGGCAGATGCGCCGGCGCGGAGACCGGGGGCATCACCCTCCCCGAGCAAATCCAGGTCAGGCTACCCAAGGGGCATATGACCGGGGTCTGTTGCTGCTGTGATGGCGCCACCTTCGCAGAGCGGGCGGCCGAAAGGGGATGATGGGGGCGGCGGGTTTACGCCGTGGCTGGTTTCCGCCACGGTTCGCGGCGGAAACAGGACGCTCCCGGCGGTTGATCCCCCGGGGTTCCCAGGGGTACGGCGGTGTGCGGTGAGGGACGGTGCAGGGTGCTGGGAGCGATAGGTCTCGACGAGAGACAGGAGTCCGCGTACCGCGCACTCGTGGCCATCGGCGCCGCGGACGTGTCGGACCTGGCCCACCGTCTCGCGCTGCCCGAGGCGGACACCGAACGGGCCCTGCGCCGCCTGGAGCGCCAGGGCCTGGCCGCGCAGTCCTCCGCCCGTACGGGACGCTGGGTCGCCGCTCCTCCCGCCGTCGCGCTGGGAGCGCTCCTCACCCAGCACCGCCACGAGCTGGAACAGGCCGAGCTGGCCGCCGTGATCCTCGCCGAGGAATACCGCGCCGAGGCCAGGGAGCCCGCCGTGCACGACCTCGTGGAGGTCGTGACGGGCGCGAGCGCCGTCGCCCACCGGTTCGTGCAGTTGCAGCTCGGCGCGACCACGGAGGTCTGCGCCCTGGTCACCGGCAAGCCCGTCGCCGTGGCGGGCATGGACAACGAGGCCGAGGAACGCGCCGCCACACGCGGCGTCGCCTACCGCGTCGTCATCGAGCGCGAGGTGCTGGCCCTGCCCGCCGGCATCACCGAACTCTCCGCCGCCCTCGGCAGGGACGAGCAGGTCCGCGTCGTCGAACGTGTCCCCACCAAGCTCGTGGTCGCCGACCGCAACCTGGCTATGGTGCCGCTCACCGGCCGGGGCGCGGAACCCGCCGCCCTGGTCGTCCACGCGAGTGGACTGCTGGAGTCGCTGCTGGGCCTGTTCGAGGCGGTGTGGCGCGATGCCCTGCCCCTGCGGCTCGGGTCCGGCGACGGCGCCGGCGCCGAGATCCTGGAGGACGCGCTGCCAGGACCGGACTCCACCGACCTGGAGGTGCTGTCGCTGCTGCTCGCCGGGATGACCGACGCGAGCGTCGCGAAACAGCTGGACCTCGGGCTGCGGACCGTACAGCGCCGGGTGAAGGGGCTGATGGAGCTGAGCGGGGTGACCACCCGGTTGCAGCTCGGCTGGCACGCGTACGAGAAGGGCTGGGTGGCGCGGGACTGAGCGGGGCGGGTGCGTTGCCTTGGAGGGACGCACCATGCGATCACGCCGGGCCACACCCCCTCCGCGACCTGCGGGACCGTCCCCCTTCCGGCACGCTGGGCAGATGGACGTGTGGCAGCTGGTGCTGGTGGGCCTTGTCATGGTCCTCGGCCTGTTCGGCGTGCTGGTCCCGGGTGTACCGGGCCAGGCCATCGTCTGGGCCGCCGTCCTGTGGTGGGCGCTGGCGGACACGTCCGACGCGGCCTGGGTCGTCCTGATCGGCGCCACCGTCCTGCTGCTGCTCAACCAGGCGCTCAGACCGCTGCTGCCGTCCCGCCGGAGAACCAGGACGGGCGCGCCCCGGCGCACCCTGCTCATGGGCGGCACCACCGCGATCGTCGCGTTCTTCGTCGTACCCGTCGTGGGCGGGATCCTGGGCTTTGTGGGGGGCATCTACGGCGCCGAGCGGATCCGGCTCGGCAGCCACCGGGACGGCTGGGCCTCCACCCGTACGGTCATGCGTACCGCCGGATACCCCCTCCTGGTGGAGTTGTTCGCGTGCCTGCTGGTGGTGGGCGCCTGGCTGGGCGCCCTGATCTGGGAGTGAGCACGCCGCACGCGTGTGAGGCTGGGGGCATGACCGAATTCAACGAGGCCGAGCGCGCGTACCTCAGGACCCAGCGGCTGGGGCGCATGGCCACCGTCGACCCCAAGGGGCAGCCGCAGGCCAACCCGGTCGGCTTCTACCCGCAGGACGACGGGACGATCCTCATCGGCGGGTACGCCCTCGGCACCACCAAGAAGTGGCGGAACCTCCTGACCAACCCCAAGGTCGCGCTGGTCGTCGACGACATCGTGAGCGTCACGCCGTGGAAGGTGCGCGGGGTGGACATCCGGGGTGAGGCCGAGCTGCTGACCGGACCGCACGACCTCGGGCCGCACTTCAGCGAGGAGCTGATCCGTATCCATCCCCGGAAGATCCACAGCTGGGGCCTGGAGTGAGCCGCCCCCCGGACCTCGGCTGAGGCCCGCAGGGGGTGAGGGGGCCCGGCGTACCGCCGCGCCCCCTCACCCCCACCCGCCTACCGCAACCTCCCCCGCTTCACCTCCATCGCCGCCCGCCCCTCCGCGCCCATGCGCTTCCAGTCACGGCGGATCTCGGCCCGGAGCCGCGCGTCCGTCTTGGCGACGATCCGCTGGTTCTCCCGCAGCAGCTTGCGGTAGCTCTCCAGCCGGCGGTCGGAGAGCGAACCGTCCTCCACGGCGGCGAGCACCGCGCACCCCGGCTCCGCGCCGTGCGCGCAGTTGTGGAAGCGGCAGTCGGCGGCCAGCGACTCGATCTCCGAGAACACCTGCCCGACCCCGCTCTCCGCGTCCCACAGCCCGACCCCCCGCAGCCCGGGGGTGTCGATCAGCACGCCGCCCGCGGGCAGCACGATGAGGTTGCGGGTCGTGGTGGTGTGCCGGCCCTTCCCGTCGACGTCACGGATGGCCTGGACCTCCATCAGCGGGCCGCCGAAGAGCGCGTTGGCGAGGGTGGACTTCCCAGCGCCGGAGACGCCGAGCAGCACACTCGTACCGTCCGACACGACGGCGGAGAGCACCTCCACCCCCTCCCCCGTCTCCGCGCTCACCGCGAGCACCTGCACACCGGGCGCGGCGGACTCGACGTCCTGGACGAGATGGGCGAGTACGGCGGGGTCCGCCACCAGATCGGCCTTCGTCAGGACGATCAGCGGCACGGCCTCGCCCTCCCGGGAGGGCGCGGACTGCCGCAGCAGCGCCGCGCCGGTCGAGCTGGACATCGCGAGGGCGAGGAACCGCTCGACGCGCCCGAGGTCCACCTCCACCGCGAGCGACACACAGATGACGATGTGGTCGACGTTGGTGGCGAGGACCTGGCCCTCGGAACGCTTCGACGAGGTCGATCGTACGAACGCGGTCCGCCGGGGCAGCAGCGTCCGTACGAACCGGGGGTCGCCGTCCGCGTCGAGGGCGACCCAGTCGCCGGTGCACACGATGCGCATCGGATCGCGCGGTACGACGTACTCGGTGTCCGCCCGGACCGGGCCGGCCGGCGTCACCACGTCACACATGCCGCGGTCGACCCGCACGACCCGGCCGGGCACCAGGCCCCGCTCGGCGTACGGGGTGAACTCCGCCTCCCAGCCCGCGTCCCAGCCGTAGGGGGCGAGCGGGTGCGACGAAGAGGCCTCGGAAGAGGCAAAGGAGAAAGACAAGGGGAAACCCTTCACAAGGGTGACCCCGGCACGCGCCTCGGGCGCGGCAGCTCTGGATCGGACAAAGGGACGCAGAGACAGGTCAGCCGGGGACCACAGGAGTGTCAGTGACAAACTTCCGCTGAATGCGGGCAGCGCCCGTCGCGACAACAGCCATCGGTCACACCTCCTGGATCACACACGGCTCGGGGAACGAACGGACACACCGTAACGCTCGCGCCCGGAGCGGCGCCAAGTGTTTTCGCGCTGCTCCCCCGCACCCCCCAGGCGCCTTGTTCCCCAGGTGCGCATCGCGAGGACACACGGGCGACACCGGCCCGTCCCTTTGACTCGCTGGCCTGGAGACGCTCTCCCCGCCCGGTTCGCCCCACACCCCCCAAGACACCCCACGAGGTCCCTGAACACATGCCTGAACTCAATCGGCGTCGCTTCCTCCAGGTCGCCGGCGCGACCGCGGGCTTCTCCGGCCTGTCGAACAGCATCGACCGGGCCGCGGCCATCCCCGCCAGCCGTCGCTCCGGCACCATCGAGGATGTCGAGCACATCGTCGTACTGATGCAGGAGAACCGTTCGTTCGACCACTACTTCGGCTCGCTGCGCGGCGTCCGCGGCTTCGGTGACCCCCGCCCCGTCACCCCCGTCGGCGGGAAGTCCGTCTGGCACCAGTCCGACGGAACGAAGGAGGTCCTGCCGTACCACCCGGACGCCGAGGACCTCGGCATGCAGTTCATCGAGGGGCTCGACCACGACTGGGCGGGCGGTCACCAGGCCTGGAACCAGGGCCGGTACGACCGGTGGATCCCCGCCAAGTCCCCGGGCACGATGGCGCACCTGACCCGTGAGGACATCCCGTTCCACTACGGGCTCGCCGACGCGTTCACGGTCTGCGACGCGTACCACTGCTCGTTCATCGGGGCCACCGACCCCAACCGGTACTACATGTGGACCGGCCACGTCGGCAACGACGGCAAGGGCGGCGGGCCCGTGCTCGGCAACGACGAGCTGGGCTACGACTGGACGACGTACCCCGAGCGGCTGGAGAAGGCCAAGATCTCCTGGAAGATCTACCAGGACATCGGTGACGGGCTGGACGCGGCCGGGAGCTGGGGCTGGATCGACGACGCCTACCGGGGCAACTATGGCGACAACTCCCTCCTGTACTTCAACCAGTACCGCGACGCCAAGCCCGGCGACCCGCTGTACGACAAGGCGCGTACGGGGACAAACGCGAAGGCCGGCGACGGGTTCTTCGACGTCCTCCGGGCCGACGTCAAGGCGGACCGGCTGCCGCGCGTCTCCTGGATAGCGGCGCCCGAGGCGTTCTCCGAACACCCCAACTGGCCCGCCAACTACGGGGCCTGGTACATCTCCCAGGTGCTGGACGCGCTCACCTCCAACCCGGAGGTGTGGAGCAAGACCGCGCTCTTCATCACGTACGACGAGAACGACGGCTACTTCGACCACGCCCTCCCGCCGTTCCCGCCCGCCTCGGCCGCGCAGGGCCTGTCGACGGTCGACACCACGCTCGACCACTTCCCGGGCGACAGCCGCCACGCCGCCGGTCCCTACGGTCTCGGGCAGCGGGTGCCGATGCTGGTCGTGTCGCCGTGGAGCACCGGCGGGTACGTGTGCTCGGAGGTCTTCGACCACACATCGGTCATCCGGTTCATGGAGCGCCGCTTCGGGGTCTCCGAGCCGAACATCTCGCCGTGGCGGCGGGCGATCTGCGGCGACCTGACGTCCGCCTTCGACTTCTCGCTCAGGAACACGCGGCCCGCGCGCCTGCCCGGCACGGACGGGTACGAGCCGCCGGACCAGGACCGGCACCCCAGTTACGTACCGGTGCCGCCGGACCGTCCCGTCCTGCCCAAGCAGGAGAAGGGGTCGAGGCCGACGCGCCCGCTGCCGTACGCCCCGTTCGCGGACGGCTCCGCGACGCCGGGGACCGGGCGGTTCACGCTGACCTTCAGCGGCGGGGAGGAGGCGGGGGCGGCCTTCACGGTCACGTCGGCGAACCGTACGGACGGGCCGTGGACCTACACGGCCGGCGCGGACCAGCGGCTCTCCGACACCTGGAACACGGCGTATTCGAAGGGCACGTACGACCTGTCCGTCTTCGGGCCGAACGGGTTCCTGCGCACCTTCAAGGGCTCGGGCACGGTGGCGGGCCCCGAGGTGACGGCCCGGCACGACGACCGCCGGGGCCGGGTCGAACTGACCCTGCGGAACGCGGGCAGGCACGACTGCCGGCTGACGCTCACCGACGCGTACGGCGGGAAGAGCGAGACGGTGAAGGTGCGCGCGGGCGGGCACGTGGTGCACACGGTCGACACACGGCACGGCAAGCGGTGGTACGACGTGTCCGTGACGGCCGACACCGACCCGGCGTTCCTGCGGCGCCTCGCCGGCCATGTGGAGACCGGCGAGCCGGGGGTGAGCGACCCGGCGATCATCACCGGTTGACCGCGTGAGCGACCCGGCGATCATCACGGGCTGACAGCCCTCCAGGAGCCGTCGGGCGGGCGCATCGCCCCCGCCCGGCGGCCGGGGGAACTACCCCGCCTCGCTCCGCAGCCACACCGCCGTGTCCGGGGGAAGCCGGCCGGCCGTCAGCGGGTCGCTCGCCAGGAGGAGCCGCGTCCCGTCCGGCGGGGACAGAGGCACCGGCTCGTCCGAGAGGTTGACCCGGCACACCAGGCCCGCGCCCTTCCGGAAGGCCAGTTCGCCGGGGGACGACGGCAGCCACGTGAAGGTCTCGTCGCCGAGGAAGTCCCGCCGCAGGGCCAGCGCCGTACGGTACAGCTCCAGGAACGAGCCGTCCCGGCCGGTCTGGGCCTCGACGGACCGCTCGCCCCACCCCTCGGGCTGCGGCAGCCAGCTGCCGCCCGCGCCGAAGCCGTACGAGGAACCCTCCCTGGTCCACGGCAGCGGCACCCGGCAACCGTCGCGTCCCTTCTGGCCGTGGCCCGTGCGCTCCCACATCGGGTCGCGCAGCGCCTCCGCCGGCAGGTCGGCCACCTCGGGCAGGCCCAGTTCCTCGCCCTGGTAGAGGTACGTGGTCCCGGGCAGCGCGAGGGTCAGCAGCGCGGCGGCCCGCGCGCGCCGCCTGCCACGGGTGTCGTCGACGGCCGGTTCGTGGCCGTCGCCGGTCACCCAGGCCCGCAGGTCGGTGGCCTCGGGCAGGCCGTAGCGGGTGCGGTGGCGTACGACGTCGTGGTTGGAGAGCACCCACGTCGGCAGGGAGCCGGTGGTCGCCGCGTCCGCGAGCGACGTCTCGATGACCTCCCGGAAGGCGCCGGACTCCCACGGGCAGCGCAGGTGGAAGAAGTTGAAGGCCTGGTGGAGTTCGTCGGGCCGGGTGTAGAGCGGCAGCCTCGCGGCGCTGACCCCCGCCTCGGCGACCATGATCCTGGGCGGTGTGTATCCGTCGGTGATCTTCCGCCAGACGCGGTATATGTCGTGGACCTCGTCGCGGTCCCAGAAGGGGTGGTTCAGGCCCGCGGGCGGCGAGTTGAGGGGTGCGGTGTCGCTGCCGTGGGTGTCGCGCAGGGGCGGGGCGAGGTCCTTGCGCAGGCCGTGCGCGACGTCGATGCGGAACCCGTCGACCCCGAGGTCGAGCCAGAAGCGCAGGGTGTCCTCGAAGTCGGCGGCGACCTCCGGGTTGTCCCAGTTCAGGTCGGGCTGCTCGGAGGCGAAGATGTGCATGTACCACTGGCCGTCCGGGACGCGGGTCCAGGCGGGGCCGCCGAACTTGGACTGCCAGTCGGCGGGCGGCCCGGCGCCGTCGGGGCCGGTGCCCTCGCGGAAGATGAACCGGTCGCGGGCGGCCGAGCCCGGCCCGGCCGCCAGTGCCTCGGCGAACCAGGGGTGCTGGTCGGAGCAGTGGTTGGGGACGATGTCGACGATGGTGCGGAGGCCCAGTTCGCGTGCTCCGGCCAGGAGCGCGCGGAAGTCGTCCAGGGTGCCGTGGCGGGGGTCGACGCCCCGGTAGTCGGCGACGTCGTAGCCGCCGTCGGCCAGCGGGGAGGGGTAGAACGGCGTGAGCCAGACGGCGTCCGCGCCCAGGTCCGCCACATGCCCGAGGCGGTCGGTGATGCCCCGGAGGTCGCCCATGCCGTCACCGTCGGCGTCGGCGAAGCTGGGGACGTACACCTGGTAGACGACGGACTCGCGCCACCAGTCGGGACGGGGCCCGCCGGGGGCGGGCCGCCGGGCCGGGGCGTGGCCGGAGCCGGTGCGGTCTTGGCCGTCGGCGCTGACGTCCGGGATCGCGTGCTGTGTCACTGAAACCTCTCGTGCCGTGCTCGGGGGACGCCCGGGTGGCGTGCGGTGCGATCATCCCCCAGGAGCGCAAGAGGAGAGCAGGACGGCGCGGGAGCCGGGCGCGTGGCCCGGCGGCACGGGGACGGTGGGCCGGGGACGGCGGGCCGGTGGTGGTGTTGGCAGGGGCCGAGGCGTCGGCACGGGGTGGTGGGGCGTCAGCGAGGAGTACGTACGTCCTTGGCGCGGCCGAGCCGCGCGGCGGCGCGGGCGGCCTGGACCGCGTACGGCGCCTTCGCCTCGGCCGAGCGGAGGGAGCGCAGCGCCAGCAGCAGGACGCCGATGTCGTCGAGGTACACCGGGTCGGGCACCAGGTCGGTGGGGAGGATCAGGTAACCGATCGCGGCCCAGAACATCCACTTGCGCCGCTCCGGCACCCCCGCGGCACGCAGCGCGCGCCGGGCCCGTACGAGACGGACGGCGAGGGTGAGCGCGGCGCCGAGGGTGATCAGCGCCAGCACGACGCCGACGGCGACGAGGATCATGAGTTCCGTGCTCACTGCGGTCTCCTCCGCCGGGGTCCTGGGCAAGTCTCCCCTACCGTTACCCCGCGAAGGGCCGTCCCACCGGACTTCGGTGAACGTTAGGATTCCGGCCATGACGGAACCGCGGTGGCTCGATGAGACCGAGGCCCGCGTGTGGCGGGCCTACCTCGACGTGCGGCGGGACCTGTCCGGGACGCTCTCCCGCCGGCTGACCCGGGACTCCGGGCTGACGGAGGCGGACTACGCACTGCTCGTCCCGCTCTCCGAGGCGCCGGACGGGCTGTTGCGGGCGCGGGAGTTGAGCGTGAAGGCCGACTGGGAGCGGAGCCGGCTGTCGCACCAGATCACCCGGATGGAGAAGCGGGGGCTGGTGGTCCGCGAGGAGTGTCCTACGGACGCGCGTGGCGCGATGGTCCGGCTGACCGCGTCGGGCCGGGCCGCCATCGAGGCGGCGGCGCCGGCCCATGTCGCGGCGGTGCGGACGTACTTCTTCGACGCGCTCTCGCGCGAGGAGATCGAGCTGCTGGACACCCTGTTGCGCCGGGTGCTGGACGGGCTGCCGCAGGACCGGGGCTGAGCGAACGGGGCGGCGGGGGCGCGGGCGGGCGTCCCGGGTCCTGACCCCCGGGGCGCCCGCCGCCTCCGTACACCCGCCGTACCGGACGGCATCCCGCCCTGCCGACAGGATCCCGCCGTACCCACAGGATCAGACCGCGGCGCCGGCCTTGAGCGTCCGCGCTATGCGCACCACACGCTCGGCCTGGACCCGCGCCGCCGTGCGCGTCTCGTCGCCCACCGGGTTGTTGCCCTGCGCGTCGATGTGCGAGGTGCCGTACGGGTTGCCGTCGGCGAACTTCGACGGGTCGGTGTAGCCCGGGGCCACGACGATGCCGCCGAAGTGGTGCACCGAGTTGTAGAGCGCGAGCAGCGTGGACTCCTGGCCGCCGTGGCGCGTGGCGGAGGAGACGAAGCCGCTGTAGACCTTGTCGGCGAGCTTGCCCTGGGCCCAGAGGCCGCCGAGCGTGTCGATGAACTGCTTGAGCTGCGAGGCGACATTGCCGAAGCGGGTCGGGCCGCCGAAGATCACGGCGTCCGCCCACTCGATGTCGTCCGGGGTCGCCACGGCGAGGTCAGCGGTGGCCGCGTGGTGGGCCGCCCACGCCGGATTGGAGTCGATGGCCGCCTGGGGAGCCAGCTCGGCGACGCGCCGCAGGCGCACCTCGGCGCCGGCCTTCTCGGCCGCTTCGGCCAGCGTCTTCGCGACCTCGGTGTTCGTACCGGTGGCGGAGTAGTAGACGACGGCGAGCTTGACGGGGTCGGTCATGGCGGAGCCCTTTTCTCTCGGTGACGCGTCGCGTCCGTGGCGCTTTTGTGATGCGTCAACATTGTCGGTGACGTATCAACATGTTGGTTTAATGCTCAACCACAAAGCAAGCGTCCACCCTGTGACGGCGGCCACACCCCTCCGGCCCCGACCGCCCGCCCATCCCCACTCCGGCCACTCATGCCACCGACGGCACACGCATCACCCCGCACGCAAGAGGGCGCCTCCGGTCGAATCCACGGGCCGCTTGGGGCCGTTCGGCGGGCCAGGAGGCCGCATACGATCAGATCCGGCCAAGATCACCGTGCGGGCATAACGGTGATACAGGTCACAACGGGCGCCCGAGTCCGGGCAGTTGATCTCACATTCGGCCGCCTCCCAGGAGGCCTGGCGGGTCCGCCGGACGCTACGCGCGTCACGTCCGGCGCGGCACGCGCCCGCGCGGCGGTCCGGCGCACGGCCGGATGACGTCACCGGACAACTGCGGTGCTCGGCGGGGGTACGTGCTGCGGGCACCCGGTTCGTTCCCGGCCACGACACGAATGCGCTCCCGCCCCGTCCGCCCCTCCCGTGTACGCCGCTCCCGGCCGCCGGGCCGTGATCTTTCCGGCCGCCGCCGCCCGCCCCGGGCCGTACCGCCCCCGCTCACCCGGCGGCGCGCCCCGGCGGTCCAGAAGTGGGCCTTGTCCAGAAAGGGAACTGGAGTCAACTATTCACTCCGTGCGATTGACAGGTTCACGGCCAAAACCGAATGGCGGTGGACAGTCGCACGCCAGCGGTCCGCTTACCCGACGGGCCGCGCGTTTCCCCCATCAATGGAGGATGTTGTGACCTTCAAGCGCCTTTCCCCCCTCGGCTCGATCTCCAGACGCGTCCGTGTTCTCGCGGTCGCCTCCGGTCTGGTGACCGTCGCCGCGCTTGCGGCCCCGACTGCCATCGCCCAGCCCGCCCCCGTCGCCTCCCAGGCGACCCAGCTCGCCGCCGCCGACGCCGGTGTCCGCAGCGCCGCCGTCGTCGGTTCCGCCTGGTACACCGACGCCGCCTCCGGCAAGGTCGTCGTCACCGTGGACAGCACGGTCTCCGCCGCCGAGATATCGGAGATCAAGGGCTCCGTCCCGGACGACTCCAAGCTCACGATCAAGAAGACCCCCGGCACGTTCACCCCCCTCATCGCCGGCGGCCAGGCCATCTACGCCGGGGGCAGCCGCTGCTCCCTCGGCTTCAACGTCCGTAGCGGCAGCACGTACTACGCGCTGACCGCCGGGCACTGCACCAACATCAGCGCCAACTGGTACACCAACTCGGCGAGCACCGCGGTGCTCGGCACCCGCACGGGAACCAGCTTCCCGGGCAACGACTACGGCATCATCCGCCACTCCAACGCCGCCAACGCCGACGGCCGCGTCTACCTCTACAACGGCTCGTACCAGGAGATCTCGTCCGCCGGTAACGCCACCGTCGGGCAGCGTGTGACCCGCAGCGGTTCCACCACCGGGGTCCACACCGGTACGGTCCAGGCCACCAACGCGACCGTCCAGTACTCGCAGGGCACGGTCTCCGGTCTGATCCAGACCAACGTCTGCGCCGAGCCGGGCGACAGCGGTGGCCCGCTCTTCGCCGGCACCGTGGCCCTGGGCCTGACCTCGGGCGGCAGCGGCAACTGCTCCTCCGGCGGCACCACGTTCTTCCAGCCGGTCACGGAGGCCCTGAGCGCCTACGGGGTCAGCATCTTCTAGTCGTCTACGGCGTCAGCGCCCGCTGGACGGAACGTCCCCGGTCGCCGGGCGGGCATCGCGCCCGGCCGGCGGCCGGGGACACGGCTGTTCGGGGGCACGGGGGGCTCAGCCCAGGGCCGCCGCCGCGGGCAGCGTGACCTCGAAGCGGCAGCCGCCCGTGACGTTGTGGACAGCGGTACGGCCCGCGTGGGCCTCCACGATGCCCCGGACGATCGCCAGCCCGAGCCCCGCGCCCGCCGGGGGCGTACGGGCCTGGGTGCCCCGCCAGCCGGTGTCGAAGACCCGGGGCAGGTCCTCCGCCGGGATCCCCCCGCAGCCGTCCGTGACGGACAGCACGACGGAGTCCGCGCGCCGTACCGCCGCCACCGCGACCGTGCCGTCGGCGGGGGTCCGGTGGATGGCGTTGACGAGCAGGTTGGCGAGGACGCGGGTCATCTCCTTGCCGTCCACCTCGACCGGTACGGCCTCGATGCTCCCGCCGACCAGGCGGACACCGTGCTCCCTGGCGAGCGGGTCCACGCCCGCCAGCGCCTCCCCCACCAGGTCGTAGACCGACATCCGGGTCGGTGCGAGGGCCAGCGCCCCCGCGTGGATACGGGACAGCTCGAAGAGATCGCCGACCATCGAGTTCAGCCGCTCGACCTCGGCCCTGATCTGCCGGAAGTAGCGGTCCGGGTCCTGGACCACCCCGTCCTCCAGCGCCTCCGACATCGCGCGCAGGCCCGCGAGCGGGGTCCGCAGGTCGTGCGAGATCCAGGCGACCAGCTCACGGCGGGAGGTCTCCAGGGCGCGCTCCCGCTCCCGGGAGGCGGCGAGCTTGGCGCTGGTCGCGGCCAGCTCCCTGCCCAGCTCGGACAGTTCGGCGGTGGAGTCCCCGTCCGGCGCGGCGAAGCTGCCCCCGTTCCCGAAGGAACGCGCGGCGAGCGCCAGGTCGTGGCTCCGTGCCACCACCCAGCGGCCCAGCAGCATCGCGGTGGCGAGCGAGACGACCGCGGCCATCGCCGCGACCGTGGTGACGACCGTCAGGTCGTGGGTCGACAGGAACATCGCCCAGGCGACCGCGAGCGTCCCCCCGAGCATCGCGACCACCGTGGCGGCGGCGACGACGGTCAGCGAGACGAGCACCGAGCGGTGGCGCAGCAGCCGCAGTACGACGGCGCCGAGCAGCCCGGCGGCGCCGGCGCCGAGGAACGCGTACAGGGCGATGAGGAGCATGTCCGACATGGTGCGCCTCAGCTGCCGTCGGACGGTACGGGGGCGGGCGTCGGGGACGTCACAGTGACGGACGACGTCACGGACGCGGGGAGCGCCGGGGCGGGAGGTGCCGGGGCGGGGGGTGCCTCCACCGGAGCCTCCACCGAGGCCACCGGCGCCTCCGCCGGTACGTCGAAGCGGTAGCCGACCCCCCAGACCGTACGGATCAGCCGCGGGGCCGCCGGATCGTCCTCGACCTTGCCGCGCAGCCGCCGTACGTGCACGGTGACCGTCGACAGATCGCCGAACTCCCACCCCCACACGTCGTGCATCAGCTGCTCCCGGGCGATGGCCTGCCCGGGGTGGCGCATGAGGTGGGCGAGCAGGTCGAACTCCCGGAGAGTCAGCGCGAGCACCCGGCCGTCCTTGGTCACCCGGCGGGCCGCCGGATCCAGGGTGATCCCGGCCACGGTCAGCTCGGGCCCGGCCGTGGCGCCCCGGTCGGCGCGGCCGCGCCGCAGGACGGACTCGACGCGCAGCACCAGCTCACGGGGGCTGAACGGCTTGGTGACGTAGTCGTCCGCGCCGATCTCCAGCCCGAGGATCCGGTCGTCCTCGTCACCGCGCGCGGTGAGCATGATCACCGGTACGGGTCCCGCCGCGCGCAGCCTGCGGCACACCTCCAGGCCGTCCATACCGGGCAGCATCAGGTCGAGCAGCACCAGCGAGGGCGGTTTCCCGGCGGCGAGCCGCAGCGCCTGCGGCCCGTCGGCGGCCCGGTCGACGGCGAAGCCCGCGCGCTCCAGATAGCCGGTGACGACCTCGGCGACGGTGGGATCGTCGTCGACGACCAGGATGGTGTGCATGACGGCAAGTCTCCTCGGACGGTGACCGGTGCACCGCCCCTCACCTCTTACGAAACCATGACGTCCGATTCCTTCAAGACCATGGGGCGGCGGGTGCCTACGGTGGGTGCATGACTCCTCGACTCGACGCGACCTCCCTGGTCGTCTCCGACATGGCGGCCTCGCTCGCCTTCTACCGCCTCCTCGGCCTGGACATCCCGGCCGGCGCGGACACCGCGCCCCACGTGGAGGTCCAGCTGCCGGGCGGTACGCGGGTCCTCTGGGACACGGAGGACACGGTCCGGTCCTTCGACCCGGGCTTCACGGCACCGAAGGGGGGTGGGCGGATCGGGCTCGCCTTCCTCTGTGCGAGTCCCGCCGAGGTGGACGCCACGTACGCGTCGCTGACCGCCGCCGGGCACCGGGGGCACCTCAAGCCGTGGGACGCGGTCTGGGGGCAGCGTTACGCGATCGTCCTCGACCCGGACGGCTGTGAGGTCTCGCTCTTCGCCAGCGCGGTGTAGGCGCCCAGGGTGAGACCCGCCAGCTCGCGGGTCTCACGCGCGAGATGCGCCTGGTCCGCGCACCCGGCGGCGGTGGCCGCCGCCGCGTACGGCATCCCCGCCCGTACGAAACCCAGCGCGCGCTGGAACCGGAGCACGCGGGCGAGGGTCTTGGGCCCGTACCCGAAGGCGTCCAGCGAGCGGCGGTGCAGCTGGCGGGCGCCGAGCCCGACGGCGTCGGCGGTCGCGGCCACGCCGCGGCCCGCCTCAAGCCCGGCGACCACGGCCCGCAGCAGCGGGTCGGGCGCGGGCGCGACGGCCGCGCGGCGCAGCGCGACCGCCTCCAGCGCGGCGGCCGGGTCCCGGGCGGCCGCGAGGCGCGCGGTGAGCCGCCGTACCTCCGCGGGGGACCACAGGTCGGCCAGCTCGACGCGCCGGTCGCGCAGCTCGTGGGCGGGCACCCCGAGCAGGGCGGGCGCGGTGCCGGGCGCGAACCGCATCCCGGCGCAGCCCGTTCCGGGAACGGTGGAGTGGTGGGCCCGGGTGTCGGGCCCGGCGACGAGCAGCCGGCCCCCGATCCACAGCAGGTCCATGCACCCGTCGGGGAGTACGGGGTACGGGGCGTCGGCCGGGGTGGTGTCGGCCGTGTCCCGCCCCGCCGTACCGCCCGCGCCTCTCGCGGACTTCACGGTCTGCGTGGTCTGCGTGGTCTGCGTGACCTGCGTGGCCTGCGTCGTCTTCGTCCAGACGACGGCGCCGTCCAGCCGCGAGGCCCTTTCGTCGTACATACCGATGAGGCTAAACCGTCTCCTGCCGGGCGGCGCTGATCCACAATGGTCGCTCCTACGCATTTCCTACCGCGGGGGCGACGATGACGGCACTGATGGAGTTCACCACCGACAGCGGGGCGCGGGTGATGGTCGAGGTCGACCGTGACGCGCCGGGCGCGAGGCCTGTCAGCCGTGGTAACTCCCTCGCGCAGGCGGGCCGTACGTTCGACGAGGCGCTGGCCGGGATCCGCGCGGCGGCCGAATCGGCCCTGGCGGTGTTCCGGGACGGGCCGCTCAAACCGGACTCCGTGGAGCTGGAGTTCGGTGTGAAGCTGATGGCGGAGGCCGGCGCGGTGATCGCCAAGAGCTCGGCCGAGGGCCATCTGACGGTGAAGCTGTCCTGGGCGCCGGGACCGGGCGGGGTGCCGGGACCGGACGGAGCGCCGGACGGCGGGGCCGTGCCGCCCGCCGTGGCCGGCCCGACCGCGCCCGGACCGCCCGGACCGGCCGGGCCCACCGGACCGACCGGGCCGTGAGGACCTCTCCCGCCTGGCACGCGCGGATCGACGTCGAGGGCGCGGTGGAGGGTTCCGGCTTCCTCGTCACCGAGGACACGGTCCTGACCTGTGCCCATGTGGTGGGCCGGTGGCCGCGCGCGGAGGTGGTCTTCCCCGGTGCGCGGGGGCTCGGCCCGGTGACGGCCGAGGTGGTCGCGCGCGGGGCGTGGGCGGGCGGTGACACGGACCCGGGCGATCTCGCGGTGCTCCGGCTCGACCGGCCGGTGGGGATCGCCCCCGCCGTCTTCGCCCGGCTCGGCGAGCCGTACGCCACGCCGCCGCCGAAGCTGGTCGCGTACGGCTTCCCCCACGGCTACGGGGAAGAGGGCGTGCAGACCGAACTACGCGCCACCTCGCACCTGTTGATCCAGGACGAGTGGGCGCAGCTGGAGTACTGGCGGGGGTACGGACAGCAGGCGGACCGGGGGTTCAGCGGGGCCGCCGTGATGATGGAGACGACCGGTGAGGTGGCCGGGATGGTCGTCGCGCAGGACGCGGTCACCCGCAACTGCCGGATGATTCCGGCGCGGGTGCTCGCCCGCCACTGGGCACCGCTGGCCGACCGGGTCCCGACCCGCGGCTACCGGCGGGAGGAGAAGCGGCGGCTGCGCGAACTGATCGAGCGGGCCCGCGTGGCACCCGGCACGCCGGGGGCGCTCTTGCGGAAGGTGTCCGGTACGCAGGACCTCGTCCTGCCGGCGGGGGAGCCTGGCACCTTGTGGGCGGCGGTCTGGTACCTGCTGACCGAGACGGACCCGCAGCCCGACTGGCTGCCCTTGGCGGACCTGGCCGTGCACCTGGTCTCGTATGTGGACGACGAGAAGCTGGGGAACGAGCTGCGCGCCTGGGCACAGGGCCACCGGCAGTCCCTCCGTACACCCGAGTTCTTCGAAATCGCCCCGCCCGTCGTACCGCCGCCCCACGTCGCCCCGGCTCCGGCTCCGGCCCCAGCGCCGGGCCCGGAACCGGCCCCCGGCCCGTCGCTCCGCTTCGCCCCGTCGCCCATCGAGCATCCCGAACCCGCGCCCGGGCCTGCGCCCGTCCCGAACCCCGCTGCCGCCCCCGCCCCTGAACCCGCCCCGCCCGCCCACCCCGGCACCCGCCACTGGTCGCCGATCCTGGTCGAGATCCGGCGCAGCGGCGCCGACAGGAACGCGCTGCTGGTCGAGGTGTCCGCGTACCGGCACGGCCACCGGCGGCTGGTCGGCGAGCAGCGGCTGGCCAAACGGGACCTGCGCGATTGGGTATTGGACCGGATCGACGACGCCTACGCCGAACTCGACACGGAGGGGGACGAGTTGATCGCGTTCGCCCTCCCCAGGGACTGGCTCAACCACCCCGTGGACCAGTGGTCGGCGCGCAAGGGCACCCGGACACCACTCGGTTGTGTGGCGCCGGTGGTGGTGATGGACCACGACCGCAGGACCAATCCCCGGCTCCAGTTCCGGCTGAAGAAGGTGTGGGACGTCCTGGACGGGCAGCGCGAGTCGCGGATCTACCCGATCGCCTGCGAGGGCGCCCCGGCGCCCGGCCTGCTCGCCGTCCAACTCCAGGACGTGGTGGGCCCGGTGGCGCTCACCAGGCCGCCGACGGCGCCGGACGACCGCGCGACCCACCGCGCCGTCCTGGACGCGCCGGCCCCGATCGTGCTGTGGCCGCGCACCGGCTGCCCGGGGGGCGGCGGGGAGGCGTGCGGGGACTCGTGCCGCGGCACGGTGTTCCTGAACTCCCTGGCCGAGCGGCTGTCGCTGCTCGCGCCGGGCGAACTGCCCGAGCACGTCTTCACCCTGCGCAAGCACGCCTTCGGCCACGAGGGGCCCGAGCCGCACTGGGCCGCCGGCCTGTCCTTCGTCTGGGACGATCCACGGTGGTTCCCCGACGTCCCGCGGCTGACCCGGTCGCCCGTCGACTGATCTGTCGCCCGTCGACTGACCTGGAGGTCCGACATGTCGTCCCTGTGGCCGGTGTACACCGGAACCGACGAACCGCACGACGGTGTCGGGCAGTTGCCCGCGCCGCCGCCCTGGCGTGCCTTCAACGGCGGCCCCGTGGTCGAACCGCCCGCGGACGACCCGTCCCCGTCACCCGACCGGGTGCACCGGGCCCAGGCGTACCGGGCGACCCCCGAGAGCGTGCAACTCGTCAACGCCGCGCTGTACTTGCGCCGGCCGCTGCTGGTGACGGGACCGCCGGGCAGCGGGAAGTCCAGCCTGGCGTACGCCGTGGCCCGCGAGTTGCGGCTCGGGCCGGTCCTGCGGTGGAACATCACCAGCAGGACGGCGCTCGGTGACGGGCTCTACCAGTACGACCCGCTCTCCCGGCTCTACGCCGCGGGCCAGGCCCCGGGGAACGGCACCATCGAGGACCATCTGCGGCTCGGCCCGCTGGGCACGGCCCTCCTCCCGTACGAACGCCCCCGCGTCCTGCTGATCGACGAGATCGACAAGAGCGACCTGGACCTCCCGAACGACCTCCTGAACGTGATGGAGGAGGGGCAGTACGAGATCCCCGAACTGGTCCGCGCCGCCAGGACCCGCTCCTCGGCCGAGGTGCTGATGGCGGACTCCGACCGGCTGGTACGGGTGGAGCGCGGCCGGGTGCGCTGCCGGGCGTTCCCCTTCACCGTCCTCACCAGCAACGGCGAACGGGACTTCCCGCCCGCGTTCCTGCGGCGATGTGTGACCCTGGAACTGAAGCAGCCCGCCGCCGAACACCTGGCCGCGATCGTCCGGGCGCACCTGGGCCCTCTCGACGGACAGGCCCACGACTTGGTACGAACGTTTCTGGCACGGGGCAGGAACGGCGAGCTGGCGACCGACCAACTGCTCAACGCGATCTACCTCACCAGGACTTCCGGACTGGCCGGCGAGTCCAGGACCGAGCTGGCGGACCATCTGATGCGCTATCTGAGCCGGACACCGGAACCCGATGAATTCTGATCTGGCCCGACTACGGGACGTGTTGACGGCGGCGGGCGGTGACCCGCCGACCGGCCGCGAGCTGGCCGAACTGATCTGGCTCGCGGCCCAGTCGCGCCCCGGGCCGCCGCCCGGCCGGGAGGCGTCACCCCGGCCGGCGGCCGGCGGGATCCCGGACCGGCCCCCGTTCATGCAGCTCCGGCAGGTCCCGCCGGTTCAGCCGGGCCGGCCGGAGCCGCCCGTCACGTACGGCTACCCGGGCGAGCCCGGCCGGTGGAGCCCGCAGTCTTCGGCGGGCCGGCGGACCCCGCCCGGGCAACACGCCGAGCCCGTCCGCCGACACCGGCCCGGCCGGCCCACCGGGGCGCCCCCGCCGGCCGAGCCGCCCCCACCCGCCGAACGAGCCGAACCCGCCGACCACGCCCCGGCCGCCGGCTCAGAAGCGCGGGAAGCGGAGACCGACCCCGCCTCGTACCGGTTGCGCCCGGCCCACCAGTCACCCGCCACGGGCGCGCCCCGCGCGGACGACGAGCCCGGCGGCGAGGCGGACTTCGACCCCCTGGGGGAACTGCCCGGCTGGTACAGCCGTTCCGAGGTCCCCGCCGGGGACGAGGCGCCCGCGATACTGGCCCCCACCCGCCCGATGATCTCCCGCCCGCTCGCCCTCCAGCGGGCGCTGCGCCCGCTGCGCGGCACCGCGCCCCCCGCCCGGCCCACGGAGTGGGACAAGGACGGCACCGCCCACCGCATGGCCGCGCTCGGGGCCGCGCGCGGCCGGTGGCTGCCCCGGCTCCGGCCGGGGCCGGAGCAGAGGCTCCATCTGCGGCTGGTGGTCGACTCGGGCCCCACGATGGCGATGTGGCAGCCGCTCGCCCGTGATCTGCACAAGGCCTTCGGCCAGTTGGGCGCGTTCCGTACGGTGGAGCTGGTGCGGCTCGACGCGGACGGGACCGTGCCGGTACGGAAGTGGCCGGCCGGGCGGACGGTCGCGCTGGTCATCAGCGACACGATGGGCCCGCAGTGGCGCGACGGGGCGGCCGGCCGGCGGTGGTACCGGACCCTGCGCGGCTGGGCCCGTACGCTCCCGGTGGCCGTCGTGCAGCCCCTGCCGGAACGGATGTGGCAGGACACCCCGCTCGCCCCCGTCCCCGGCCTGTTCACCGCCCCCGGTCCCGGCGCGCCCAACGCCTCGCTGCACTTCGCGCCGTACGACGGCCTGGCCCGGGGCATTCCGGTGCCGGTCCTCGAACCGAACGCCGAGTGGTTCGGCAACTGGGCCGGCCTGCTGGCCTCGCCCGGCGGGACGGTGTTCCCCGGGTCCGCCGCGCAGCTGACGGCGGGCCCGCCGCTCGCCGCCCAGGACGGTGAGGACGGACTCGCCCCCCGGGACACCCCGGCCGAGGAGCTGGTCCGGCGTTTCCGTTCCGCGGCCTCCCAGCAGGCGGTCCGGCTGGCGGCGCACCTGGCGGTGGGGCTCGCGTATCTGCCGGTGATGCGGATCGTGCAGACGGCGGTGGAGAAGCAGCCGCGCGCGCAGCACCTGGCGGAGGTGGTGCTGAGCGGTCTGCTCACGGTCGCGCCGGGACCGGCGGGGTCGTACGAATTCCGTCCCGGGGTACGGGAGTTGCTGCTGGCCACCCTGCCGTCCCACGAGCTGGGCCGGACGACCGCGCTGCTGCACCGGGTGGCGGCCGAGATCTCGCTGCTCGGCGGCTCGGTGCCGGGCGAGTTCCGCAGGCTGCTGGACGGCGCGCGCGGGGACGGGCGGGAGGCGGGCGCGCCCGTCACGCTGGTGAGCCAGGAGAGTCTCCCCGTCACACGGGACCGCCACGGGTCCGGGCCGGCGCCGTCCTTCCCCGCGCCGCCGTCGGCGGGGCCGTACCGGCTGCTCGACCGCATCGGCCCGGACCCCGGCTCGCGCGCCCACGGGCGGTGGCGTGCGCGGGACGAGGCGGGCCGCGAGGTGGTCGTACGGTACGCGGGCCCCGTACCGTCCGGCGCCAAGGCCGCGGCGCGGCGGGAGGCGAAGGCGGTCCGGGCGCTGCGCCATCCCGGCATCGTCACGATCCACGACTTCGGGTGGGACGACGGCGTTCTCTACTTCGTCGAGGAGCCGGTGGCGGGCGAGCCGGTGGCGAGGCCGGGGCGGACGGATGCGGGCCGGTCCTCCGCGAACTCCCCCACGGTGTCGGCCTTCCGGACCGCCTCCACCTCCGTGCCGGATCTGGTGAGCGTCGGCCGACAGGTGCTCGACGCGCTCCTGCACGCCCATCAGCACGGGGTGACCCACCGTCACCTGACGGGGAAAGAGATCGTGCGGCTGCCGGACGGCCGGGTGAAGGTGGGCGGCTTCGGCCGGCCGGCCGGGGCGGGGCACGGCCCGGATCCGGCGGGACAGGCGGAGGCGGTGGCCGACGCCGCCGCCGCGGCGGAGGATCTCCACGGCCTCGGCCGGGTGCTGTTCGAACTCGCCACCGGCAGGGTCCCCTTCGCCCCGCGACGGCTCCACGCGCCGGGCCCCGGCGACGAACAGTTCGTCCCGCCGCGGCAGTTGCGGCCGGATCTGCCGCCGCGTCTGGAGACCGTGATCATGGACCTGCTGGCCCCGGACGCCGACCGCCGCGCGCGGGGCGCCGCGAAGCTGCTGGTGGAGCCCGTACTGCCCCTGGACGCCTGGCAGTACAGCGTCCTCGGGCCGCTGCGCGCGGTGCGCGGGCGGCAGGACGGTACGCCGGCCGGCCACGCGGAACGGTGTCTGCTCGCCCAACTCCTGCTGTCCTACGGTGACAGCGTGTCCACGGGCGAGCTGGCCCGGGGCCTCGATGGCGCCGCGCGGGACGGGACCCCGGAGGAGGCGGTGGCCCGGGCCGCCGCCGCGCTGCGTCTCCAGGGGCATCCTGTCGAGGACACCGGTACGGGCTACCGGCTGCGCCTCGACACCCACGAGCTGGACGTCCGTACGGCACGGCAGCGAGCCGCCGAGGCGGCGCGGGCCACGGAGTCCGGCGACCACGCGACCGCCGCCGCGCTGTACGACTCGGCCCTCGCCCTCTGGTCCGCCACCCCGCTGACCGGGGTCGACGGCCTGTGGGCGGACGGCCGGCGGGGCGCGCTGCGGGAGTGGCGGCGCTCCCTGGAGAACGGACGCGCGGTCGCACGGATGCGGGACCGGCCGGAGGGCCGGGGACCCTGGACACCGGCGGCGGGCAGCGCAGGGCCGGTCCACACGGGGCAGGGCGACATGCGCCTCCCGGTCTACGCCGCGTCCCCGGCGCCGGCGCCGGCGCCGATCCGGCGCCCGCCACCGGCGTACGGCGTGGGCGGGCGCCTCGCGCCCCGGTCCGGCCCCCACTACATCCACGTCATCGTGCACGGCGGTACGGTCCCCGGCCGCCGGGGCCTGCCCGCGTACCTCCCCGGGGTGCGCAGGGCGCTGCGGCGCACCGTGGGCAGAGCCGCGCGGCCGGACACGGACGGGACGATCCGGGTGACGGCCGGACGGAAACTCACCGCGGCCAGGGTGGTGGAACGGCTCGGCAGCCGCTTCGCCCCGCGTCCCACGGGGCCCGGCGGCCCGCTCGTCGTCCTCGTCGTCCACGCGGGCACGGCCCGCGACGAGACGCGGGCCGTGGCACGGATGCTGGCGCCGAGGGGAGCCGCGGAGAGCGGGGCCGGCGCCGTGGTCATCGGCCTGTCGGGCCCGCTGTACAGCCTGGCCGGAAGCCCGCCGGGCTACCGCCGGGCGGAAGCGACGGAGTACGGCGCCGACATCACCGTCTGGTACCGCACGGTCGGCCCACCGCCCCGGAACCCGAGGTCCCCCCGCGCCTGGCTCCGCCGCCTGCTGGGCCGCTGACCGGGCGGGCCCGCGCCCACGAACCGGCACAGGGCCGGCCCCGGACGCGTCCGCAGACCACGGATCCCGGACCGTCACCCGCCCGCCCGACCCGGGCCACCGCGCCCAGGGCCATCGGCCCCAGGCCCACAGCCCCCGCCCCGGGGCGCCCGCGCCGGCCCACCGGGAACCTCAGGGCCGCTGGTCCTTCTCCCTGCTCTCCCTCAGCTCCTTGTTCTCGCGGCTCTCCCGCCCCGAGTGCAGCCGCGACCGCAGGTCGTCCGGGGGCAGGAAGCGCGACCAGCGTTCGGGAAACTCCGACGGCATGCCCAGGTCGCCGCCGTCGTCCGCCTCGTCGTCGGAGTCGTCCAGGTCGTCGAAGTCGCCCCGGGCCCTGCGGAGTTCCGTCTCGGCCGCCGCGCGGGCCAGCAGTTCCGCCGCGTGGGCCGTGCGCAGGCGTTCGTTGGCCGCGCGGGCCGCCGCCGTGGCCAGCGAGGGCCAGACGCGGTCGATCGCCGCGTTGACGGCCGCGCCGACCAGGACCGCGAACGCCGAGATGCCGATCCAGAGGAGCACGGCGATGGGCGCCGCGAGGGAGCCGTAGATCGTCGGGCCCTCGACCGTACTGGTCAGGTAGATGCGGAGCAGGAAGCTCCCCAGGACCCACATGCCGAGCGCGACCAGCGCGCCCGGGACGTCTTCGATCCAGCGGGACCTGGCCGGCACGGAGACGTGGTAGAGCGTGGTCAGGAAGGCGATCGAGAGGAGGCTCACCACCGGCCAGTAGAGGACGGAGACCACTTCCGTGCCCCACGGGATGAGCTCCACCACCCGGTCGGGGCCGACCACCGCGAGCGGCAGCACCACCGCGCCGATCAGCAGCGCCACGAGGTAGAGCAGGAAGGCGAGGAGCCGGGTCGCGACGATGCCGCGCCGCCCGTCCAGGCCGTACATCACGGTGATCGTGTCCACGAAGACGTTCACCGCCCGCGAGCCCGACCAGAGCGCGATCGCGAAGCCCAGCGAGATGACGTCGGGCCGCCCCCCGTGGGTGACGCTCGCCAGCAGCGGCTTGGCGATCTGGTTGACGCCTCGGTCGGAGAGGACCGTGCCGACGGCCGAGAGGATGTTCTTCTCGATCGAGGCGACCGTGGTGGTGCTGGTCCAGTCGTCCACGTAACCGAGCAGCCCGATCAGCCCGAGCAGCAGCGGCGGCAGCGACAACAGGGTGAAGAACGCCGCCTCGGCCGCGAGTCCGAGGATGCGGTACTCGATGCACGAATTGACGGTGTCCTTCAGCAGCAGCCAGGCCATCCTCCGCATGGAGACGTTGCGATAGAGGACTCTGGCCCGGTGAAGTCGGCCCGACGGCCGCTCGGGTGTTTCATTTGCTGCCTGCACGTCCTTACCGTAGCGGCATGGCAGCCACCACCCACACAGTGACCAACCAGGTTCCGCCCCTGGTGGGGTACGACGTCTTCAGCGCCGACCGGGCCCTCACCGAGGGGGTGGAACGGCACGTCACCGCCGGCCTCCTCGACGAGACCCGCGCGGAACTGACCGCGCTCGGCCGCTCCGCCGGGTCCGCGGAGGTGCAGCTCCTGGGCACACTGGCCAACGAGAACCCGCCCCGCCTCCGTACGCACGACCGGTACGGCAACCGTGTCGACGAGGTCGACTTCCACCCGGCCTGGCACCAGTTGCTCGGACAGGCCGTCACGGCCGGGCTGACCGACGCCTGGGGCCGCCCGGCGGGCCATGTGCGGCGCTCGGCCGGGCTCCTCGTGTGGGGGCAGGTGGAGGCCGGGAACACCTGCCCGCTCTCGATGACCCACGCGGCGGTCCCGGCGCTGCGGGTCGAGCCGGCGCTCGCCGCCGACTGGGAGCCGCGGCTCACCTCCCGGGTGTACGACCCCGGACTGCGGCCCGCCGGGGAGAAGTCCGGGGTGCTCTTCGGGATGGGCATGACGGAGAAGCAGGGCGGCAGTGACGTCCGTACCAACACCACCGGCGCGCGGCGGGTGGACACCGAGACGGGCGCGGGCGACGAGTACCTGCTCACCGGGCACAAGTGGTTCTGTTCCGCGCCGATGTGCGACGGATTCCTCGTCCTGGCGCAGGCGCCGGGCGGGCTGACCTGTTTCCTCGTCCCGCGTGTGCTGCCGGACGGTACACGCAACGTCTTCCGGATCCAGCGCCTCAAGGACAAGCTGGGCAACCGCTCCAACGCGTCGAGCGAGGTCGAGTTCGACGAGACCTGGGGGCGCCGGGTCGGCGAGGAGGGGCACGGGGTGCGCACCATCATCGAGATGGTGGCGGCGACCCGGCTGGACTGTGTGGTCGGTTCGGCCGCGCTGACGCGGCAGGCGGTGGCGCAGGCGGTCCATCACGCCACGTACCGCAGGGCGTTCGGCGCCGAGCTGATCGACAAGCCGCTGATGGTCAACGTCCTGGCCGACCTGGCCCTGGAGTCGGAGGCGGCGACCACGCTCGCGCTGCGGCTGGCGGCGGCGTACGACGCGGTCCAGAGCGGTCCCGAGGACGGGCGTGACCGGGAGCGGGCGTTCCTGCGGCTCGCGGTGCCCGTCGCCAAGTACTGGGTGACCAAGCGGTGCACACCGGCCGTGGCGGAGGCCCTGGAGTGCCTGGGCGGCAACGGGTACGTGGAGGAGTCCGGGATGCCCCGGCTGCTGCGTGAGGCGCCGCTGAACTCGATCTGGGAGGGCTCGGGGAACGTCCAGGCACTGGACGTGCTGCGGGCGCTCCAGCGGGAGCCGGGCGCGCTGAACGCCTTCCTCCAGGAGGTGGGCCTGGCGCGCGGCGCCGACCACCGGCTGGACCGGGCGATCAAGGACCTGCTCACCGAACTGGCCGACCTGACCGGGATCGAGGCGCGGGCGCGGCGGCTGGTGGAGCGGATGGCGCTGGTGCTCCAGGGCTCGCTGCTGGTGCGCTGGGCACCGCCCGAGGTGGCGGACGCGTTCTGCGCCTCACGGCTCGGCGGGGACTGGGGTACGGCCTTCGGCACCCTGCCGCACACGCTGGACCTGGCGTCGGTCGTGGACCGGGCGCGGCCGGAGGCGTGAGGCGGTCACCGCGGGGGGAGGTCATCAGAGGTGGTGCTGCGCCGACACGGCACCACCTCTGATTCCCTGTCACTCTCGGGCACCCGCACCCGAGATGCCAGAGTTGCAACCGGTTGCAGCAGAATCCGGAACTGCCCCTCCGGGCCTTGGCCGGAACGGCACGATGGGCTGATGAAGGACATACCGCTCGACCTGGCCCGGCTCAGCACCGTGGACGGCGTGCAGGCCAACCGGCTCCTCCATCGGGTCAGGGAGGCGGCCCTCGCCGGTGAGCGCCCCCCGGTCGCGCCGCGCCCGGTGATCGACGCGTCGTGGCGGCGGATGTCCCGGATGGGGCTCGATCCCGACAGGACCACGCGCCCGGTGCTGCTGGAGCGGGACGAGCTGGAGCACCGGCGGCGTACGTCCGTGCTCGGCGAGGCCCTGCGGACCCTCGTGGACTCGCTGACCGATGTGGCGGACGCGTCCCTCCAGATCACGGTCGTCACGGACGACGAGGGGCGGGTGCTGTGGCGGGACGGCAGTCCGTCCGTGCTGCGGCGGGCGGGCGGGATCTGGCTCGAAGAGGGGGCGACCTGGACCGAGGGGGCCACGGGCACCAACGCGATCGGTACGGCGCTGGCGGTCCGGCGGCCGGTACGGGTCCACTCGGCGGAGCACTTCGTCAGGACGCTGGACTCGTGGACCTGCGCCGCCGCGCCGGTGCACGACCCCCGCGACGGGCGGCTGCTGGGGGTGGTCGACGTGAGCGGCCCGGCGGCCGGGTTCCATCCGACGACGCTGGCGCTGGTCAGATCGGTGGCCCGGCTCGCGGAGAGCGACATGCGGGAGCGGCACCGGGGGAACGTGGAGCGGCTGCGTTCGGTGGCGGCGCCGATCCTGTGCCGGATCGGCGGGCGCGCGCTGGCGGTCGACAGCTACGGCTGGACGGCGGCGGTCACGGGGATGCCGCCCGTGGACCGGCTCCCGCTGCCCAAGTCGTTCGGCGCGGGCCGGGTCTGGCACCCCACGCTGGGCCTGTGCGCGGTCGAGCCGCTGCCGGGCGGCTGGCTGATCCAGGTGGCGGACGATCCCGACCCGGCCTCGGCGGGGGCGGTGAGCCGGGTCGTCCTGGACCTGAGCCGGCCCCGGCGCTGGTCGGTGGCGGTGTCGGGGGCGGCGGGCAGCTGGGTGCAGGAGCTGACCCCGCGCCACGCGGAGCTGCTGTACGTGCTGGCCGTGCACCGGGACGGGCGCAGCGCGGCGGAGCTGGCGGCGGACGTGTTCGGGGACGCGACGCGCACGGTGACCGTACGGGCGGAGATGTCCCGGGTGCGGCGGCACCTGTCGGGGGTGCTGGCGCACCGGCCGTACCGCTTCAGCGAGGAGGTCGAGGTGGAGGTGGTCACGCCGGAGGATCCGGACGAGCTGCTGCCGCACTCGACGGCCCCGGCGGTGCTGAGCACCCGGAGCCTGCCGTGTCCGTGAGGGGCGGCGTCCGGGGCGGCCTTCCCCTGCGTGAGGGGCGGCCTTCCCCTGAGGTGACCGGCCCTGGTGTGACCGTACGGCCCCCCGCGTGATTTTCTGGCGGGCATGACCCTCACCGTGACCACGTGGTCCCTGGAGCAGACCTCGCCGTCCGATCTGCGCCCCGCCGCCCCGCCGCCGGGCGACGTGCGGATCGTACGGGCCGAGGTGCCCTCCCCCGAGTTCAGCCGGTTCCTGTACACGGCCGTCGGCGGGGACGTCCGCTGGACGGACCGGCTGTCGCACACGTACGCGCGGTGGCGGGAGTACCTGGACCGGCCCGGCGTGGAGACCTGGGTCGCGTACGAGAAGGGCACCCCGGCCGGCTTCCTGGAGCTGGCGGCGCAGGACGGCGGCGCGGTGGAGATCGTGTACTTCGGGCTGATCCCGGCCTTCCGGGGCCGCCGGATCGGCGGCCACCTGCTGTCGTACGGCACCGCCAGGGCGTGGGAGCTGGCGGAGCGCCACCCCGGGCTCAAGCCGACCGAGCGGGTGTGGCTGCACACGTGCACCAAGGACGGCGAGCACGCGATGGCCAACTACCAGCGGCGCGGCTTCACCCTCTTCGACACGAAGACCTCGGAGGAGGAGGAGACGGCGACGCCGGGACCCTGGCCCGGCGCGCTGGCGTGACCACCCGTATCGCCTCACCTCGCATCGCCCCGCCGCCTGCCGTCTCATATAGCGGGACACTGTCGTCCACATAGTGGATAGTGGTGGACTGCCCCGAGATCCGCGTGACACGCTTCCGTCATGTCGAGAGCTGGAATTGCCTTGGTAGGTCGGCGACACGTCGACCTCGGCCGCATGTCCAGCGCCATCTGTCCGACAAACTGAGATCTCGCGCGCCGCCGCGACTCCGCACCGCCCGCCCCTGACCTCTGCACCTGCCGCGCACCGCCGCGCCTTCGCGCGGGTGTGCGGCTGAGAGCCGCCCTCACGCAGTCTCGAAGGACGTAACGCCATGGCCGCCACCCCGGACCAGCCGACTCCCGCCACACCGCGCCGCAAGGTGAGCCGTCACCGCGGTGAGGGCCAGTGGGCCGTCGGCCACTTCACTCCGCTCAACGGCAATGAGCAGTTCAAGAAGGACGACGACGGTCTCAATGTGCGGGCGCGCATCGAGAACATCTACTCCAAGGCGGGCTTCGACTCGATCGACCCGAACGATCTGCGCGGCCGGATGCGCTGGTGGGGGCTATACACCCAGCGCAAGCCCGGGATCGACGGCGGCAAGACCGCGATCCTGGAGCCGGAGGAGCTGGACGACAAGTACTTCATGCTGCGGGTCCGGATCGACGGCGGGCGGCTGACCACCGAGCAGCTGCGTGTGATCGGCGAGATCTCGCACGAGTTCGGCCGGGACAGCGCCGACCTCACCGACCGGCAGAACATCCAGCTGCACTGGATCAGGATCGAGGACGTCCCGGAGATCTGGCGGCGTCTGGAGGCCGTCGGCCTGTCGACCACCGAGGCCTGCGGTGACACGCCCCGCGTGATCCTCGGTTCGCCGGTCGCCGGGGTCGCCGAGAACGAGATCATCGACGGCACGTGGGCGATCGACGAGATCAACGCCCGGTTCATCGGCACCAAGGAGTTCTCCAACCTCCCGCGCAAGTTCAAGACGGCGATCTCCGGGTCGCCGCTGCTGGACGTGGCGCACGAGATCAACGACATCGCCTTTGTCGGCGTCGAGCACCCCGAGCACGGCCCCGGCTTCGACCTGTGGGTCGGCGGCGGCCTGTCGACCAACCCGAAGATCGGGCAGCGCCTCGGTGCCTGGGTGCCGCTGGACGAGGTGCCCGACGTGTGGGCCGGGGTCATCGGGATCTTCCGCGACTACGGCTACCGGCGGCTGCGCACCCGTGCCCGCCTGAAGTTCCTGGTCGCCGACTGGGGCGCGGAGAAGTTCCGCCAGATCCTCCAGGACGAGTACCTCAAGCGGGAGCTGATCGACGGGCCCGCGCCCGCGCAGCCCCTCCAGGTGTGGCGCGACCACGTCGGGGTGCACCGGCAGAAGGACGGCCGGTTCTACGTCGGGTTCGCGCCGCGCGTCGGCCGGGTCGACGGCCCCAAGCTCGTCAGGATCGCCGAGGTGGCGGCGGCGCACGGCTCGGGCCGGCTGCGGACCACCGTCGAGCAGAAGATGATCGTGCTCGACGTCGCGGAGGACCAGGTCGACTCGCTGGTGGCCGGGCTCGAAGCGCTGGACCTGCGGGTCAAGCCGTCGCCGTTCCGGCGCGGGACGATGGCGTGCACCGGCATCGAGTACTGCAAGCTCGCGATCGTCGAGACAAAGCGGCGCGGCGCCACCCTGATCGACGAACTGGAGCGCCGTATCCCCGAGTTCGACCAGCCGATCACCATCAACATCAACGGCTGCCCGAACGCCTGCGCGCGGATCCAGACCGCCGACATCGGTCTCAAGGGCCAGCTCATGCTGGACAAGAACGGTGAGCAGGTCGAGGGCTTCCAGGTGCACCTGGGCGGCGCTCTGGGCCTGGAGGCCGGTTTCGGCCGCAAGGTCCGCGGCCTCAAGGTCACCTCGGACGACCTGCCCGACTACGTCGAGCGGGTGCTCGGCCGCTTCCAGAAGGACCGCGAGGAAGGCGAGCGGTTCGCGACGTGGGCGGCCCGCGCGTCGGAGGAGGCCCTCTCATGAGCGAGCGTGCCGCCCCCTTCTACTGCCCCTACTGCGGCGACGAGGACCTGCGCCCGAACGAACAGGGCCACGGCGCCTGGGAATGCGCGGCCTGCAACCGGGCCTTCCAACTGAAGTTCCTCGGGTTGCTGACCCGGGGGCTCCAGGCACCCGACGGAGGGGAATCGACATGACCACGCTGGCCGGGACGGACGATCCGAAGGCCCTCGCCGAGCACGCGGGCCGCGCGCTCGAAGACGCTTCGGCGACGGAGATCCTCCGGTGGGCCGCCGACACGTTCGGCGACACGTTCTGCGTGACGTCGTCCATGGAGGACGCGGTGGTCGCCCACCTCGCCTCCACCGTCCTTCCCGGCGTGGACGTGGTCTTCCTCGACACCGGCTACCACTTCCCCGAGACGATCGGCACCCGCGACGCCGTGGACGCCGTGATGGACGTCAACGTCATCACGCTGACCCCGCGCCAGAGCGTCGCCGAGCAGGACGCCCAGTACGGGCCGGAGCTGCACGACCGCGACCCCGACCTGTGCTGCTCCCTGCGCAAGGTCAAGCCGCTCGAAGAGGGGCTGACCGGCTACGCGGCCTGGGCCACCGGGCTGCGCCGCGACGAGTCCCCGACGCGGGCGAACACCCCTGTGGTCGGCTGGGACGAGCGGCGCGGGAAGGTCAAGGTCTCCCCGATCGCCCGCTGGTCGCAGGAGGACGTGGACCGGTACGTCGCCGAGCACGGCGTCCTCACCAATCCGCTCCTCATGGACGGTTACGCCTCCGTGGGCTGCGCCCCCTGCACCCGCAGGGTGCTGGAGGGCGAGGACGCCCGCGCGGGCCGCTGGGCCGGCCGGGGCAAGACCGAGTGCGGGCTGCACGGATAGCCATCAGCACCGGGGCGGCAGGGTTTTACGAGCACATCGGTGACGTACACATCGGTGACGGGCAGTCAGGGATCTCATGAGGAGGGACAGTTGAGCATGACGGAGCAGGGCGCCACCGTCTGGCTCACCGGTCTGCCCAGCGCGGGCAAGACCACGATCGCGCGGGAGCTGGCCGGCCGGCTGCGCTCGGAGGGCCACCGCGTCGAGATCCTCGACGGCGACGAGATCCGCGAGTTCCTCTCCGCGGGCCTCGGGTTCAGCCGCGAGGACCGGCACACCAACGTCCAGCGCATCGGCTTCGTCGCCGAACTGCTGGCGTCCCACGGCGTCAAGGCGCTGGTGCCGGTGATCGCGCCGTACGCGGACAGCCGCGAGGCCGTGCGCAAACGCCACCAGAGCGTGGGCACGGCCTACCTGGAGGTCCACGTCGCCACCCCCGTCGAGGTGTGCTCCGTACGGGATGTGAAGGGGCTGTACGCCAAGCAGGCGGCCGGCGAGATATCCGGGCTGACCGGGGTCGACGACCCCTACGAGGCCCCGGAGGACCCGGACCTGCGGATCGAGTCGCACACCCAGTCCGTACGGGAGTCCGCCGGCGCGCTCCACGCGCTCCTCGCCGAAAGGGGTCTCGCGTGAGCACGACCGTCGCGTCCGTCACCGAGGGCACCGACGCCCCCTACGCCCTGAGCCACCTGGACTCCCTGGAGTCCGAGGCGGTCCACATCTTCCGTGAGGTGGCGGGTGAGTTCGAACGGCCGGTGATCCTCTTCTCCGGCGGCAAGGACTCGATCGTCATGCTGCACCTGGCGCTCAAGGCGTTCGCGCCCGCGCCGGTGCCCTTCACGCTGCTGCACGTCGACACCGGGCACAACTTCCCCGAGGTGCTGGACTACCGGGACCGTACGGTCGCCGAGCACGGCCTGCGCCTGCACGTCGCCTCCGTACAGGAGTACATCGACGCGGGGAAGCTGCGCGAGCGCCCCGACGGGACCCGTAACCCCCTCCAGACCGTCCCGCTCACCGAGAAGATCCAGGCCGAGCGGTTCGACGCGGTCTTCGGCGGCGGGCGGCGGGACGAGGAGAAGGCACGGGCCAAGGAGCGGGTGTTCTCGCTGCGGGACGAGTTCTCCCAGTGGGACCCGCGCCGCCAGCGCCCCGAGCTGTGGAACCTCTACAACGGCCGGCACGCCGCCGGGGAGCACGTCCGGGTCTTCCCGCTCTCCAACTGGACCGAGCTGGACGTCTGGCAGTACATCGCCCGGGAGGGCATCGAGCTGCCGGAGATCTACTTCGCCCATGAGCGCCAGGTGTTCCTGCGGGCCGGGATGTGGCTGACGGCGGGCGACTGGGGCGGGCCCAAGGAGAACGAGAGCGTCGAGACCCGTCTGGTGCGCTACCGCACCGTCGGCGACATGTCCTGCACCGGCGCCGTCGACTCCGACGCCACGACGCTCGACGCGGTGATCACCGAGATCGCGGCCTCCCGGCTCACCGAGCGCGGCGCGACCCGCGCCGACGACAAGATGTCCGAGGCCGCGATGGAAGACCGCAAGCGCGAAGGGTACTTCTAGCCATGACGAGCGCCACCGAGCCGTACGCCGAGTTCGCCGAGCGGCTGGCCACCACCACCCTGCTGCGCTTCGCGACCGCCGGTTCCGTCGACGACGGCAAGTCCACCCTGGTGGGGCGGCTGCTGCACGACTCGAAGTCGGTGCTCACCGACCAGCTGGAGGCCGTGGAACGGGTGTCGCTGAGCCGGGGCCAGGACACCCCGGACCTCGCGCTGCTCACCGACGGACTGCGCGCCGAGCGCGAGCAGGGCATCACCATCGACGTCGCGTACCGCTACTTCGCCACTCCCCGGCGCCGGTTCATCCTCGCCGACACCCCGGGGCATGTGCAGTACACCCGGAACATGGTCACCGGCGCGTCCACCGCGGAGCTGGCGGTCGTCCTGGTCGACGCGCGGAACGGCGTGGTCGAGCAGACCCGCCGCCATGCCGCCGTCGCCGCCCTCCTGCGGGTCCCGCACGTGGTGCTGGCCGTCAACAAGATGGACCTCGTCGCGTACGCGGAGCCCGTATTCGCGGCGATAGCCGAGGAGTTCACGGCGTACGCGGCCTCCCTCGGCGTCCCGGAGATCACCGCGATCCCGATCTCGGCCCTCGCCGGGGACAACGTCGTGGAACCGTCCGCGCACATGGACTGGTACGGCGGCCCGACGGTGCTGGAGCACCTGGAGACCGTGCCGTCCAGCCACGACCTGGCCCACTGCCCCGCGCGGTTCCCCGTGCAGTACGTGATCCGCCCGCAGTCGGCGAGCCACCCGGACTACCGCGGTTACGCCGGCCAGATCTCGTCCGGTGTGCTGCGGGTCGGCGACGCCGTGACGGTCCTGCCGTCCGGCCGTACGAGCACGGTCGAGGGCATCGACGCGCTCGGCGAGAGCGTGGACATCGCCTGGGCGCCGCAGTCCGTGACGCTCCGCCTGGCGGACGACATCGACGTCTCGCGCGGCGACCTGATCGCCCCCAGCGCGCAGCTCCCCGCGTCGACGCAGGACGTGGAGGCGACCGTCTGCCATGTCGCCGACCGGCCGCTGACCGTCGGCCAGCGGGTGCTGCTCAAGCACACGACCCGTACGGTCAAGGCGATCGTGAAGGACATCCCGTCCCGGCTCACGCTGGACGACCTGTCCCAGCACCCGGCACCCGGGCAGCTCGTCGCCAACGACATCGGACGCGTGAGGATCCGTACCGCCGAGCCGCTCGCGCTCGACCCGTACGCCGAGTCCCGCAGGACCGGATCGTTTCTGCTGATCGACCCCGCCGACGGCACGACGCTGAGCGCGGGCATGGCGGGCGACGCCTTCGCCGAGGGCGCCGGAGCGGCCGCTGTCGTACCCGCGGACGAAGAAGGCTGGGACTTCTGATGGCCATCGACATGTACGCGACCTTCGCGAAGGAGGGCGGCCGCGTCGGCAGCGGCCTCCTCGGCGCGGGAACGGGCGGGGTGGCGCGATGTGCGTGATGACGTACGCGCACTGCCTGCGCGCCCGCACCCCCCACCCCCTGCACCGCCCGCACCACCCGCCCCACCCGCACCGTCGAAGACCTGCCGATCTCCCGGTCACGCCCGCGTTCCCGTAGGGCGTGCGCACCGGGCCGACGAGAGGAACCCCTCCCGTGCCTGCCACGCGCATCCTGTCGCGCCGCCGTATCACCACGCTCGCCGCAGTGCCCCTTCTCGCCGTTGTCGTCACCTCCTGCGGTTACGGCTCCGACGCCGAGAAGGACGAGAAGAAGCCGGCGGTCGCCGCCGGAGCGAAGAAGCTCTCGGCCGACACCGTGAAGATCGGGTACTTCCCGAACCTCACGCACGCCACGGCCCTGGTGGGTATCCAGGACGGTCTGTTCCAGAAGGAGCTGGGCGGCACGAAGGTCGCCCCCTCCACCTTCAACGCCGGGCCCTCCGAGATCGAGGCGCTCAACGCGGGCAGCATCGACATCGGCTTCATCGGCCCCTCCCCCGCGATCAACGGCTACGTCCAGACCAAGGGCAAGAGCCTGCGGATCATCGGCGGTTCCGCCTCCGGCGGCGTGAAGCTGGTGGTCAACCCGAAGAAGATCAAGACCCTGGACGACCTCAAGGGCAAGAAGATAGCCACCCCGCAGCTGGGCAACACGCAGGACGTGGCGTTCCTCAACTGGATCTCGGAGAAGGGCTGGAAGGTCGACGCCCAGTCCGGCAAGGGTGACGTCTCCGTCGTCCGTACGGACAACAAGATCACCCCGGACGCCTACAAGGCCGGTTCCATCGACGGCGCCTGGGTGCCGGAGCCGACCGCGTCCAAGCTGGTCGCCGAGGGCGCGAAGGTGCTGCTCAACGAGTCGGACCTGTGGCCGGACAAGCAGTTCGTGATCACGAACATCATCGTGTCGCAGAAGTTCCTCTCCGCGCACCCGGACGTCGTCGAGGCGGTGCTGCGCGGCTCGGTGAAGACGAACGCCTGGATCAACGCCAACGAGGACCAGGCGAAGGCGTCGGCCAACGAGGCGCTCAAGACCCTGTCGGGCAAGGCCCTGCCGCCCGAGGTCCTCGACCCCGCCTGGGAGTCCATCAAGGTCACCAACGACCCGCTGGCCTCCACGCTCCAGTCCGAGGCCGACCACGCGGTCAAGGCCGGTCTGCTGGAGAAGCCCGACCTGGCCGGCATCTACGACCTGGGGCCCCTGAACAAGGTGCTCAAGGCCGCCGGTGAGCCCGAGGTCGCCGACGCCGGTCTCGGCGTCAAGTAACCGCCGCGACCTCGCGACCGATCTGTTCGCAGGATTCGCAGGATTCTCAGGACTCTCAGGATTCCCAGGAGGTGACGACCATGGCAACGACGCTCACCAAGGCCGCCGACGGCACCACGTCGGTGGACCACGCCGCGCGCATCGCGCACGTCTCCAAGACCTTCGCGACCCCCGCGGGGCGGCAGCTCGTGCTGGACGACATCACGCTCGATGTCGCTCCGGGTGAGTTCGTCACCCTCCTGGGAGCCTCGGGCTGCGGCAAGTCCACGCTGCTCAACCTGGTGGCCGGGCTCGACCGCCCGACCGCCGGGTCCATCGAGACCCCGGGCGGGCGCCCGGCCCTGATGTTCCAGGAGCACGCGCTGTTCCCGTGGCTGACGGCGGGCAAGAACATCGAACTGGCCCTGCGGCTGCGCGGGGTGCCCAAGCAGGACCGCAGGCCCGAGGCGGAGCGGCTGCTCGGCCTCGTACGGCTCGAAGGGGCGTACGGCAAGCGGGTGCACGAGCTGTCCGGCGGGATGCGGCAGCGGGTCGCGCTGGCGCGCGCGCTGGCCCAGGACAGCCAACTGCTGCTGATGGACGAGCCGTTCGCCGCGCTCGACGCCATCACCCGCGACGTGCTGCACGACGAGCTGACGCGGATCTGGCGCGAGACGAACCTGTCGGTGCTGTTCGTCACCCACAACGTGCGGGAGGCGGTACGGCTCGCCGAGCGCGTCGTCCTGCTGTCCTCGCGCCCCGGCCGGATCGCCCGCGAGTGGCGGGTGGACATCCCGCAGCCGCGCCGTATCGAGGACGCCGAGGTGGCGGAGCTGTCCGTCGAGATCACCGAAGAACTGCGTGGGGAGATCCGCCGACATGGCCAGCACTGACACGACGCCGCAGAAGGACCCGGCGCCGGGGGGCCCGGCGGCACGGGATGCGGCGGCCGACGGCCCGGACGCCCGGCGCCCGGTCGGCGGCGGTCCCGGTGACATGGCCGGCCTGGAGGCCGGGCTCGACGCGCTGGACACCGTACAGACGGGCCGGACGCCCCTGCGCCAGACCCTGGTCCAGAAGGTGCTGCCGCCCGCCGTCGCCGTCCTCCTCGTGCTGTTCGTGTGGCAGATCCTGATCTGGGCGAAGGTCACCGACGACTACAAGCTGCCCTCGCCCGGCGCGGTGTGGGACGAGCTGTCCGACGCCTGGTCGCAGGGCACGCTGCTCGGCTACATCTGGACGAGCGTCTCGCGCGGCCTGCTGGGCTTCCTGCTGGCGCTGCTGATCGGCACCCCGCTGGGGCTGCTGGTCGCCCGGGTGAAGTTCGTACGGGCGGCGATCGGGCCGATCCTGTCGGGGCTCCAGTCGCTGCCTTCGGTGGCGTGGGTGCCGCCGGCCGTGATCTGGCTCGGTCTCAACGACACGATGATGTACGCCGTGATCCTGCTGGGCGCGGTCCCCTCGATCGCCAACGGGCTGGTGTCCGGGGTCGATCAGGTGCCGCCGCTCTTCCTGCGGGCCGGGCGCACGCTGGGCGCGACCGGGCTCAGGAACACCTGGCACATCATCATGCCGGCCGCGCTGCCGGGGTACTTGGCGGGGCTCAAGCAGGGCTGGGCGTTCTCCTGGCGCTCCCTGATGGCCGCCGAGATCATCGCGTCCTCGCCCGATCTGGGTGTCGGTCTGGGCCAGTTGCTGGAGAACGGCCGTACCGTCGGCAGCATGCCCATGGTGTTCCTCGCCATCCTCCTGATCCTGATCGTCGGAATCGCGATCGACCTGCTGATCTTCAGTCCGCTGGAGCGGTGGGTCCTGCGCAACCGCGGTCTCCTCGTGAAGAGCTGATTCCCGTGCACCCTCTCCACCGGCCCCCGCTCGTGCCCCCTTTCGTGCCCCCGGTCCTGCTCGTCGTCGCGCACGGCAGCCGTGACCCCCGGCACGCGGCGACCGCGCACGCCCTCACCCGGCGGGTGCGGGCGCAGCGGCCCGGGCTGCGGGTGGAGACCGGCTTCCTGGACTTCAACGCGCCTTCCGTGCCTGAGGTGTTGGAACGGCTGGCGCGGGAGGGCGCGCCGCACGTGGTGGAGGTGGTGGCCCAACCGCTGCTGCTGACGCGGGCGTTCCACGCCAAGGCCGACATCCCGGCCGTCCTGCGGGAGGCGTCGGAACGCCTGCCCGGTCTGCGGATCCGGCAGGCCGGGGTCCTCGGTCCGTCGCGGCTGCTCGTGGGGGCGCTGGAGCGGCGGCTGTACGAGGCGGGGCTGGCGCGCGCCGACCGGCCTTCGACGGGCGTGGTGCTGGCCTCTGCGGGCTCCTCCGACCCGGAGGCGGCGGCGGTGATCGCCGGGATCGCACGGGAGTGGGAGCGCCGGGCGGGCTGGTACGCGGTACGGCCCGCGTTCGCGTCGGCGTCCCTGCCGCGCACCGAGGACGCGGTGCGCGCGCTGCGCGCGGAGGGCGTACGCCGCGTCGCGGTCGCCCCGTACGTGATCGCCCCCGGAAGGCTGCCGGACCGGATCGTGGCGGGGGCGGCGGAGGGGGGAGCCGATGTCCTGGCGGAGGTGCTGGGCCCGGCGCCGGAACTGGCGAAACTGCTCCTGACGCGCTACGACGAGGCGTGCGGGACACCGTCACCGGAGCTGACCCTGCTGCACGGCCGGGCGAGCTGAGGCCGGACGGGCCCTACGGCGTGAGACTGCCCGTACGAGTCCGCTTGAGCTCGAAGAAGTCCGGATATCCGGCCAGCACCCGCACACTGTCGAAGAGTTGCCCGGCGGCCTCCCCGCGCGGCGCGGAGTTCAGCACCGGCCCGAACCACACCGCCCCGTCGACGTGCATCGTCGGCGTCCCCACGTACGCGTCGGCGGCGGGGTCCTTGCCCCGGTCGTGACTGTGCCGCACGGCCTCGTCGTACGACGGATCGTGCGCGGCCCCCGCGAGGCCGGCCGGCAGCCCGAGCTCCGCGAGAGCCTCACCGATCACCACGTCGAAGTCCGCTTCCTTGCGCTGGTGGATCCGGGTCCCGAACGCGGTGTACAGGTCCCGCAGAACGGCCTCACCGCGCTGCTCGGCGGCGGCCACCGCGACCCGTACGGGACCGACCGAGCGGTCGACCAGATCCCGGTACCAGTCGGGGAGTTCGTTGCCGGTGTTGTGCAGGTGGAGGCTCATCACCCGGAACCGCAGGTCGACGGGCCGCACCCGCTCGACCTCCAGCATCCAGCGAGAGGTGATCCAGGCGAACGGGCAGGCCGGATCGAAGTAGAAGTCGACGGTGGCGGGGGCTTCCTGGTCCGCGCCCAAGGGCGTCTGCGAGGTCATACGGACAAGACTAGCCACCGGATGGCCCTCTCTCACGGGCCATTTCTCCCCCGTTCCGCTGGGCCATTTGCGCGCTACTCCGCAGCCACGCCCGAGGCCGCGTCGATGAGCGCGGCCAGTTCGGCGACGGACAGCGAGCCGGGCCGCCGGCGTTCGCGGGCGAAGGTGTTGGCCACGCGCGCCAGGGTCTCGTTGACCGGGGTGGGGACGGCGTGCAGCCGCCCCAACAGGACGATCTCCCCGTTGAGATGGTCCGCCTCGATCGAGCCGGTGCCCCGGCTGAGGCTCTGCCAGGACGAACTCCCGTCGCGCCCGGCGGCGAGGTCCGGATCGAGACGGAGGTGATCGCCCCGGACCTCGGCCGCCTCCTCCGGGCTCACCGCGTCGATCCCGGCCGCCGTGAGAACCGCCCGGCCCTCGTCGTACGCGCGCCGCTGGATCAGCCTCGCCTCGTCGGTGTCGAGCGGCCCGGTGAGGGCCCCGAGGGAGTTGGCGAGATTGGCGAGGAGCTTGGTGTACTTCCAGCGCATCACGTCCGGGACGAGCGGCGCGAGGAGCGTGCCCTTCTCCAGGCTCGCGGAGATGCGGCGGGCGGTGGCGTCGATTCCCGAGGGGTACCGGCCGACGTGCAGCATGCCGGTGTACGGCGTGCACGGGGCCACGACCTCGCCGGGGTCGACGTGCGACGAGGGCAGCCAGACGCACATCCCGTAGACGTGGCGGAAGCGCCGCAGGGCGAGCCGTTCGTTCTCCACGCCGTTCTGCGCGCAGACCAGGGGCAGCAGTTCGCCCGCCGTACCGCCGCCCTCGACCGGCCGGCCGGACCAGGCGTCCAGGGCCGCCGCGCTGTCCTGGGTCTTCACGGAGAGCAGCAGCACGTCGTCGGGGCACAGGACGAGCGCCTCGGGGCCCTCCACGACCGGCAGCCGGTGCACGCGGGTGCCGTCGGGGGTGGTGAGACGCAGGCCGTGGGTGCGCAGCGCCTCGTAGTGGGCGCCCCGGGCGACGAGGACCACTTCCTGCCCGGTCTCGGCCAGCCGCCCGCCGATGCTGCCACCGACCGCTCCCGACCCGATGACGATGTGGCGCATCCTGACTCCGTTCGGTGTTGCCGCAGGTCAGAACCGCACTGACCTGAGCGGTCCCCGCGCTTCGAGCATAGGCGAGGCCCCGCTTGAGCGTGGAGGGGTGCTCGTCCTCACCGCGGAGGCGCGCCCCAGGGGACGTCGTCCTCTGTCTCGTGGCCGAAGACCGTGCCCTGGTGGAAGTAGAGCTTCCAGGCGCCGTCGGTCAGCCGCCACAGGGAGCTGCGGTGGGCGCGGCGGCCGTTGGAGTCGGTGTCGAAGGTCAGGTGCACCAGGTCGGGGGCGAGTTGGGCGCCCCGCATGGCGGAGGCGGTGACCGGGCGGACCGGGCTGCGCGTGCGCAGGACGTCGATGAACGAGTCGCGGTCCCAGATCCGCCCCGAGGAGCCGAACGCCCTGAAGTCGGGGTGGAGCAGTTCCGCGAGGAGTTCGGGGGACGAGTTCACCGCCGGGTCGAGGAACCGCAGTTCGGCCTCGACGGCGCCGGTGACGGCGGACGTCAGCTCAGTCACGGGTCAGCTCCACCAGTTTGACGACGGTGTTCCAGTTGCGGCTGGTGGCGGTGACGCCCTTGAACAGGGCCGGTCTGCCGAGGGCCTCCGCGAGCTTGGAACGGCCGAGCCCGTTGGGGGCGTACAGGTAGAGCGCCCGGTCGCCCAGCCGGAACTCCTCCGGGAGGTAGCCGGCCGGGTCCACGGACGCGAGGCGTCCGGGGTCCACCGGCGCGGAGAAGAAGGTGACATGGAGCTGTTTGCCTTCCAGCGTGTCCGCGGGGAAGGGGCAGGCATCGACGACGGCACGCAGATATGCGCCGTCGCGCACCACACACTCCACGGAGAACCCGAAGCGTTCCTCGATGGCCTGTTCCAGCTCGCGGGCGACGGCGTTCTCGTCGTCGGAGGCGCTGGTGAAGACGGCGTTGCCGCTCTGGAGGTAGGTGACGACGCCGCCGTGGCCCAGCCCCGAGAGCAGTGCGCGCAGGTCGGCCATGGGGACGCGCTTGTGGCCGCTCACATTGATTCCGCGCAGGAGAGCCGCGTACGTCGTGGTCATCCACCCACGATAGAGGCGGCCGGGGCGCCCCGTGGGGCAACGTGCCCGGCGGGGCCGGACACCGCGTCCGGGAGGGGTCACCGAAGGTCGTTGTAAGGGGCCCGTATCGCGCGGGTCAGGGATGGACCCGGTCCGCAGGGAGGAGACCGCCCTCGTCCCGCTCACCGGAGAGCAGGAGGAGACGGCCGGAACGCGCCCCTAGCGTGGAACCGGAGGAAAGCGGCGCTGTGCCGCCTTCAGGTACGAGGGGGCTGGCCCGTCATGGGGAGAACTGGGGAGGGTCCGCGCGGCATCGCCGCCCGGGCCGGGAGTTGGAGCGCACGCCACCGGTGGGCGGCGGTGGGCATCTGGGTGCTGTTCGTCGTGATCGCCATGGGGCTGGGCTCGGCGGCGGGCCGGGTGGATGTCAAGGAGAGCGAGCAGCTCTCCGGCGAGGTCGGGCAGGCGCAGCGGATCATCGAGGACGCGGGACTCAAGGAGCCGGTGGGCGAGTCGGTGCTCGTCCGGGCCACTGACAGGTCAACGACCTCGAAGGCCCCGGAGTTCCGGGAGGCCGTCGCCGCGGTGGTCGAGGCGGTGGGCCGTACCGGTCTGGTGGCCGAGGTGACCTCGCCGTACGACTCCGGGACCATATCCAAGGATGGGCGCAGCGCGCTGGTGCGCTTCGACATCCGGGGGGACCCGGACACGGCGAGCGAGCGGGTCGAGCCGGTGATCAAGGCGGTCGCGGGGGTCCAGGAGAAGTACGAGGGCCGCCTGCTGATCGCGGAGATCGGCGGGGCGAGCATGGGCAAGACCTTCGACGACGCGTTCGGGGACGACTTCAAGCAGGCGGAGTTGTCGGCGGTGCCGGTGGCGCTGGGCATCCTGCTGATCGCGTTCGGCGCGCTGGTCGCGGCGCTGCTGCCGGTGGCGCTGGCCCTGACGGCGATCCTGGCCACAACCGGGCTGATGGCGATCGTCAGTCACTACCAGCCGATGAGCGACACCGCGGACTCGGTGATGCTGCTGGTGGGGCTGGCGGTGGGGGTCGACTACTGCCTGTTCTACCTGCGGCGCGAGCGGGAGGAGCGGGAGGCCGGGCGCGATCCGGAGACGGCGCTGCGGATCGCGGCGGCGACGAGCGGGCGCGCGATCGTGGTGTCCGGGGTGACCGTGTGTGTCGCGATGGCGGGCATGCTCTTCACCGGTCTTGCGGAGTTCCAGGCGATGGGCCTGGCCTCGCTGATGGTCGTCGCGGTCGCGATGGTCGGGTCGGTGACGGTGCTTCCGGCGCTGCTCTCGCTGCTCGGGCACCGGGTGGAGCGGGGCAGGCTGCCGTTCCTGAACCGGGCGAAGCGGCGGCGCGGCAAGGGCGGTGGCCCTGGTGCTTCCGGAGACTCCGGTGGCTCCGGTGGCTCCGGTGGCTCCGGTGGCTCCGGTGGCTCCGGTGGCTCCGGTGGCTCCGGTGGCTCCGCCGGCTCCGCCGGCTCCGGTGGCGAGAGCCGCTTCTGGCGGGCGGTCCTGGAGCGGGTGCTGCGCCGGCCGAAGGTCTCGCTGGTGATCGCGGCCGGCGCGCTCGCGGCGATCGCGCTGCCCGCCGTGGGCATGAACACCCAGAACCTCACACTGGACCAGGAGTTCGGCGACCGGCTGCCCATCGTCCGTACGTACGAACTGGTCAACGAGGCGTTCCCCGGCGGCGCGGAGCCGGCGGAGGTGGTGGTCGAGGCCACCGACATCAACGCGGAGCCGGTCCGCAGCGCCATCGCGGACTTCCGCTCCCAGGCGGTGAGTTCGGGCGCCTCGCGGGGGCCCGTGGAGGTGGTGACCCACGACGCGGAGAACGTCGCGATCATCACCGTGCCGCTGGTCGGCGGGTCCGACCAGGACCGTGCGGAGAAGAGCCTGGCGCTGCTGCGGGACACGGTCCGCCCCGACACGTTCGGCAAGGTGTCCGGCGTCTCGGCGCCGGTGACCGGCCAGGTCGCGGGCTCGAAGGACTTCAACGACCAGATCGTGGGGGCGGTCACCCCGGTGTTCGCCTTCGTGGTGGCCTTCGCGTTCCTGCTGATGCTGCTCTGCTTCCGGTCACTGACGATCGCGGTGACGTCGATCGTGCTCAACCTGCTGTCGGTGGGCGCCGCGTACGGGATCCTGACGATCGTCTTCCAGCACGGCTGGGGCGCCTCGCTGGTGGGGGCGGAGGGCGTCGGCGCGATCATCTCGTGGCTGCCGCTGTTCCTGTTCGTGATCCTGTTCGGGCTCTCGATGGACTACCACGTCTTCGTGGTCTCCCGGATCCGTGAGGCCCGGATGCAGGGCCGTACGACCCGGGACGCCATCACCCACGGCGTGGTGACGACAGCGGGGGTGGTGACCAGTGCGGCGGTCATCATGGTGGCGGTCTTCGCGATCTTCGGCACGCTGTCGATGCAGTCCATGAAGCAGATGGGCGTGGGCCTGGCGGCGGCGGTCCTGATCGACGCGACGATCATCCGGGGAGTGCTGCTCCCGGCGGTGATGGCGCTGCTGGACGACCGGAACTGGTACTTCCCCCGGTGGCTGTCCTGGCTCCCCGACCTGACGCACGACGAGATCCCGGCGCCGGAGGGCCCGGCGCGGAAGGACACGGACACGGACACGCGGGACACGGACACGCAGGTCCCGGCGCGGACCTGACGCCCTGTTGTACGGCGGCCGGGATCAGGACGCGTCACGCGCCTTGGTCCCGGCCGCCGTACAAGGGGCATGACCCGGATAGGCCCAAAGGGGGCCATGGGATGATCTTGAAGCCTTGAAGGCGCCGACCTGCGGAACAGCGTCGGCAGATGGCTGATCATCATCTCGCGTGGCCGTCGCCGATCCGTCACAGTGGCGCGGCGCGACGGACTCAGGACTCGCCGCTCTGCTCGGTGCCACGGCCGGAACCCTCGGCACCGGAGCGACGGGCCTCGCGGTCGCTCCGCCGGGCCGCAACACGGCTCGCCATCAGCTCCCGGACGCTTCATCTCGTACACCGTGAAGATCACCCGGCACTCCGGGCCGCTCACAGGCCAGTTGAAGTATTCTTCAATTGACCACATGATGCATCACGCATCGAGGGGGTCGGACGTGTGGGCCACTGAGTGGAGGCGTGCGGTGAGTGAGAGCGAAGGCTGGAAGGAACGCGGGGTGAAGTTCCGGTTCCTGATCTACCTCTTCGGGACCCATCTCTTCGCCGGGTTCGTCTGGGTGCTCTTTTACGTGGGGCAGCACGCAAACAAGTGAGTGGTGCTGCGGGAGAGCGGTATCGAGGTCTGTCTGTCCGGGGGCGGGCCAGGTCGGGGCTGAGTGGGAGAGGGGCTGGTGGCGGTGCCGATTCCGCTGTATCAGGCGAAGGCGGAGTTTTTCCGGATGCTGGGTCATCCGGTGCGGATCCGGGTGCTGGAGCTGTTGCAGGACGGGCCGATGCCGGTGCGTGACCTGCTGGCCCGGATCGAGGTGGAGCGCTCCAATCTGTCCCAGCAGCTGGCGGTGCTGCGGCGCTCGGGCATTGTGACGGCCACCCGGGAGGGCGACACGGTGGTCTACGCCCTGGCCGGCGGGGACGTCGCGGAGCTGATGCGGGCCGCGCGACGGATCCTGACGGAGTTGCTGTCGGGACAGCAGGACCTGCTGGCCGAACTGCGCGAGGCGGACCGCGACGTTGCGGTGAAAAGCGCGTGAGCGCTTCCGGTGCCGCCGGCCGGGCCGCTCTCCTGGTGCGTGACCGGCTGCGGGCCGTGCTGCCCGACCGGCGGATCCTCGCGACCATGGGCCGCTCCCCGCGCAAGGACCTCCTCGCGGGTCTGACGGTCGCCATTGTGGCCTTGCCCCTGGCTCTGGGGTTCGGGATCTCCTCGGGGGCCGGGGCTGAGGCGGGGCTGGTCACCGCGGTCGTCGCCGGCGCGATCGCGGCGGTCTTCGGCGGATCCCACCTCCAGGTGTCCGGCCCCACCGGCGCGATGACCGTGGTCCTGGTCCCGATCGTCCACCAGTACGGCGTCAAGGGCGTGCTGACGGTCGGGCTGCTGGCCGGAGCGGTCCTGGTGTTGCTGGCTCTGCTGCGTACGGGCCGCTTCATGGCGTACGTTCCGGTCCCGGTGGTGGAGGGCTTCACCCTGGGCATCGCCGGCGTGATCGCTCTACAGCAGATCCCCGGAGCTCTCGGCGTCAAGGCGCCACCGGGTGACAATCCGGCCGTGGTCGCGTTCGCCGCGGCCGGTGACTTCGCCACCCACCCGGACGGGGCCGCGCTCGCGATCACGGTCGCCGTGGTCGCGGTGATGCTGGTGGGCGCGCGCCGCCGGCCGGCGATCCCCTTCTCGCTGCTCGCGGTCGCCGCCGCCACCGCGGCCGTACCGCTGCTGCATCTGCACGTGGCCACGATCGGGCATCTGCCCGCCGGCATCCCGGCGCCCTCCCTGGAATTCCTGGCCCCCTCGACCGTTCCCTCGCTGCTGCCCTCTGCGCTGGCCGTGGCCGCGCTCGCCGCGCTGGAGTCGCTGATGGCAGCGACCGCCGCCGATGCCATGAGTGTCTCGGAGCGGCACGACTCGGACCGGGAGCTGTTCGGCCAGGGCCTGGCCAACCTGGTTGCCCCGCTGTTCGGCGGAGTCGCGGCGACCGGGGCAATCGCGCGTACGGCCGTCAACGTCCGCTCCGGAGCCGCCTCCCGACTCGCCGCGCTCATCCACGCCGCTGTACTCGCAGTGATCGTCTTCGCCGCCGCCCCGCTCGTCGGCGGGATCCCGCTGGCCGCGCTGGCCGGTGTGCTGATCGCCACTGCGGTCCGCATGGTCGAGGTCGGCTCGCTGCGCGCGCTGGCCCGCAGCGGCCGGGGCGAGGCCCTGATCCTGGCCCTTACCGCTGTCGCCACCCTGGCGTTCAACCTGGTCACCGCGGTAATCGCGGGACTGGTCGTGTCCGGTGTGCTGGCGCTGCGCGCGGTGTCACAGGCCGCCCGGATCGAGGAAGTGCCCCTGCACGAGGGTCTGGTACCGGCCGACAACCACCGGGAGGAGCGGGATCTGCTGGCGGAGCACATCGTGGCGTACCGCCTGGACGGACCGCTGCTGTTCGCCGCGGCCCACCGTTTCCTGCTGGAGCTGACCGAAACCACACACTTCAAGGTGGTGATCCTGCGGATGTCGAGGGTCAGCGCGATGGACGCCTCCGGCGCCCGGGTACTCGGCGACGCGATCGACAAACTCACCCAGCGCGGTGCGCTGGTCCTCGTCTCCGACATCCGCGACGTACACGGCCCGCGCCTGGACGCCCTGGGGATCCTGGACACTCTGCGCGCCGACGGCAGGGTCTTCGCCTCCACCCCCCAGGCCATCGCCTATGCCCGCGCCCATCTGCACGGCGCCGGACTGCTGCCCCACCAGCCCACCAACGGCGCCACCGCCCCGGAGGCCGCGAAAGCGGGCCGGTGAGCCCACCCCAGCCCTGCCCGCGACGATGATGAAGGAGGACACGGGTGCGATTCGAAGCCACGCATTACCTGTCCGGTCACGACGCCCCCACCAGCACCCCGACCGACGCCGCCGGAGTCGGGGCCCTGCTGGCACTTCGTGGCGTCACCGCCACCAACGCCGTACCCAGCAGTCCCCGTCTCCGGCCCGTCCCGCACACCCCGAACCGGAGGCACCTGTGCCCTACAAGCGTTCCAGCAACAACGACCACCAGTTGGCCGAGGCCGCCGACCTGCTGCGCAAGGCCCGCGCGGCGGGCGACACCACCGAGGTCGACCGGTTGACGGTTTGGATCGACCAGCGCCTGGACCAGCATTTGGAAGCCGCCCGGGACTGACCACCAGCGCCGCTTCGTCCGCACCATCCCCCGACCGACACGAGTGTCCGCCACTCCCGGCCGGGGAAATGACCCCCACCAGGAAGGAAGTGCCCCATGACACCCATCCGGATCGCCCGGGCTCAGGAACCCACCGCCGCAGACGTCATGACCCCCGCGGACCTTCAGGTCAGCGACCACACCACCGTGGACAAGACGCTGTCGATCCTGCACAGCGCGCATGCGGACCACCTGCTCGTACGAGGCGAGGACGGCCGGTGCACCGGCCTTGTCACCCCCGCCGATCTCGACCTCTACCGCACCCAGCCCTGGTACACCCAGCAGACCCGCTTACGCGACCTTCCCCCTGCCGGCAGTCCGTTCGCCGGCGCCGACATGCCCGCCTCGACCGTCGCCACCACGATGCGCGCACACGGCGTGACGGCCTGGCCCGTCATCGACCCGGAAGGCTTCGCACTGGGCATCATCACCACGGAGTGACCACGCACGGTTCCCGCGTGAATCCCGGCACCCGCAGCCGACGCCGGCCCCCGGCGAGACCATGATCATTCTCATCGTCAACCGCTGTACCGCGGATACTCAACCCTGTGGCACCGCATGGTGATGATCAGCCGCCGGGAACTGGCCAAGGCCCCGCGAACCGGACGCGCGCGGCCGTGGCCGCTGAGCTGAACGGCCGCCCCCGCCATCCGAATCGATGGACGCGATCTTTTCCCGCCCACGGCCGAAACCTACGGGCTCACCCGCCACGTCCACGCGACGCCGGACGGGCGGGCCGGTTCGCCCACCACCGGCCAACTCGTCCGGGCCCTCAACTCCGCCCCATAGGATCACCGCCACACACTCTGTGTTGCGACGACCGCTGGAATCCGCCGCCCGTAGCGGCGGAGAGAGCCCTTCGCTGTGGTCTACCCACCCGCCGAGCCGGACCGATCGGGCCCGCGGGGCACCGCTCCCACTCGAAGGCGTCGTCGGTGATCGCCTTCTTACTGCCGGGCGGAAGCGGCGTACTCGGGACGTCAAGCAGCCCACGGTGATACTGGAAACACCGGGCATCCAGCAACACCATGCCGTTGAGCGGGCCTTCAGAGCTTCAAGATCATCCCATGGCCCCTTATGCGCTTACCTGGGTCATGGCCCTACAAGAGCCGTACAGCACACGCGTCACACGTCCCGCTCCCCGCCGCCGGGCGCGCCTCCGGGCCCGTCCGGCGGCAGCATGTCCTCGATCAGGTCCGCCGCCCGCCGCGTGCCGCCCTCCGCCGCCATCTCCGCCCGGATCGACCGTAGTCCGCGCGCCACCTCCGGATCCGAGGCCACGGCGAGGACCGCCTCCCGCAGCCTCTCCGGCGTCACGTCCGCCGTGTCGAGGCGCCGGGCCACCCCCAGGGAGACCAGTGTGTCGGCGTTGCCGAACTGGTCCACCGCCTGCGGGACCGCGACCATCGGGGTGCCCGTCGCCAGCCCCTCCTGGCTGCCGCCCGCGCCCGCGTGAGTGACAAACGCGTCGGCCTGCCGCAGGACCGACAGCTGCGGAACCCAGCGGTGGACCTCTACGTTCGCCGGTACGTCACCCAGCTCGGCGTCGTCCACGAACGCGCCGATCTGGAGGACGACGTGCCACCCCGGCAGCCCCCCGAACGCCTCCACACACGTCCGGTAGAACGCCGGCTGCTTGGTGAACGCCGAGCCCAGCGACACCAGAAGCACCTTCCCGCCCCCCTCGGGCCGCCGCCACTCCCCCTGTTCCGTCCGGTCCCCCTGGCAGGCGCCGACAAAGGTGAAGACGGACTCGTCCACCTTCTCCGCGTACGGCTGGAGCACCCGGGGGATGAGGACGAGGGACCGGCCGGGCCGGGCGACCAGCCGGTCCCGGTCGGTGTGGTCCATGTGGTGCGCGTCGAGCCACGCCGTGAACCGGGCCAGGTACGCCCGCCCCCGCTCCGTCGACTCCAGCTCGGCGGTCATCGGCGCGGCGACCTCCTCGTACCCGTCCCAGGCGACCATGTTCGGCGAGAGCTGGACGTACGGCACGCCCCAGCGGTGCGCGAGGACCGGCGCGGGGTAGGACGTGATGTCGCTCAGGACCAGGTCGGGGAGGTCGTCCTCGAACGCCTCGGCCAGCTGCGGCAGCGCCTGGATCGCGTCGTCCAGGAACGGCTCGACGTTGTCGATCAGTTCCGTGCCCCAGTCCTCGGGGTCCGCGTCGGGCGGCGGCAGGAGGGAGGTGTAGATCACCGGCCGGGCTCCGGTCGCGGCGACCTTGTCGGCGAAGACGGCGGGGATCGCGTAACTGACCCGGTGCCCCCGGGCGACCAGCTCACGGATCACTTCCAGACTCGGGTTCACGTGCCCGTGGGCGGCGATGGAGAACATGGCGACATGGGCGGGCCTGGGTGAGGTCATGGGCCGGACTCTAGGCGAGACGAGACGTCTCGTACAACTCAATTCCGCGCGCCTGCCTCACCTCTGATAGCGCGCCAGCACCAGATTCCCGTCCTCGACCAGCCGCTTCTCCAGCTCCTCCCGGCCGATCGCCCCGCTGTAGTACTCCTGGAGCGCCGGCGTCGCCACCTTGTCCTTCCACTCCGGATACCCGCGCACCGACTGAGCCGGGGCGGACCGCAGATCCCGCGCCAGCGCCGCACCCGTCGCCCAGCCGTCCTTCGCGGTGTGCAGCGAGGGGTCCGCGAGCGCGCGGGTCCCCGTCGGCAGCATCCAGTCGCCCTTCGCGAGCCGCACCATGTTCGACGGCTGGAGCAGGAAGTCGATGAACCGCACTGCCTCCTTCTTGTACGGGCTGTCCTCGGCGACCGAGAGCGTCTGCGGGCTCACCCCCTGGGCCAGCCCCTCGCTGTCCCCAGCCGGCGCGGGCAGCACCGTCCACTCGAAGCCCTCCGGCGCCTGCTGAATGATCTGCTGGCGGTACGAGAACCCCAGCGGGACCATCGCGTAGACGCCGCCGAACAGCCCCGGCAGGGTGTCGGACCCGCCCATCCCGAGCGTGGCCCCCGACGCGCTCCCGTCGGTGTTCACCTGGGCGTGGACGGTCTCGGGGACCACCGCGTCGCCGTCGGTGAAACGGACCGTCACCTTCCCGTCCGCGCCCCGGTGGAAGAGCCGGCCCCCGGTGGACAGCCCCAGGTTGAGCGTCGCGGACACCGGGTCCTTGAGCGGCCACGCCACGGCGTACTTCCCCGGGCCCATCCGCGCGGTCAGCTCCTTGCTGATCCGCCGGAACTCGGGCCAGCTCCAGGGCTTGTCCGGCGTCGGAATCCGCACCCCGGACGCGTCGAGGACCTTCTTGTCGGCGATCAGGACCCGTGGCTCCTGGAGGAACGGCACCCCGTAAACACCGCCGCCGTCCCCGAACGTCGTCGTGTCCCAGCTGCTCCCGGGGATGTCCTCCCGCAGCCGGGCTGGCAGCAGCGGGCCCAGATCGGCGAGATAGCCGCCGTACGCGAAGTCGGCGAGGTCGTCCGAGGCGTCGTGGATGATGTCCGGCGCCTCACCGCCCTCGAAGGAGGTGAGCAGTTGGTCGTGGACGCTGTCCCAGCTGCCCTGCACGTACTCGACCCGGATGTCCGGGTGGGCGGCGTTCCACTCCTCCACCAGCTCCTTGTTGACCCGGACCGACTCGTCCTGCCAGGCCAAGGACTGGAAACGCAGGGTGATCCGGCCGTCGCGGGAGCCGCCCCCGCCGGAACAGCCCGTGAGGAGCAGCGTCAGGACCACAACGGCGACGGCGGCTCTGCGCATCAGCATCAGCTCTTCACCGCCCCGGCGAGCATCCCGCCCGTGATCCGCCGCTGGATGACGGCGAAGACGACGAGCGAGGGAAGGGTGGCGAGGAACGCGGCGGCGGCGAGCGGGCCGAGGTCGGCGACCCCTTCCGCGCCCAGGAAGTGGGTGAGGACCACCGGCAGGGTCTGTTTCTCCGGGGACTTGAGCAGGACGAGCGCGAAGAAGAACTCGTTCCACGCGGTGATGAACGCGAAGAGCGCCGTGGCGACGATGCCGGGCACCAGCAGGGGCGCGGTGACCGAGACGAGCGTACGGAGTCGGCCGGCGCCGTCCACGGACGCGGCCTCCTCCAGCTCGACCGGTACGGCCCTGACGTACCCGACCAGCATCCAGAGGGCGAACGGCAGCGACCACACGACGTACACCATGACCAGGCCGGGCACGGAGTTGATCAGGTGGAGGTTCTTGAGGACCAGGAACAGCGGAATGATCAGCAGGACGAACGGGAACGCCTGGCTGACGACCACCCAGCCCGTCGCCGCCGCCGCGAGTCTGCCGCGTGTGCGGGCCATCACGTACGCCATGGGGGTCGCGATCACCACGGCGATCACGGCGGCGGACAGCGCGGCGACCAGGCTGTTGCCGGCGGCCCGTACGAGCGGCTGTTCGTCGAAGGCCTGGCGGAAGTTGTCGAGGGTCGGGTGGTCGGGGATCCAGGTGGGGTGGAGGCTCGCCAGCTCCCGGGCCGGTTTGAACGCGGTGGAGATCAGCCAGAGGAAGGGGAAGGCGAGGAAGACGAGATAACAGAGGAGCGCGGCGTACTGCCCGGCGCGCGCGGGCCCACGGGTGCGGACGTTCATCCGTTCTCCCCTTCTCGGAGCCGGCCGACCAGATGGAGCGCGAGGATCACCGAGATCACGGCGACCATGACGCAGCCCATGGCGGCCGCGTAGCCGAACTGGCCGTAGCGGAAGGCCTCCTCGTACGCGAAGAGCATCGGCAGCCGGGTGCGGCCGCCGGGTCCGCCACTGGTGAGCACGTAGACCAGGGCGAAGGAATTGAAGTTCCAGATGAAATTGAGCGCGGTGATGGCCAGGGCCACCGGGCGCAGTGCGGGCCAGGTGACGGTACGAAACCGGCGCCACGCGCCCGCGCCGTCGAGCGCGGCGGCCTCGTGCAGTTCGTGCGGGGTGTTCTGGAGGCCGGCGAGGAGCGCGACCGTGGTCTGGGGCATCCCGGCCCAGATCCCGACGACGATCACGGCGGGCAGGGCGGTGGCGAGGCCGGTCAGCCAGTCCCGCCCGTCGCCCAGACCGGTGTCGCGGAGCGTCTCGTTGAGGATGCCCGCGTCGGCGTTGTAGACGAGCCGCCACATGATGCCGACGACCACTTCGGGCATGGCCCAGGGGATGATCGCGAGGGCGCGGGCCAGCCAGCGGAAGCGGAGGTTCTGGTTGAGCAGCAGGGCCAGCCCCAGGGCAAGCGCGAACTGCGGCACGGTGACGCCGACCGCCCATAACAGCCCGATCCGGAACGAGTCCCAGAACAGCGTGTCGTGGAGGAGGTCCTGGAAGTTCAGCGTCCCGATCCACTCGGTGGGTTCGGTGCGGCCGGACTGGGCGTCGGTGAAGGCGAGCGCGATCCCGTACAGGAGCGGTCCGACGCTCAGCACCAGGATCGGGATCAGCGCGGGCAGGACCAGGAACCAGGCTCCGTGGCCGGCACCGGGCGCGGGTCTCTTCCTGCCGGTCTTCTTACCGGGCTTTTTGCCGGACCGCGTCGTCCCGGGCGCGGTCGCGCTCGCCGATGTCACGGATTTGACTCCTTCGGGCGGCTCGGGAGTGCGGTGGGGGGTGCCCCGGCAGCCTCCGTCATCGTGCTGACGGGCTTTCCGTTCGTCAAGGTGGCCTGCGCGGATGCGAGACTTGCCGGTCGGAGCGATCGGAACAGTGACCGGGGCGAGGAGATCGGAAGATCCATGGACGAGGCACGGGCGCGGGACCTCCTGGTCACGGCGGGGCTGGCCCGCGACGCGGAACTGCTGGCCTTCGGCGAGAACGCGGTGTTCGCGACGGGCGGCCTGGTCGTCAAGGTCGGCCGGGACGCCACGCGCGAGCCCGAACTGCTGGAGCGGGCGCGGCGGGAGGTCTCCCTCGCGTCCTGGCTCGCGGAGTGCGGCATTCCGGCGGTACGGGCGGCGGAGCCGGAGGCCCGTACCGCCGACGGCCACCCGGTGACCCTCTGGCACCGGCTGCCCGACGCCGTACGCCCGGCGGGCCCCGCCGATCTGGCGTCCCTGCTGCGCGCGGTCCACGCCCTGCCCGCGCCCGCCTTCGCCCTCCCCCGCCGTGAGTTGCTCGGCGGGGTCGAACGGTGGCTGCGGCTCGCCGGCGACGCCGTCGACCCCGCCGACGCCGCCTTCCTGCGGGAGCGCAGGGACGGCTTCGCCGGCGCGGCGGCGGCCCTCACCCCGCATCTCCCGCCGGGCCCGATCCACGGCGACGCGCTGCCGCGCAACGTCCATGTCGGCCCGGAAGGCCCTGTCCTGGTGGACCTGGAGACCTTCTCGGCGGACCTGCGGGAGCACGACCTGGTGGTGATGGCCCTGTCCAGGGACCGGTACGGCCTGGCCCCCGACGCGTACGACACCTTCACCGCCACGTACGGCTGGGACGTACGCGACTGGCCGGGCTGCACGGTCCTGCGCGGTGCCCGCGAGACGGCCAGCTGCGCGTGGGTGGCGCAGCACGCCCCGGCCAACCCCAAGGCGGCGGAGGAATTCCGGCGCCGGGTCGCCTCGCTGCGGGAGGGCGACCCGGAAGTCCGCTGGTACCCCTTCTGACGGCCGGTCAGCCGACCCGCGCGCCGTGCGGGACGAGCGGCCAGGCCGGCTCGATGTACGCCGAGGGATTCGACGTACGCCGCAGATAGCTCTGGAGCGAGGCGGACTGCTCGGCCGCCGCGCGCACTTGGAGCGCGTGCAGGTCCGCGAGCGGAACGCTTCCTATGGAGGGGTGCCTCTCGCCCATACGGCGGGCCGCGCGCGCCGCCGCCACCGCGTCCGCCCGGGCATCGTGCGCGTCCGCCAGCTCCACGCCGTAGTGCGCGCAGAGCGCCTGGAGCGTGCGCTTGCCCTTGCGGTACTGGTCCGCGTGTTTGTCGAGCACCAGCGGGTCGATGACCGGCGAGGGATCCGCGCCCAACCGCGCCGCGAGCGGCTCGATCCCGTACCTCCGGCACTCCCGGTCCAGCAGCGACAGGTCGTACCGCGCGTTCATCACCACCAGCGGTACGCCCGAGCGGAACACCCGCGCCACCGCCTCCGTGATCTCCTCGACCGCCGGCGCGGCCGGCGCCCCGTGCGCGCGCGCCCGGTCCGTGGAGATGCCGTGGATCGCCGACGCCTGCTCGGGGATGGAGATCCCCGGGTCGAGCAGCCACGTCCGCTCCTCACCGACGCGCCCGTCCGGCTCCAGCCTCACCAGCGCGGCGGTGACAATGCGATCACTCTCGATGTCCGTGCCGGTGGTCTCCAGGTCGAACGCGACCAGCGGCTCCCCATGCCAAGTCATCGTGATCCCTCCCTCGTCAAGCGGTGGCGCGTCCCCCAGGTCGGCGCTTTCCCCGTTGAATCACCACCCTGCCACCCGCCACTGACAGCGGGTCCCACCGGGCAGGCTACGTACGGCCGGTGACGAGCTTGAGGAGCAGAGCAACGTCAGTCAGATCGTCGAGGACGAATTCAGCGCCCGCTTCACGCAGCTCGGTCGCGGAGCTGCGGCCCGTCGCAACGGCGATCACCCGCACTCCGTTCTCGTGTCCGCCTTCAATGTCCGCAGGAGTGTCGCCGATCAGTACGGCATCCGCCGCGGCAGTGGACGAACGGTCAAGGGCGAGGGCAACAAGGGCCGGCCGGAGGTCCGCGTCCTCTCCGTAGGCACCCGCGTCCCATTCGATATGGGTGTCCAGGCCGAAGGCGTTCAGCTTGATCTCAGCAACCGGGCGTACATTCCCTGTCACCACGGTCTGCCGCACGTTCGCCGTGGCGAGAGCGTCCAAGGCCGCTGCGGCGCCGACAAGCGCAGAGCCTCGGTTCCTCAACTCCCCTACCCGCGATACGTGCTGTTCGGTAAGCGCACGCGCGAACCGTTCAAAGTCCCGACGGTCGGTGGTGAGACCGTGCAGTTTGGCGGTCTCCCGGAAGATCACAGCTTCCGTGATCCCGTCGATCGTGGCTTGTCGCCGCATGGGCTGACCAGTCACCTCCGCGAACGCCGCCGCTGACAGTTCACGTCCGACACCGTGTGTCTCGATGAGTGTGTGGTCGATGTCCCACAGGAGCAGTTGAGGCATGTGTCGCCCCTCCCCAAATCTGATCACACCATCCACCACGTCGCGGAGGGCTCCCATGACAGAGCCGTCCGCCCTACTCTGGCGTAATCGGGAGGGTAGATGGAAGAAACACCAAGACTGCCCGTCGGGGCACGGATCAGGTACCACCGGCGAAAGCACGGCAATCGGTCGATGGCCGCGGTAGCCGGGCTGTGCGGAGTCACAGAGCGGTACTTCTCGATGATCGAGAACGGAAAGCGCGTCCCCTCACCCAAGCTGCTGACCCGGATCGCAGCCGAACTTGATGTACCGGTTGCCGCGCTCCTTGCCGACAAATCACCTGCCAAGGCCGCCGCATCACGGACGACCGCGCCAGACGTCGCCCACGCCTTGCTGGGATACGGCTCGACCCGAACGGGCTCCCCCTTAGGGCCGGCGGCGTTACGCACGCGCGTTGAAGAAGCGTGGTGCACGTGGCAGACAAGCACGGAGCGATTCACGGAGATCGAGGCGGTGCTCCCCGCGCTCGTCGCGGACGCTGAGTACTCCGTCCGAGTGCACCGTGGATCGAGCAGCACGGCAACTCGGCGCGATGTGCTCCGCGCGGCAGCGGACTTGTACGGTCTCCTACGGTCCTACTGTCGCCGGTCCGGCCGGCTCGACTTGTCTCTGATGGTCGCGGACCGGGCCCGTCGAGCCGCAGAGGACGCGGACGATCCCATCCGGCTCGCTGCCGCGCACTGGAATCTCGGGCACTGCCTTCTGTCGCAGGACGGCGGTGCTCAGGAAGCGCACGAGGTCGCCCGCATCGCGATCGAAGAACTCCGCTCCGTCCCCGAAAGCAACGAGAAGGCTGCCATCCAAGGGGCACTCGAACTCGTCTGTGTCGTAGCGGAAGCGCAGCGCAAAAAGTGGTGGGACGCGCGCGCGCGTCTGGACCAGAAAGCGGCCCCTCTCGGCAAAAGAGCCGGGGAATCGAACACTATGTGGACCGTGTTCGGGCCTACGAATGTCAACCTCCACGCCTTGAGTATCGAGATGCTCGCCGGCCAGAGCGCGGAGGGGCTACGCCTGGCTGACGAGATGGACATCTCCCACCTTCCAAGCAGAGAGCGGCAGTTCACGTTCACTCTGGAACTCGCCCGCGGCTACTACCAGCGGCGTGACGACGCTGCGGTCCTGGTTCACCTCTTGGACCTGGAGAAGCTGAGTGCCGAAGACATGACCCGGAGCACCGTCGCAGCAGACATGGCAACGAGCCTCCTCCAGCGTGTACGTCCTACCTACCGACGCCAGGTAACCGGCCTCGTGGAGCGCCTGGGGTTCACCTGACCGACCGGAACTGACAGTTCACCCGAACTGAGAGTTCGGGTTGTCACCGCGCGCTCGCCGTAGCTTCCTGCTCACAGCAGTGTCTACGAGATGAGATCCGGTGGTGACAGATCATTCCCCTGCTCTTCCCTGCGTCGGCGGCGCGTTAGCGCCTCCGGACTGGGAAATGCTTCGGGTCAGGCGGTACTACGGCCTCCAGGTACTGGCGCGGATTGGTTTCCCAGGCACCGTGGCGGTTGACCCGACGGCGCCCAGCATCTGCTTCTTCGTCAAGTCCGGCGCCACCGGCGCATGGCCGACGATGCCCGTCGGTGGGCCGCTGAGCATGATAAGCGAGACGACGGAACTGGAGCTGCCACCCGAGGATCGGTGCCGGCCGCCCGGCGCCTACTGGCTGGTGCCGCCGCGTCGAGGAGCGATCAGCATCACGTGCGAGCACCTGCTACGTACAACACTGTCCGGCATCCTGCCTGCTCTGTTCGCCGTCGTACGCCCAGGAGAACGTCACTCATGAGTGATCCCCGAGCGGAAACCCGCACAACCACACGCCGGAGAGTACTGACGATCGCGAGCGCCGTCGGTGCCCCGGCGTACAGCGAGACATTCCCGCGGCTGCCCGAGTCTGTGGTACCGGCCAGGAATCTGGTGAGGGCGGCCCTGGACACCTGGCACCTCCAGGAATTCTGCTACTCCGCGACGCTGATCGTGGACGAGCTGGTGGCCAATGCCGCCCAGCACGCGCGGGCGAAGTCAATCCGCGTCACCATCACCCGCACCGCAGAGCGCACCGTACGAGTCGCTGTCGTGGACAAGGACCACAAGCTGCCGACGCCGCACGAGGCTGGCCCCGACGAGGAGCATGGCCGGGGCTTGACCATCGTCGCCGGATTGTCCGCCGAATGGGGCGTCGACCCACTGCGGTGGGGAAAGCGCGTCTGGGCAGACGTAGAGGACGTGTAGTGATCACCCCGACGGACAGCCCCCGCCCGACAACCGAGCCTCACCCTGACACTGACCCAGCAACCTCCTGCACCGGCCAAGTGCTCTACATGCTCGCGCTCCTGGCTCTCCTCGGCGTGCTCGCGTACGTGGTCACCGCCCAGTAGAACCCACCGCAGGCTGGAGCCCTCCCTTGGGCACCTCACTGGCCGGGGTGGTCGCGGGCACGGCCACCCCTGTGCCTTCGACGCCGGGTTCGGCCCATGGGATCGCAGCAAGGCACCGGCCCGCGAGGTAGAGCCCACAGCGTGCGATGGTCAGAGACGATGCCTCCGGCGGTAGGGGCGATCGGCACCGGAACCGAGGAGAGGCGGCCCATGGCGTCCAGGTTGTTCACACAGCGGCGTGCTCCACCTGGACGCCATGAACCGCGCCCGACCCACAGACATGTGGGTCGACGGCGAATGGGATGAGAGTTGGAGTGAGTAATGGGTCGTAGGTAGCCTGCCAGCCAGCGAGCTTTCTCCTTAGGGGCCAAGTTCCGGCTCCGCAAGCTCAATATGAAGCAGCTTGTAGCTCAACGTTTCCCGTTCGGTGGCAATAGACCACAGTCGACGTTGTTCCACCTCAACCGCGACTTGCCGGTTGTAATACATTCCAAGATTCGCAGCCACCTGGACATCGACAGCCATATCAATTCGGCGACCATCGAACATCACCAGCTGAGGACGGACCAGCATACTCACCGTACTCAGAACACCCTGGAAGTATTCACTAGAAACTTCCTCACGGTTGCGCTCGATAGCATCTTTCAGCGCTAGGGCGCCAGGGCGCTTCAACGTCGAATCAGCCGAAGAGGAACTACTTCTCCAAGCCAAATCGATGTCGATTTCAGAATCCATCACTTCCTTTGCGAGTTCATTGAGATGCTTAGCAAATCTGGGTCCCAGCTTCCGGAGATGCTCCACGGTCACTGAGTCCGGAATTTGATTCTTTGCGACAAAGTCTAGGACAGCAAAAAGCTCACCGAAAACACGATCTAGCAACGTTTCGGTCCCGGTCGTACCTGGGAACTCATCACCCGTTACCACTTCAGAGGCTCCGCCGAGATGGAATACGACGGATCCGAAGCCGAGGGCCGGAGACATTCGTAGTTCCGTAGCTCTAAGGATTGCTCCGGGCATGCTCCCCGCAGCAGTGATCTTCCTGGCCACTGCCTGACCACATGCAGAGACAACGTCTTGCAAGGAGCCGAGGATGGAAGTTGCTTGCCTTACGGGCACCTCGTGGCCGCCAATGGCACGGCCGTGAAGCCGGACATCAAGCCGAGGGTCTACCTCTCGCGGTTTCAGGCCAGCCTCGGCCAGCATGGCGTGGATACTCGCACGGCCTAGTTCCCCACTGGCCTGTGGCGGGGTGGGCAGCTTCGCCTTACTCAGTCGAGCCCGCAATGCCGCCGCACGCTCTTTAGAGGTATTCATCGAACTTCACCTCCAAATACCCTCGCTTCGGAGTAGCATCCATTCCCACCGGAGGATCATCCTTTGCACCACTCCTCGTCCGGAGCCAAAAGTCGTCCCAGTACCCCCTCCTGGAAAAATACTCACTTTGACCTTCATCACTCAGATCAGGAATCGGGAAGCATTTCCAGGGAAGCATATACGAATCTACTTGCAGATTATGGTGAGCCGCACCCGCCCCCCCTGTAGCAAATAGACTAACCATCGCCTTTTCCCGGTTATCTAGTTGGTCGTATTCCTCGCCACCCACAATGAAAACTACATCTATATCCCCGGGGTCTAGCTTGTCCGTTGTGAAGCTTCCAGCTATCCAGACACCGTGTACCCTTACCAGGGATCGGAGAGTGTCCCTTGCCGTCTCCCAATCGTTCCAGATGCTTTGTCGTGTTGTCGAAGCGACGTACCGTTCATGCGATACGAACGCGCTTTCCACTTCCTCCTCAGTGCACTCGTAGCGACCGACTGGAAGCATCCCTCTTACATGTGTCAGTTCCGGTACAGGCACACGACCCCCCACCCCTATACTGCGTCGCGCCGGCCCTGAAGGCTACCCGGCCAGACAGCCCGGGAACATGGTTTTACCGCCTTGCGAACCCCGACTTACCAGCGTTCCGCCACATTCATGATCGTCCGGCTGGGAGGCGCACTGCCGTTATGGCAAGTACATGTTCCGGGCTGGCCGCAAGCTCCGCGCCACAACTCCTCTAGATCAAGCCGTTGCGTGAGCGGTCCAGCCCTCAGTCCAATCCGCTGGCGTTGATGGCTGTTCAGCTTCCCGTTGAGCTGGCCGACGGACCAAAGCCAACGGGGACGAACGGGCAACGCGGAGTCGAAAAGCGCGAAGGGTCAGTCGTGGTCCATCGCCCTGGCTCTCAAGACCCCACTCGCCTTGGGGAGCCAAACAGGGAGCCACCCGGAGTGAACACGATCGAACGGTCGTGGACACTGATGGGCGCTTGCGCAGCGGAACGACCAGGTCGGCAGCATGTGGCCAGACGTCAGGGCACCGTCTAATCGCGTTCGGGACGAAGAGGTCGTGGCTTAAGTTCCGCCGCCCCGATAGTGAAGTTCCAAGTCAAGGGACTGATCCGCTTAGGATACGCACATCTTTAACTCACTCCCCGTGATCATTCGGGAGCACTACTTCGGTCACCCATTCCCTAGGGCGGTCGGCAGTACGCGGTGTTCCGCGCATCCGGCATCTCGTAGCTGAGCGTTCGCGAACCCAGGCCTCCGCGAACACCTAGGCTTGTACCTGGGCCGCCTCACCGACAATCCTGTGACGGCCTTGGCTGCGCTCCCTCAGCTTGGCGATTCGATCCTCCGCAGCGTGGTCGAGTTCGCCCGACGCGCCTCACATCGAGAAAAGGTCGCGGTGAGCTGTGACGCCGGCCAGCGGCCCCGAGGTGCCCCGGGACGCTCAGGACACCGGTCGTGAATCCGTCCAGACCGACTCGAACTCCTCGCGGTACGTCTGGAAGAGGCCGTGTTCCTGTTCCTGGCCCGCGCGGACCACCTCGCGGCCGCCGCCCCGCAGCACCAGGACCGGGGCCTCCATGCCGCGGGCCCGGCGCAGGTACGACTGGACCACGGCGAGGCCGTCGGGGCCGTCGCCGTCCACCAGGTAGGCGGTGAAGCGCGGGGTCTCGTCGAAGACGTGGATCTCGAAGGCGCCCGGGTCGCGCAGCTTGGAGCGCACCCGCCGCATGTGCAGGATGTTCATCTCGACCGTGCGGCTCAGCTCGCCCTTCCGCAGGCCCAGTTCGCGTTCGCGCCGCTTGACCGCGCTGCTCGCCGGGTTGAGGAAGACCAGCCGTATCCGGCAGCCCGACTCGGCGAGCCGGATCAGCCGGCGCCCGGAGAAGTTCTGCACCAGCAGGTTCAGGCCTATCCCGATGGCGTCGACGCGCCGGGCCCCGCCGAACAGGTCCTCCGCCGGGATCTGGCGCTGGAGCCTGACCCGGTCGGGATGGACGGAGACCACGTCCGCGTACCGGTCGCCGACCAGGTCCTCCACCGCGTCGACCCGCAGCCGCGCCGTCGAGGGGATCCCGGCGCCCCCGCCCAGGATCTCCAGCAGCCGGGCCGAGGCCCGCTCCGCCTGCGCGAGGACCGTCTCGGAGAGCGCCCGATTGCGTGAGACGACGTTCCGCGCGACCTCCAGCTCGTCCAGCGCCAGCTCCACATCGCGCCGGTCGTCGAAGTACGGCTCGAAGCAGGGCCAGTGCTGGACCATCAGCTCCCGCAGCTGCGGGAGCGTGAGGAAGCTCAGGACGTTGTCGTCGGCCGGGTCCAGGAGGTAGCCCTTGCGCCGCGAGACCTCCCGTACGGCCACGGCCCGCTGCACCCATTCCTGCCCGGCGGGGCCCGCGGCGGCGACCACCCATTCCTCGCCGTGCACCGGTTCGTAGATGGGTCTCAGCACCGCGGCCACGACGGACCGCAGCCGCTGCTCGACCAGGTTCAGCCAGATGTAGGCGCGCCCCGCCCGCTGTGCGCGGGTGCGGACCTCACTCCAGGCGTCCGCGCCCCAGTCCAGCTCCGCCCCGATCTCCATCGGTCGCGCGAGGGAGACCGCCCCGGGCGGGATGTCGCCGGAATCCCCCTCGTGACTCGCGTCACCGGGGGGTAGCTCCAGGCCTCCCGAGCTCACCCGCGCACCGCCTTCATCTCCCCTTCAACGATCAAGGAAGGGTACTCCGCCGATGGGAGCCGGTGCAGCCCGATGGGCAGGCCGGTTTGCCAACTCCCGTGATCAGGAAGGCCGTTCCCAGCGGCAAGATCTGACGGAGTGAGATGATTCATAGGGATTGCGCCCGGTGCGCACCTCCCCCGTCACCGCCCTGGCGGGACCGCCACGCCCCGGAACCCGGGTCCGCGATCCGGGCGACGGCGCGGAACGCCACGTTGACTCGGGCAAGAATCCACCCGGTTCCTAGGTGGTGACGCCACTTTCGGGGAAGATCTGTCTTCAAGTGACCCGCAGCACCCGGATCAGAAATGGAAGAGTTGTATCTATGCAGGTCTGGCCGGGACAGACGTATCCCCTCGGCGCCACGTACGACGGCGCCGGCACCAACTTCGCGGTCTACTCCGAGGCCGCCGACCGGATCGAGTTGTGCCTGTTGCACGACGACGGTTCAGAAACGGCGGTGGAACTGCGCGAGAGCGACGCCTTCGTCCGGCACGCCTACCTGCCGGGCATCATGCCCGGCCAGCGGTACGGCTTCCGGGTCCACGGACCGTACGAACCGGAGCGGGGGCAGCGCTGCAACTCCGCCAAGCTGCTCCTCGACCCGTACGCCCGTGCGATCAGCGGGGCCGTCGAGTGGGACGAGTCGGTGTACGGCTACCACTTCGGGAAGCCCGACTCGCGCAACGACATGGACTCCGCCCCCCACACGATGACCTCCGTCGTCGTCAACCCGTACTTCGACTGGGGCGACGACCGGCTCCCGAGGACCGAGTACCACAAGACGGTCCTGTACGAGGCCCATGTGAAGGGCCTCACGATGCTCCACCCGGAGCTGCCCGAGGAACTGCGCGGCACGTACGCGGGGCTGGCCCACCCGGCGGTGATCGAGCACCTGACGGAACTGGGCGTGACGGCGCTGGAGCTGATGCCGGTCCACCAGTTCGTCAACGACCACCGTCTTGTGGACGCCGGCCTCGCGAACTACTGGGGCTACAACACGATCGGCTTCTTCGCCCCGCACAACACCTACGCCTCCTGGGGCGACCGGGGCGAACAGGTCCTGGAGTTCAAGCAGGCGGTCAAGGCGCTCCACCGGGCGGGCATCGAGGTCATCCTCGACGTCGTCTACAACCACACGGCGGAGGGCAACCACCTCGGCCCGACGCTCTCCTTCCGGGGCCTGGACAACGCGCAGTACTACCGGCTCTCCGAGGACCAGCGCTACTACACGGACACCACGGGGACCGGGAACTCCCTGCTGATGCGCAGTCCGCACGTGCTCCAGCTGATCATGGACTCGCTGCGGTACTGGGTGACCGAGATGCACGTCGACGGTTTCCGCTTCGACCTGGCGGCTACCCTGGCCCGCCAGTTCCACGAGGTGGACCGGCTGTCGTCGTTCTTCGACCTGGTGCAGCAGGACCCGGTGGTGAGCCAGGTGAAGCTGATCGCCGAGCCCTGGGACGTCGGCGAGGGCGGCTACCAGGTGGGGAACTTCCCGCCGCTGTGGACGGAGTGGAACGGCAAGTACCGCGACACCGTACGGGACCTGTGGCGGGGCGAGCCGAGGACGCTGGCGGAGTTCGCCGGCCGGCTCACCGGGTCCTCCGACCTCTACCAGGACGACGGGCGCCGGCCGCTGGCCTCCATCAACTTCACCACGTGCCACGACGGCTTCACCCTGCACGACATGGTGTCGTACAACGACAAGCACAACGAGGCCAACGGTGAGGACAACCGGGACGGCGAGAGCCATAACCGGTCCTGGAACTGTGGCGTGGAGGGCGAGACCGACGATCCGGAGATCATCGAGCTGCGCAACCGCCAGATGCGCAACTTCATCGCGACGCTGATGCTGTCGCAGGGCGTGCCGATGCTGAGCCACGGTGACGAGTTCTCCCGGACGCAGGGCGGCAACAACAACGCGTACTGCCAGGACAACGAGGTCTCCTGGGTCCGCTGGCCGGAGCCGGGCGCCGAGACCGACCGTACGATGCTCGAATTCACCCAGGCCATGGTGTGGCTGCGGCGCGACCATCCGGTCTTCCGGCGGCGGCGCTTCTTCCACGGCCGTCCGGTGGAGGGCACGCACGACGACCTCTCCGACATCTCGTGGTTCACGCCGGAGGGCGGCGAGATGACGCAGGAGGACTGGCAGGCGGCCCACGCCAAGGCCATGACGGTCTTCCTGAACGGGCACGCGATCTCGGAGCCGGGGCCGCGCGGTGAGCGGATCTCGGACGACTCGTTCCTGCTGATGTTCAACGCGAGCGCGGAGGAGCTGGAGTTCGTGGTTCCGGTGAACCACGGGCGCCAGTGGCAGGTCATGGTCGACACGGGCCGGCCGGAGGGAGTGCCTCCGGGGCAGGGCGAGAAGGTCGACGGCGGTGAGCGGATCACGATGATCGGCCGCAGCCTGACGGTCCTGATGCGCCCGGCGTGACGCCCGGCGGGGCGGTGGGGGCTTAATGCGGTTGCCCCTGCCGCCCCGCGGTGTTCTCGTGGCCGGATGGATCACGAAGAGGTACTGACTCTGTTCGACCGGCGGATGCGCCGGGACGCGGCCCCCGACAACACCGGTGCCGTCGTCGAGCACACCGGCGGGGTGGTACGGCGCAGCGGCGGCCCGCACGACTGGAACGGGATCCTCTGGTCGGACCTGGACGAGGAGTCGGCTCCGGCGGCCGTCGCCGCGCAGGTGGCGCACTTCACCGCGCTCGGGCGCGAGTTCGAGTGGAAGCACTACAGCCACGACCGGCCGGCCGCCCTGCCCGACCTGCTCCTGGGGGCCGGTTTTGTCCCCGAGCCCCCGGAGGCCCTGATGGTCGCGGAGACCGCGGGACTGACCGCCCCCGTCGAGCTGCCCGAAGGCGTACGACTCGTCCCGGTGACCGACGCGGCCGGGGTGGAGCTGGTGGCGACCGTCCACGAGCAGGCGTTCGGCTCGGGCGGCGGATGGCTCAGGCAGCGGCTCCTCGCCCAGCTCACCGAGACCCCCGACGAGGTGGTCGCGGTGGTCGCGATGGCCGGGGACGTACCGGTGAGCGCGGCGCGCATGGAGCTGCCGCCCGGCAAGGAGTTCGCCGGGCTGTGGGGCGGCGGTACGGCCGAGGCGTGGCGCGGGAAGGGCGTCTACCGGGCGCTGGTGGCCCACCGGGCCAGGATCGCCGCCGCGCGCGGCTACCCCTTCCTCCAGGTCGACGCCTCCGACGACAGCCGCCCGATCCTTCACCGGTTGGGATTCGTACAGCTGAGCATCACCACGCCGTACGTCCACAAGCCGTAGGCTCTACGGCGGCCGGGTGATCGCGGAGACCCCACCGGGCCCGTTGTCCGGCCGTACGCATGAGCCGGTGACGGTGATGACACAGAAGCCCAGAACCGGGGTACGTACGATCGTATGACGCCCACCGCGACCTACCGGCTCCAGCTCCAGCCGGACTTCCCCTTCTCGGCGGCGGCCAAAGCCGTGCCCTACCTCGCCGCGCTCGGCGTCTCGCACCTGCACCTCTCGCCGGTGCTGGAGGCCGTTCCCGGCTCTGCGCACGGCTACGACGTCGTCGACCACTCGACCGTACGCGCGGAGCTGGGCGGTGAGGACGGTCTCCGGCGCCTGGCCGGCCGGGCCCATGAGTACGGCCTCGGGATCGTCCTCGACATCGTCCCCAACCACATGGCCACCGCGCCCCGGCACAACAAGGCCCTGTGGGAGGTGTTGCGCGAGGGCCGCGACTCGCCGTACGCGCGCTGGTTCGACATCGACTGGGACGCCGGGGACGGCAAGGTGCTGATGCCCGTCCTGCCGGGCCCGGTCGGCGACGAGCTGGACTCGGGCGAGCTGCGCGTCGAGGACGGGCGGCTGTGCCACGGCGACCAGCGTTTCCCGCTCGCGGCGGGCACCGAGGGGCTGCCGCTGCCCGAGTTGCTGGACCGTCAGCACTACCGGCTCGCGTGGTGGCGGCTGGCCCGTACGGAACTCAACTACCGGCGTTTCTTCACCATCTCCGAGCTGATCGGGGTGCGGGTCGAGGACCCGGAGGTCTTCGACGCGACCCACGCGAAGATCCTGGAGCTGGTACGGGACGGCGTCGTGGACGGGCTGCGGATCGACCACCCGGACGGGCTCGCCGACCCGGAGGAGTACCTGCGCCGGCTGGACGAGGCGACGGGCGGCGACTGCTGGACGGTCGTGGAGAAGATCCTCACCGGCGAGGAGCCGCTCCCCGCGAGCTGGCCGGTCGCCGGGACCACCGGCTACGACGCGCTGCACCGGATCGATGGCGTCTTCACCGACCCGGTGGGCGCGCGGGCGCTGGAGGACCTGTACCGCACGGTGGCCGCGCCGGCCGGCGACCGGGGCGGGTACTGGGAAGGTACGGTGCGCCGGGCCGCGTACAAGGTGGTCATCCATGAACTGGCCGCCGAGACGGCGTTCCTCGGCCGGGCGGCGGAACGAATCTGCGCGGCGGACCCGGCCCTGCGCGACCACGCGCCGTGGGCGCTGCGCACCGCGATCCGGGAGCTGCTCGTACGGGTCCCGGTCTACCGCCCCTACACGACGGCGGGCGGCCCGAGCCCCGACGCGGCGGAGGCGGCGGTCTCCGACGAGGCGGTACGGCAGGTGAAGGCGGCGTTCGTGGTGCCGAGGGAGTCGTCGGCCGTGGACGTGGTGCGGGAACTGGCGCTCGGCCGGCTCGGTACGGGCCCCGACCACGTGGCGTTCTGCGCGCGCTTCGCCCAGACGTCGTCGGCGTTGCGCGCCAAGTCCGTGGAGGACACGGCGTTCTACCGCTATGTGCCGCTGATCTCGGCGAACGAGGTGGGCGGTGACCCGGGCGACCCGGCGGTGAGCCCGGAGCGGTTCCACGCGTACTGCGCCCGGCTGGCGCGGGACTGGCCGACGACCGGGACCGTACTGACCACACACGACACCAAGCGCAGCGCGGACGTACGGGCCGGGATCGCGGTCCTGTCCGAGTGCCCCGAGCGGTGGGGCGACCTGCTGGAGCGGGTGACGGGCGTGGCGGCGCCGGATCCGCAGCTGGCGTGGCAGGCGTGGCAGACGGCGGTGGGTTTCACGCCGGCGGGCGAACTCCTTGAGGAGAGCGACGGGGGCGGGGGGCGCGGCTTCGGCACCGACCCGGAGACGGCGGCCGCCGGGGACGCGGAGGCGGCGGAGGCGTCCTGGCCGGACGGATCGCGAATGGCCCCCGCGCTGCTCAAGTCCGTACGGGAGGCGGGGCTGCACACCAACTGGACGGAGGGCGACCCGCTGTACGAGCGCGCCGTGACGGAATTCGTGGAGGCGGGGCCGGCCGGTCCGGCGCGGCGGACGGTCGCGGCGTTCACGCGCACGCTCGGCCCGTACGTACGGGCGAGCGCGCTGGGCGCGGCGCTGGTGCACCTGACGATGCCGGGCGTGCCCGACCTGTACCAGGGCACGGAACGGGAGTACGTGGCCCTGGTGGACCCGGACAACCGGGCGCCGTTCAGGACCGGCCCGCCGGACGAGAAGACGGTGGTCACGACGGCGGCGCTGGGGCTGCGCCGGGAGCGCCCCGAGGTGTTCGGCGCGTCGGGGACGTACATCCCCCTGGCGGCGAGCGGCCAGGCCGCCGATCACTGCCTGGCGTTCTGCCGCTCGGGCGAGGTGGTCACGGCGGTGACGCGGCTGCCGCTGCGGCTGGCGGAGGCGGGCGGCTGGTCCGACACGGAACTGGTCCTGCCGCCCGGCCGCTGGTCGGACGCGCTGGCGTCTCCCGCCCGGGAGTTCGAGGGCGGCGTACCGGTGCCTCTGGCGGAGCTGTTCGCGGACCGTCCGGTGGCGCTGCTCAGGACGGTCCGCTCCTAGGGCGGGTCGGCGAAGGGGCTACGCGGGACGTCTGGAACGCGCCCTAGCCGTTCGGGCTGACGAGGAGCGTGCGTGGGGCTCTGACGATCAGTCCGGCCGGGACGGGCCGGAAGCCGTCGGCCCAGCGCAGGGCGGGCATCGCCGCCAGCAGGGCCCGCAGGCCGTGTTCCGCCTCCAGGCCCGCGAGCAGTACGGCGGGGCAGGCGCCGGTGCCGAAGGTGAGCTGGCCGGGGTCGGTCCGTGCCAGGTCGAAGCGGTCGGGGTCCCGGAACCGGGCGGGGTCCCGGCCGGCCGCCCCGATGAGGCAGGCGACCTGGGCACCGGCCGGGAGGGTGCCGCCGGTCACCTCGACCCCGGTGGAGGTACGGCGCAGCACGACCTGCACGGGCGGGTCGCGCCTCAGGGACTCGGCCCAGGCCTGCGGGATCAGCCCGGGCCGTTCGCGCAGGAGCGCGGAGAGGCCCGGCTCGCCGAGGACGTTGGCGAGGAACGAGGCGAGGGCCGTCTCGCGGACGGCGGTGCGGGAGGCGCACGGTCCTGCGGGGGCGGTCTCGGCGCGGCGGCGTACGAGCCGGGACAGATCGCGGCCGTCCCGGCAGGCCCCGCCGACGGCGGTCGCGAGCGCCCCGGCGGGCAGCCACCGGCAGAACTCCTCGACGAGGTCGGCCCGCCCCCGCCCCGCGATGCGCCGCGCGAGCACGTACGCGGTGCGCTCGACCACCTCCCCGAGCCCGCGCTCCGGCAGTACGGGATGGGCGGCGCAGTCCGGGTCGCCCGGCCGGTGGCCCTGGGTGAACCGGGGGTCGGTGAGCGCGAGGGAGACGTCGTCGTACCGGCTGACGAGCCAGACCCCGAGGACGGGCTCGTAGGCGAGGGGGGAACGCTCACGAAGGGTGCGGTAAAAGGGGTACGGATCGGGCACGGCCCCTCGCAACAACACCCGGGGCACCCGCCCGCCCCCGCCCACCGCCGGGCGCACCCCGCTCCCACCACCCCCACCGGGCAGAGCGACGCGAGAGGCTCCCGGGCACTCGGCCGCGACATCCCCGGACAACGGCCGCCCGGCGGCCGGATCCACCCCGGTCGTCGCGCTGGTGCGGGCGGACGGCTCGACCGGCATGTGGGCTCCCTGACCGGGCGGGCGCGCCTGCGGACGGGCGCGGTTACCCCCCAGCCGACCACCGTCCACGCCCACGCGCAGTCGGCGCGGGGCCGTACGGGTGGCGTAGGGGGCCGGCCGGCCGTACGAAGGGGCCTACGTGGTCACCCGGCACCCCGCGAAGGCAGCGCGCGGCGACGCGGCCGCCGGCCGTACAACACCCCCGGCCGTACAACACCCTCGGCCGGATCCTGCGCAGGGGCTCCGCCGCGGAGCCCCGTACGCTCACCGAGCTGGATCGCGCCCAACTGGCCGCCGTACGGGCCCGCGTGCTGGAACGGACGACCGCGCAGGGGATCTCCGGCGAGGACGCCGAGGCGCTGCCGGCCGGGACTGTGTCTCCGCGCTGGCGTACGACACGCCCCCGAGCGGCGGGAACAGCGGGGAGGGCTTCCTGCGGTCGATCGGCGCCATGCCCCCGGCGGTGAGGGAACTGACGCTGGTCCTGGAGGAGTTGCGTGCCAGGACCGCCGCACCTCAGCGCACCGGGTGATATCCCCGGCCCATGTTGTTGCCCTCGTAGACGGTGCTGTACGAGCGCGCCTCGCCCGTTACGCGGAAGGTGTCGCTCGTCTTGATCTCCGCCGGTTTTTCCGCTGTCCGGCCCGATCGGCCCAGGTAAAGGGTGTGCTTTCCGTCGTCATCGAGGTAATCGATGCCGAGGGAGAACTCGTAGTGGGCTTTGTCCCCTTTACACCTCAGTTCGACGGAGACCCGCTCGTCCTTCGCCAGATCGATGCTGTAACCCTGGAAGTAAGGAGCGCCGCCCTTTCCGCGGATACGGGGGCGGGGCTCGTCCAGGTCGACCAGCACAGGCACCGACGCGACATCACCCTGGGTGTAAGGACGGATCGCGGTGCCCTTCAACACGGGGTCCGTGTCGGTCATGTGCACCCGCATGTCCGTGACACGGACGGTGGAACGAAGTCCCTTGAGAACGATCGACACACGCGCCTCGCCCACAGGGGCCGCCTCGTTCCGTTTCAGGAACCGAAGCCACTCGGCGTCCGTGGAAAACCCCGTACGCAAGGCATAGGCGTCGTTTCCCGTGCGCAGCGGCTCGGGCAGAGCGTAACCGTGCGTGCCGTCGTCCTCGACGGACACGCTGGCGGTGAAAGGCTCGCCCGGTTCGGTGAGGAGGGATCTCCCCCAGGAATAGAGATCCGTGGCGAGGGCCGCCAGGAGGGCGGTCACGAGAGTTCCGACAATCAGAGCGAGCGGGATCAGGGAAGGACGCCTTCCCGTCTCCGGGGTCCCGACGTCCGTCCCGTTCGCCGGTCCGGTCCGCTCCGGAGTGGTGCGCGGTCGCCGAACCGGCCGACGAATTCCGTTGCGCACCGAAGTGGGCCGGCGACGGCGGGGAGACACAGTCATGGAGCCCTTCACCTGCCTTCAAGAGAGCCGACGCAGACCCTCAGCGGCCCGTTTCGCCAACTCGGGCGCCCGGTCCGCCTGTCCCTCGACGCTGACGGCAGCGAGGTACCTGCCCACCCGGAAGTACACGGTCTGCTCCTCCTGCCCTTGCCAGGGCATTCTCTGGGCCGCCGCGTCACCGACACCAGGGTGCTGGGTGACGCCCCCGGCCTCGACGAACCGATCCATGATCCCGGCGGCGTCTTCCTCCGTAGGCGCGACCCAGACGATCCTCGCGCTCACAAGGGGGCCGTCGACCGGGTCCGGGCGGTATCGGCAGACAGTGGGCCGGGGCAGACGCGACCCGAGAAAGGCCAACCGCTCCGGAACCGCCGCGTAGGAATGCACGTCGCCCATCACATCCGCCACCGCCTGCGGACGCAGCATTCGGCAAGCATCGGGCCAGGCGTCGGGCAGAGCACCGCCGAAGAACCCCTTGGCGGCCGGAACCGTCCGATAGGCGGTGAAGGAGCCGAGGCTCTCGTTCATCAGCACCCGGTTCCGCACCACGCCGATGAAGTCGTCTCCCGTGGCGTCCGGGGCCGGGGCCGGAGTCGCGCTGAGGAGGTACGTTCCGGTACGCAGGTCGACAGTCGCCAGAAAGTGCGGAAACAGCGGCTCGGGGAACCGCCCGAAGATGTGCAGGCTGTCCCCGCGGACCTGGAGCACGTCCGCCGTCATGTGGTGCCGCCACAGCGGCTTGCCGTCGCTGAGATCGACGGCCTGGACGATGTTGTCGTCACCTGAGGCGAAGCGCAGGACACCGACGTCGCCGCCCGCGGCGAAACAGTCCGCGCCGACGCCGCAACTGGCGCCCTTCGCCTTGTCGAAGACCGTCTTTCCCCGGGCGTTGTAGGCCCACATCTGCTCGCCGACGGTCAAGCCGACGAGACCGCCACGTACACCCCAGTTGGGGCTGTATTCGGAGCCCACACGCATGTCCACTCTGCGTTTCCACAACTCGTGGCCGTCAGCTCTGTCGAGTGAGCGAATGTCCCGTCGCTCGCCGCACAAGGTCTCCACGACAACGAGTTGATCGCTGCCGTGGACCACCACGACCGAGCAACCTGCCGGAGCCGACCATTTCCACCTGTCGGTGCCCCGCGCGGCACCGATGGCCCGCACACTCGATTCGTCCGTCTGCATGACAACAAAGCCGTCGGAGAAGGCCATCTCAGGACGGATCTGGGGGAAGGGGCGGGACCAGAGCAATTTTCCGTCGCGTATGCCGAGCCCGGCCAGGCGGGACTCGCCGTACGGATCCTTTCCGGCGACAACGACAACATCGCCGAGCACCGGATCAACGGGAAGGTACTCGATTTCGATGTCCCAGTTCACCGGGCTCTGCCATTTCCTCTTACCGGACTTCGCGTCGAGGACGAAGAGACCGGCGGGCGAGGCGGGACGGTCGGAGAACCACAGGAACAGACTGCCGGTCGGCTCGTGATAACCGAGCGGAGCGCCGCCTTCGACCTGCGCCTTCCACTCCCCGGCAAACCGTCCGGGCGCCATCCCGGAGGGCGGCCTCTTGGCAGTCGCCTTGTCGTCCTCTTCGAGATAGCGCGGGAGTACGACAAAACTGGCGGCGATCGCCGCCACGATCACCAGGACCAGGATCAGCAGCAGACCTGGACGCGGTCGACGTCTCGCGCGTCCGGATATGCCCGGTAAACGACCCATATCATCGTCGACTTGTCCACGGCCGTCCTCCACCACAACTCTGCCCCCCGCATTGCGCCCCTCAGAGCGTCATGCCGGTATAGCACCGACCACGGCACCCCGTCCGTGTTTCGACCAGTTCGGGGGGCGGCGTTCCGGCGACGGCGTGGCGTGGGAAGCGGTGGAGCCGGGCGAGGGTCGTGCCCTCAACCGCGAGGCTGTTCGCCCGACGACAGGCGGAAGTCCATCCGGCCGAAGCCCACCATGTCACCGTCGCGCACCACGACCGTTTCCGTGACCCGGCGGCCGTTGACCGTGGTGCCGTTCGTCGAGCCCAGGTCGCGCAGGATCCATACCCCGCCCTGCATGCTCAGTTCGGCGTGGACGCGCGAGACCGTCTCGTGGCTGAGCCGCAGTCCGTTCATCGGATCGCGGCCGATCCGCAGCGGATACGGCCCCGGCTGCGGCAGCAGCAGCTTCGGCAGGCGTTCGACCTGCCACGCCCTGCGCAGCCTGATCGAGAACGCCGAGACCCGGCTCACCGTCCCGAACAGCTTCCGCGACCACGGGCTCTCGGTCTCCAAGTCCGCCGTGAGCGCCTTCAGTTCGTCGGCGCCCCGGGCCGCGAGGACCAGATCCGTCCGGCGCAGGAACGTGTCGTGCGACAGCCGGCCCAGCGCCGCGCCTTCCCTGAGCACCGCGAGTACGCGGTCGCGCTCGGCGTCGGACAGCCGCGCGGGATACGTCTGGAACTCGAAGGAGGACGTCACCCCGTGATTGTCGGGCCGACGCCCCCGGAGTGTCCAGACGGTACCGGCGACACACCGCATCCGGCCCAGCGCTGACCTGCGCCGGAGGGAACCTGGGCCCGATTCGCCGCGATCACCCGCCCTCCGGCCGCCTGTCTTGTCACCATGTGGGGACAGTAGTGGTGACAGTGGTGGTGACAGGCGAGTGCAAGCAGGTACTGGCCGGTACGGCGACAAGGGGGAACAGCCCGTGCAGTTCGAGGTGTGGGCACCGCAGGCGCAGGACCGGGTCGTGCTCCGGGTCGCGGACGACGACGTACCGATGGAGCGCGACCCCGAGCGCGAGGACTGGTGGATCGCCCAGGCGCCCGCCGCCGACGGAAGCCGCTACGGCTTCGCGCTCGACGGCGGCCCCGTCCTGCCCGACCCCCGCTCGCGCCGCCAGCCCGACGGCCCCGACGGACTGAGCGCGGTCGTGGACCAGACCGCGTACGAGTGGCGGGCCGAGTGGCCGGGCGTGGCGCTGCCGGGAGCCGTCCTGTACGAGATGCACGTGGGGACGTTCACCGGCGAGGGCACCTTCGGCGCGGCGGCGGAGCAGCTCGCCCCGCTCGCCGAACTGGGCGTCACGCACATCGAGTTGATGCCGGTGTGCCCGTTCCCCGGGGTGCACGGGTGGGGGTACGAGGGGGTGTCGCTGTGGGCGGTGCACGAGCCGTACGGCGGCCCCGAGGGGCTCAAGCGTTTTGTCGACGCCGCGCACGGTCTCGGCCTGGGCGTCGTCCTGGACGTGGTGCACAACCACCTTGGCCCCGCGGGCAATTACCTGCCCCAGTTCGGGCCGTACTTCACGGACACCCATCACACCCCGTGGGGCGCGGCCGTCAACCTCGACGCTCCCGGTTCCGACGAGGTCCGCGCGTACCTGCTGGAGAGTGCGCTGGCCTGGCTGCGGGACTTCCGGCTGGACGGGCTGCGCCTCGACGCGGTGCACGCGCTGGCCGACCACCGCGCGCTGACGTTCCTCGAAGAGCTGTCCACCGCCGTCGACGGGCTCTCCGGGGGCCTCGGCCGCCCGCTCTTCCTGATCGCCGAGTCGGACCTGGCGGACCCCCGCACCACCACCCCCCGTACCCAGGGCGGACTGGGCCTGCACGCCCAGTGGAACGACGACTTCCACCACGCGCTGCACACCGCGCTCACCGGTGAGGGCCAGGGCTACTACGCCGACTTCGCCCGCGCGCCGCTCGCCGCGATCGCCAAGACGCTGACGCGGGTCTTCTTCCACGACGGTACGTATTCGAGCTTCCGGGGCCGTACACACGGCCGTCCCGTCGACGTGACGCGGACCCCGGCCCACCGCTTCCTCGGGTACGCGCAGACCCACGACCAGATCGGCAACCGCGCGCTCGGCGACCGGCTCTCCGCCACGCTCTCCCCCGGACTGCTGGCGTGCGCCGCCGCGTTGGTGCTGACGGGCCCGCACACCCCGATGCTGTTCATGGGCGAGGAGTGGGGGGCGGGCACCCCCTGGCAGTTCTTCACCGACCACCCGGACCCGGTCCTGGCCGAGGCCGTACGCAACGGCAGGCGGCGGGAGTTCGGGGCGCACGGCTGGGCGGAGGAGGACATCCCCGATCCGCAGGATCCCGCGACCCGCGCCCGTTCCGTCCTGGACCGCTCGGAGTTGGGCAAGGAGCCGCACGCGCGGCTGCTGTCCTGGCACCGCGACCTGATCGCCCTGCGCCGCGGCCAGCCGGACCTCGCGGACCCGAACCTGGCGTCGGTGAAGGTCGCGTACGACGAGGAGGCCCGCTGGCTCGCGTACCGCCGGGGCGATCTGCGGATCGCGGTCAACCTCTCCCCCGAGCCGGTCGAGATCCCCCTGGGCGGGGCGGGCGCGGCCCGGGTCCTGGCAGCCTGGGAGCCGGTCGAACCACCGGGCGCGGACGGGGTGTTGCGACTGCCGGCGGAGTCCTGCGTGGTCCTGGCGGGCGGCTGAACGCGGGCCTCACGCGCGGATCGCGCGGGCGCTCCCCCCTACTCCACCAGCGCCATTTCCCGCGACGTGTTGTTGAAGCGGCGTCCGCCGTCCTCCGTCACCGTGACGATGTCCTCGATACGGACGCCGAAGCGGCCCGGGAGGTAGACGCCGGGCTCGATGGAGAAGCACATGCCGGGCACCATCGGGCGTTCCTCGCCCTCGATCATGTACGGCGGCTCGTGGGTGGTGACGCCGATGCCGTGGCCGGTGCGGTGGATGAAGTACGGGCCGTACCCGGCCGCGTCGATGACCGCGCGGGCGGCCCGGTCGACCTCCTGGCAGGCCACCCCCGGGCGTACGGCCTCGAACCCGGCCTGCTGCGCCTCGCGGACCAGGTCGTGGACGGCCCGCTCCTCGGCGGTCGGCTCGCCGACATGGACGGTACGGGTGGTGTCGGAGCCGTAACCGTGCTTGAGCCCGCCGAAGTCGAGGACCACCATGTCGCCCCGCTCGATGACACGGGTTCCGGCCTCGTGGTGCGGGTTCGCGCCGTTGGGGCCCGAGCCGACCACCGTGAAGTCGACCTGCGAGTGGCCGTGGCGCAGGAGGAGCGCGGCCAGGTCGGCGGCCACCTCCGTCTCCCCGCGCCCGGCGAACCGTACGCCGAGGATGTCGCCGTACGCCGCGTCGGCGGCGGCGCCCGCCGCCTCCGCCCTGGCCAGCTCCCGGGCGTCCTTGACGGCGCGCAGCATCGGCAGCGCCTCGGTCAGCGCCACGTACGACGTGCCGGGCAGGGCACGCTGGAACGCGAGCAGGTGCATGGCCCAGGCGTTGTCGCTGACGCCGAACCGTCCCGCGGGGTCGAGCAGGGGCGCCGTGAGCGCGTACGGGTCCTTGCCGTCGGTCCAGTCGCGCAGCGTGAGCACGGGCGCGCCCGGCGCGCGCTCCGCGTCCCCCGCCTCCAGGGCCGGCACGACGAGCACGGGGTCCTGGCCGGCGGCGAGGACCAGCAGCGTCAGGCGCTCGGTGTCGGCGCTGGGACGGTAGCCGGTGAGGTACGTGAGGTCGGGCCCCGGCGCGACGAGCACCCCCGCCAGCCCTTCACCGGCGGCCGACGCGGCGGCGCGGGCCATCCGGGCGCGGTAGTCGTCGGCGGTGAAGGGGGCGAGTGCGGGCTCGGGGTTCCCGGTCGTGGTGGCCATGCCCTCATCCTGCCCGCCGACCCGACGCGACGCGAGCCCCGGAATCCTCGCGGGTCGGGGTGTCCGGGGGCCGGGATGTCCGGGGCGCCGATCCTCTGGAACGCGCCGTCGACCGTCCCGCACACCACCAGCAGGGACACCAGCGCACCCGCGACGCGGCGGACCGTACGGCACCGGTATGCAGGGCCGTCAGTTCCTGCTGGAACGGTTCCGGTCCCGGTTCTGGGGCTGGTGGCCGGGCGTGATGTCGGCGGCCAGGGTGGAGAGCAGGGCCAGGGACTGTTCGGTGCTGCTGCCGGGTTCCGCGTGATAGATGACGAGAGTGAGTCCGTCGGTGCCGTTGACGGCGAATTTGTCGTAGGCGAGTTCGAGGTCGCCCACCGCGGGGTGACGCATGTGATGGGTGCCGCCGCCCGACAGCGGGCGGACGTCGTGCCGGGACCAGATGCGAGCGAACGCGGGGCTCTTGACCGCGAGTTCACCGACCAGTGCCATCAGGCGCGGGTCCTCGGTCTCCGGTCCGACCGTGGAGCGAAGGCCCGCGACGAGGGTTTCCAGCTTGGCTTCCCAGTCCGGCATGAGTTCGTGCATGGCGGGGTCCAGGATCGTGGCTCTCAGCAGATTCGTGCCGGGGGTGAAGACGGACGACAGCGCCCGGGCGATGGCGTTGGACGCCAGTATGTCCAGGTGGGGGCCCTGTACGAAGGCGGGGGTGGCCTGCCAGGAGTCGATGAGCTGCAACAGGCTGGGGCGCACCCGCTCGGCGCGGCGCGGCGCGCGCGGCCTCGCGGGGGCCGGCGTGGCGAGCCGGCGCAGGTGGGCGCGGGCGTCGTCGTCCAGGTTCAGGGCCCGTGCCACCGCGTCCAGGACCTGGAGGGACGGATTCTGGTCGCGGCCCTGTTCGAGCCGGGTGTAGTACTCGGTACTGATCCCCGCGAGCATCGCGAGCTCGTCCCGGCGCAGACCGGGTACGCGGCGACGCCCGTTGTCGCGCAGGCCCACCTGCTCGGGACGGACCTGATCGCGACGGGCACGGAGGAAGCCGCCGATCTGGTTTCCGGTCATGAATCCACCGTAAGGCCGATTCCCCACGGCTGGGTGTCCCTGCTGGGGAGGGGTCTCAGCAGGGGAATCGCTACCCGTCCCCGCGCGGCGAAGACTCTTCTCAGGGCGGCGGAAGACCGCCCGGTCCACCGAAGGAGAGGATTCCCATGACTGCGCGTACATGGTTCATCACCGGCGCCAACAGCGGCTTCGGGCATGAGATGACCGAGCAGCTCCTGCGGCGCGGCGACCGTGTCGCGGGCACCGTGCGCAAGCTGGACGCCGTCGCGGACCTGAAGGACGAGTACGGAGACCGGTTCTGGACCGCCCATCTCGACGTGACCGACACAGCGGAGATCAAGACCGTCGTCGACAAGGCGTTCGCCGAGCTCGGCACCGTCGACGTCGTGGTCAACAACGCCGGATACGGTCTCTTCGGCGCCGCCGAGGAGCTCACCGACAGCCAGATCGACCACATCATCGCCACCAACCTGACCGGCTCCATCCACGTCATCCGCGCGGCCCTGCCGCACCTGCGCGCCCAGCAGGGGGGCCGGATCATCCAGATCTCGACCTTCGGCGGCCAGGCCGCGTTCCCGGGCGGCTCGATGTACCACGCCACCAAGTGGGCCGTCGAAGGCTTCACCGAGGCCGTCGCTCGCGAGGTCGCCGGCTTCGGCATCGGAGTGACCATCATCCAACCCGGCGGTGCCCGCACCCGGTTCCGCTACGGCTCCGCCCAGCTGGGCCCGGCGCTGGAGGCCTACGCCGACACGCCTGCCGCGGCGGTCCGCGCCATCCTCGAAAGCGGCCAGGCCCTGCCGCCCGGCGACCCGGCCAGGATGGCCTCGGTCATCATCGGCAGCGCCGAGCAAACCCCGCCCCCCTGCGCATCGCGCTGGGCACGGACTCCTTCGGCATCATCCGCGCGTCCCTCACGGACCGCCTGGCCGCCCTGGAGGCACAGCAGGACGTCGCCGCCTCGACGGACTTCCCGGCCGGCGAGTAGCCCCCGGCCCGGCGGACACCACACGCCGTGACGGGCGGAACGCCCTTCGCGGGCACCCCGTGAGTCGGGCGAGCGGCTCAGAACTCCGGCCGGCCGGGCAGGCGGGTCAGCCGGGCGGGTCCTGCGCGACCAGCCGTTCCAGCAACGCCTCGAAATCGTCGCCCACGACGATCCGCAGGCCCTCGCCGTCCTCGTCCTCCTCGCTGAGCTGCGTGAGCGTGCCGCCGCGCCACCAGTAGACGTACGGGCTGATGGCACCCGGCGTGTCCTCGTACCCCGAGGCGGCGAAGGACGCCATCGCGTTGAGGGTCGGGATCATCGTGGCGTCGCGGATGACGTGGAAGGCGAGCTGGTGCCGGAAGGGCATCGCGACCAGCGCGCCGTCCAGGCCGATCTGGCGGCCGGTGACCCGCTGGACGACGGAGTCCAGCGCGAGGACGCGGCTGGCCGTGTAGAACGAGTCGCCGAGGACCACCTCGAAGCGCATCCCGTCCGCGTCCTTGACCGTCTCGCGCTTCTCCACCGGCAGCTCGCGCAGATTGCGCAGCGCCTGTTCCCGCAGCCGCGCGACCTCTCCCAGCGGTTCCAGCGCCTCGTCCGTGAGCATCATGACGCTCTCGGGCAGGTCCAGGGCCAGCACCTCGTACAGCCCGGGGGCGACGGAACGCGCGTAGGCGAACGTCTGCGGGTCCAGGCCCTCGGCGCTGATGACCCGGGGGTAGAGCTGGGCGCGGATCTGGTCGGGCGGCAGGGTGTCGAGGGCGGAGGGGCCGTCCATCGTACGGAGCACCATCCCGGCGTGCTGGCGGGCCAGCTCGCCCCAGACGCGCGGGCCCCGGTCGTCGTTGTGGCACACGGCCGCGAGGTTGCCGAGGCCGAACTGGCGGCCGGAACTGTCCGTCACCACGTCCACATAGACCGTGACCTCCAGGCCGTGCTCCGCGAAGGCCTCACGCACCTGGCCACGGAACAGCGCCCCCTCGTCGACCGAGAAGAAGGAGAACGCCGGATCGCGCGGCGTGTCCCGTGCGTCGCGCCTAGGCCCTCGTCGGAAGAACCCCACACCATCGCCTCCACCCGTGTCGGCCATGCCCGCCATGACCGCCGTACCACCCGCCACCGGGCCGATCGCCGTCCCGCAGATCATCGGCCTTCCGGTGATCGTCCAAACTACGAGCCTAGGCCCTGTCCGGCGGAACTCCGAGGACGGGCCCCCGGACGCCCGGTACGGGCCTCGCTGACGCCGCGCCGCGTCGGCGCGGTCGCGATCCCGGCGCCACAGATCGTCCTCCATCGCCGGACGGGCTTGATTCCCCCGCCTGTACGGCACTGCCGACCCGAGGCTTGACGACAAGGCGCGGTCGAATCCGGCCCGTCCGACGATTCCGGAGAAACGGCCTAGTCTTCCCAGCCTTCCAGGCCGACGACCAGATCCGCCCGCCCCCGCCCACGGGCCACCAGGCGCGCGTTGGCCTCGTCGGAGTCCCTGACCCAGCGCTCGGCGTACCCGCGCTCCTTGCCGAAGCGGACATGCCGGTCCACCAGCCGGCGTACGCGCACCTCGGGGTCCAGGTCCAGGAACCACACCTCGTCCAGGAGCGGGCGGACCGGCGCCCAGGGGCCTTCGTCGTGCAGCAGGTAATTGCCCTCCGTGACGACGAGCGGGATCTCGGGCGGTACGGGGAGGCTGCCCGCGACCGGCTCCTCCAGCGACCGGTCGAAGGCGGGCGCGTACACGACGGCGCCGGGCTCCGGCGCGCGCAGCCGCGCGAGCAGCGCGGCGTAACCGGCGGCGTCGAAGGTGTCGGGGGCGCCCTTGCGGTCCGTACGGCCGAGGCGGTCCAGTTCCGCGCGCGCCAGGTGGAAGCCGTCCATGGGGACGAGGACGGCGAGCCCGTCGAGGCGCTCGACCAGGAGGGCGGCGAGGGTGGACTTGCCCACGCCGGGCGGCCCCGCGATGCCGAGCAGGCGGCGGTGACCGGGGACGGCGAGGCGGCGGGCGCGGGCGATGAGGTCGGTGAGGGCGGGCGCGTCCATAGGGGCATTCTCCCACCCTTGCAGAGCTCCCATCATACGTATAACGTACCGACGCATGTCACACATCGCCCTGGTCACCCTGGTCGTCGCCGACTACGACGAGGCCCTCGCCTTCTACACGGACAAGCTCGGCTTCGAGCTGGTGGAGGACACCGACCGGGGCGACGGCTCCCGCTGGGTCGTGGTCCGTCCCGGCGGCGCGGGAACGGGCGCGGTCTCCCTGCTGCTCGCCCGCGCGGCCGGCGACACCCAGCGCGCGAGCGTCGGCGCGCAGACCGGCGGCCGGGTCGGCTTCTTCCTCCACACGGAGGACTTCGCACACGACCACGCGAGGATGCTGGCGGCCGGCGTCCGCTTCCTGGAGGAGCCGCGACACGAACCGTACGGCTCGGTAGCGGTCTTCGAGGACCTGTACGGCAACCGCTGGGACCTGCTCCAGCCCGCGTAACCCGTACCGGCGACCACGCCCTGGGGCGACGCCCCCTGACCGCCCCATGACGCCCCTCGCGGACGCCCCTCGCGCCGACAGGGCGGAGCCCCGCCCACGGGGACGCGCGATCAGGCCCGGCACGGACCGACCCGGCAGCCATGCCACGACTGTCGGCAGGCGACCGCCGGGCCCCTTGACCAGCGCCCAGTCCGCGCCCGACGCGACCCGCCGAAACGCCGCCGTCTACGGCCCGACCGCAGACCAACCACCCCCCGAGCCGGCGAAGTTGGCCGGGTACAGGTCGCCCGCTCCCCGGCTCTGTACCCAGGCGGCGCGCAACGCGGCCCCGGAACGCGCCACGCGCCGCCGCGCGCGACCTCCTCAACCCACGCGAAACGGGCCCCTGCCTCCGTACCACTCGCGCCCGATGGCCACGAGGTTCCGGCCGCAACCACAGAAAGCCGGCCACGACGGCGGGCCCGCCGACCGATCACCCGCCACGTATGCCTCGCTCAGCCCCGCACCCACACCGGCCCAGCCATCTCTGCCGTTACGGCCCCTGCCGCGCACCAACCTCACGGGACGCACACAGCGCGGCCCGTCGCTCTCGCCCCGTTCCACCGGGCCGCTACGTCCCCGCGTCCCGCGTCCGCGTCAGCCGGGCCGTTGTCGGGTCTTCTCTCCGTAGCCCCTCCCTACCGCGCCGAATTGAAGTAGACATTGGCGAGCACACAGCACGCACAGCAGACACAGGAGAGCCGGCGCATGAGCCTGGCACAGCTGCACTACACCTCCGTTCCGCCGGAGTCCGGTGGCTCGGGCGTTCGGTTCACGGCCGTCACCGACGGGATCGGCCGGGCGCTTCTCGAAGAGGCCGGGCGACTGCTCGGGTACGAGCCTCCGCAGGACGCCCCCGTCCGCCCCACGGACGCCGAACTCGCCGACTTCCCGCAGGCGTTCAGCCACAGCGCGCTCTCCGACGGCGGCCGGCTGCTGGCCCGTGCCGTCTGCGTCGGAGCCGAACCCGGCGGACGCAGAAGCGCCTTCCACGCCCACGCCGTACTCCTGCCGCCCGGCGAGGGGCTGCCGGGCGGCGCGCTGCCCATCACCGCCTGGAATTCGCCGCATTGGGGAGCCACCACCCCGGACAGTGGTGTGCCGGACCCGATGGACACCCTCCCCGCCTCGGGCCTCTTCTACCGTGAGGGCCTGATCGGCTTCGCCGCCTCCCGCGCGCCCTGGCTGGCGGGGTTCTTCGCCGGGCTGCGCGCCATCGCCGAGGACAAGGAGGACAAGGAGGAGGAGAACGACGCTGCCCAGCAGATCGTGCTCGTCGAGCGCCGCACCGCCGACGTCGCCCAGTGGATCGCGCTGGCCGGCCACGTCCTGCCCGCCGCGAGCGCGTCACGGCTGACCTTCACCACGTACACCCGCCGCCCCCGCGACGCCCGGCAGCGGATCCTCGGTGTTCTCCCGGGCGACGCACGGGGCCTCGCCGAACTGCCCCACCGCTTTCGTGTACTTGACTGCACCGAGGGGGCCCACGAGGACGCGGACAGCTCACGCGACAGCTGGGCCGAGACCGCCGCGCGTCTGTGGCTCGCCGGGGCCCCCGAGCTGTTCGAGGAGGCCGCCACACTGCCCGGAGGCCGGTTCCACCCGGGCGCCCTCGCCGCCGTCGCCCTGCGCGCCGGCGTCAACCCGGGCCCCAACGGCCGCGCGGAAGCCGCCGGTTGGGCGCGAACCCACGCGCGCGCCCTGGACGACGGGCAGGTGCGGATACTCGTCGGCGTGTTGTGCGCATCAACCGAGGACGACCGTACGACAGCCGAGACCCAGGCCCTCGCCGACCTCTTCGCCGCTCTCGCCGGCCGCTCGCCGGACGCCGTGACCGCGCCGCTCGCCGCGCTCGTCCTGACCGAGGCCGTCCGCGCCACCACCGGCGCCGACACAGAAGCCAACTCCGACTCCGCACCCCGCGAACTGCCCGTGCTCCCCGAGCTGCAACTCCGCTCGCTCTCCACGGAGTTCAAGCAGCGCCTCGGCATCGAGCTGGCCTTCGAACTCCGCGCGGGCATCTCCGCCGACCTCTCCGGGACCGGCCCGGACACCTCCCGCCCCGTCGGCCTGCTCCGTATCGCGGGCATCCTGGGCGTGGACTGTACGGAGCTGCTGCCCGACCTCGCCGACCGCCTGGCCGCCGCCCTGCTCGCCGAACCGGAGAGCGCGTACACCCCCGCCGTACAGACCGCGCTGGAGGACCACTTCGAGCTGCGTGTCGCGCTGCTGAGCGCCCTGGACCGGCTCGCCGCCGCCGATCCGCCCGCCGCCACCCGCCTGCTGAACCGAACCACCCTCTCCCTCCAGGGAGTTCAGTCGCTGCCGCATCTGCGGATGTGCGGGGAGGCACCCGCCCCGTGGTCGGTGACCGGCCTCTCCGAGAGCGGCGGCGACCAGGACCGGGTCGCCACCCTCGCCGGTGTCCTGCGCGCCGCCGGTGTCTCCCCGTTCGCCGAACCGCTCGTCCTGCGCACGGCCGTACGGCTGGTGTGGGCGGACGGTACGCCCACGGCCGGCGAGGCCCGGCGGATGCTCGGCGAGACCGGTTCCGACGCCCACCGCTCGGCGGGCACCTGGGCCACCCTCGTCGCCGCCGCGCTCGGCGGCCCCGGGGACGACCCGGACGCCCCGGACCTCGCGCACGACCTGCTGCGCAGCTTCCCCGAGAAGCTGGAACCACGGGTGCGTGCCGCCCTGTTGCTCCTGGAGTTCGCCGGGGCCCTCCGGGCGGGCCGGGCCGGCCCCGGCTGGACCGTACGGGCCCGTCTGCTGCGCGCCGACGCCGAGCCGGTCGAACAGGGCGTCCTGGAGCAGGCGTTGGGCGCGCTCGCCCGCCAACTCCTCTCCGAGGAGCGGCCGAACGGCGAGCTGTACGACCTCATCCACGGCGGCGACGCGGATCTCCTCGCCGCGTACGACCGGGCCGCCCGCGAGGACGGGACACGCGAGCGGCTGCGTACCGTACCCGCGTACACGGCCGACTGCTTCATCGCGTGGAGTTCGTTCCCGGGGGCGAACCAGGCCTGGGACCGGACCCGTACCGCACTGCTCGACAAGGTCCTGCGGCCCGTCGTACGGTCCCTGCCCGCCGGGGATCTCGCAGCCGTGGAGGAGAGCTTCGGCCGGGCGGGACAGCATCACACCGAGGAGTTCCGGGCCTGGAACCGGCCGGGAGCCCTCGGCAGGCTGGGCCTCGCCCTCAAGCGGCGGACGGGCTGACCCCGCCCCCGCAACCGGAAAGCCGGGCGGACCGAGATTCGGCCCGCCCGGCTTCTCCGCGTCAGCTCTTGTCGGGCGTCAGCTCTCGTCGGGCGTCAGCCGCAGCGAGATGCTGTTGATGCAGTAGCGCTGGTCCGTCGGCGTCCCGTAGCCCTCGCCCTCGAAGACGTGACCCAGGTGCGAGCCGCAGCGTGCGCAGCGCACCTCGACCCGCTTCATGCCCATGGAGCGGTCCTCGATCAGCTCGACCGCGTCCGTGTCCTTCGGGTCGTAGAAGGACGGCCAGCCGCAGTGCGACTCGAACTTCGTGTCAGAGCGGAACAGCTCGGCGCTACAGGCGCGACACGAGTAGACGCCGGTGGTCTTCGTGTCCGTGTACTCGCCGACAAAAGCGGGCTCGGTGCCGGCCTTGCGGAGCACCTTGTACTCCGCGGGGGACAGCTCCGCGCGCCACTGCTCGTCCGGCTTCTCGATGTCGTACGCCATTGCGCACACTCTCCCTCGGTCGGACCGTCTCGGCCGCAGCCTCGATCGGACAGGCGGACTCCGCACGGGCGGCCCCACACACGTGGCCGCTATGCGGACAGGCGGGCCAGGATCAGCGGACCGAGGTCCGTGACGTCTCCGGCGCCCATGGTGAGAACGAGATCACCGGGTCCCGCCATTCCCGCCACAAGCCCGGGCACCGCGTCCTTGTCGTGCACGGCTGTGACCTGGGCGCCCGCAGCCGTCGCGGCGTCGATCACCAGCGCGCTGGTGATACCGGGGAGCGGGTCCTCGCGCGCCGGGTAGATGTCCAGGACCACCGAGGCGTCGGCCAGCGCGAGGGCCTGGCCCATCTCCGTGCCCAGCTCCTGCGTACGGGAGAAGAGGTGCGGCTGGAAGACGACCAGCAGCCGGGAGCCGGCGGGGGCCGCGCCGCGCATCGCCTCCAGGTCGGCGGTCATCTCCGTGGGGTGGTGCGCGTACGAGTCGACGACCTGGACGCCCGCGGCCTCGCCCTTGAGCTGGAGGCGGCGCTTGACGCCGGTGTACGTACCGATCGCCGACGCCAGGTTGTGCGCGGGGATGCCCAGCGCGACCCCCGCGGCCAGCGCGGCGACCGCGTTGAGCGCGTAGTGGCGGCCGGGGACCGACACCGCGAACGTCAGGAAGCGGCCGTCGAGCACGACGGTCACCTCGCTGGTCAGCCCACGTGCGGTGATCTTGTGGACCCGTACGTCCGCGGTCGCCGCCTCACCGTAGGTGACCACCTTGAGCGGGGAGACGTCCCCCGTGGACACGTCCGGCGCGGAAAGGTCCCGTACCCGCGAGGCCAGCTCCACGGCGCCCGCCTGGTCGGCCGAGATCACCAGCGTGCCGCCCGGCACGATCTTGCCGGCGAAGGTCTCGAAGGACTCGTAGATCTCGTCCATCGACGCGTAGTTCGCGTGGTGGTCCAGCTCGACGTTGAGGACGATCGCGACCTCGGGGTCGTACTTCTGGAAGCTGCGGTCGCTTTCATCCGCCTCGGCCACGAAGATCTCGCCCTCGCCGTGCCGGGCGTTCGTGCCGGGGCCTTCGAGGTCGCCGCCGATCGCGTACGACGGGTCGAGGCCCAGCTCGGTGAGGGCGACGGCCAGCATGGAGGTCGTGGTGGTCTTGCCGTGCGTGCCCGCGACGGCGATCGGCCGCAGCCCGCCCATCAGCGAGGCGAGCGCGTCGGAGCGGTGCATGACGGGCACGCCCAGCTCGCCGGCGCGCGCCAGCTCGGGGTTGTCGGCGCGGATGGCGCTGGAGACGACCACACACGAGGCGTCGTCGGCGAGATGCGCCGCCGCGTGCCCGATGTGCACGGTGGCCCCCAGCGCCCGCAGCGCCTGCGCGGTCTCCGACTCCTTCGCGTCACTGCCCGCGACCTTGGCCCCGCGCGCGGCGAGGATCTTGGCGATTCCCGACATTCCGGCGCCGCCGATGCCGATGAAGTGCGGCCGTTCCAGGGCGGTGGGGATGCCGGGTGCCGGTGCCATCTGTCTGTCTCCCAAGGTGCTGGCGGGGTGTGTCGCACGCGGTGTCTCGCGCTGCCACGAGCGGTGCCGCGAGCGGCGCCACACGCGATACGTCGCACGCGGTGCCACACGCTGTGTGCGGCCCAGCCTATTCGCTGTGCGCGAAGAGTTTGAGCACCGGTACGCCCACCTTGTGGCGGGCCCGCGACGCCCAGTCACGGTGGAAGAACTCCTCCACGTAGTGCGGCTCGGTCATGACGATCACCTCGTCGGCGCCCGACTCGTCGACGACGGCCTTGAGTCTGTCGAGCGGGTGTTCCGCGACGACCTCGCCGTTGGCCTCCGAGCCGTGCGCGCGCAGCGCCGCCAGCGAGTGGGCCAGTGCCTTCTCGGCCGGCAGCCGCGCCTCCTCGCCCTCCGGTTCTTCGCCCTCCTGGGTGGCTTCCCGCAGCTCTCCCACGGCGACGTCGTCGATGGCGCGCAGCAGCACGTCCGCCTGGTCACCGCGGGGCTGCATGAGCACGACGAACGCGGTCGCCTCGTCACCGTGGAGTGTGGTGACAAATTCCACGTCCTCGGGCGTCAGGGGCTTCTCGATCATCAATACGCTTGTGAACACGTCAGACGCCCTTCGTCTTCATGGGCCCGTCCGGCCCATTCATGGACCCGTATCGGCCCACTGCGGAAACCATCCTTCCCCGTGCGGACACGGGTACTGCGAGAGTAAGTCTGCCCAGCGGAAGCTAAGCGGAACGATAACTTCCGGTGACGGTCGGGCCCGGTGGCGACCGGTCCTGCCGTCAGGGTCGGCGGTAGCGGCTGAACAGGAACCCGTCCTCCTCCAGGAGCGATGCCAGGGCGAACCGCTCCGGAACGGCGAGGGCCGGTCCACCCGTGATGCGCTGCGCGTACCCGGAAGTGAGCGTCGGAGACAGCGTCAGGCAGAGTTCGTCCAGGACACCCGCCGTGACGAATTGTCCGAGCAGCCGCGGTCCACCCTCCGCGAGCAGCCGCCGGAGGCCGCGTCCGGCCAGGGTCCTTACGGCCAGGGCGGGGTCCACGCCCGCCCCGTCCCCCGCGATCAGCACCTCCGCGCCGGCCTTCCGCGCGGCCAGGACCCGGTCGGCGGGGGCGGCCGCGCCGGTCAGCACCAGGGTCGGGACGAGCGGCTCGGTGAACAGGGGCAGCGAGAAGTCCAGGTCCAGGCTCGCGGTGACCACGGCGATGACGGGGGCGGGGCTCTGGCCGGCGGCGGCCCGCCGTGCCGCGAAGGCCTGCCGGGCGCGGGCCGGCCGGTACCCCTCCTGCCGAACCGTTTCCGCACCGACCACCACGGCGTCCGCCAGCCCTCGCAGCGTGCCGAAGATCCGCATGTCCGCGTCCGAGGAGAGCGCCTGCGAGAGGCCGTCGTGCTGGGCGGCGCCGTCGAGGGTGGACACCATGTTGGCCCGGAGCCACACACCGGCGCCCCACTCCCGGTCCGGGTCTCCGTCCGCGTCCACGCCCCCGCCCCCGTCCACGGCCGCGTCCACGGCCGGGTAGGCGTAAAGGTCGGCCAGCGCGTCGAGTGTCCACTCGGGCTCGGCGGCCGAACGTGTCTGATCGGTCACAGGGAACAGGCGTCGCATGCCGAGCAGTCTGGCACGGCCCCCGCACCCTCCCCGGCCTGTCCGCGCACGTCGGCCGGGTCGCACGCCCCGCCACCGCGCCCCGTCCACGCCCCCGGCCCACCCCCCGGTCCGGCCACCGGCCACCACACCCCGCCTCCCCGGCCCGCCCACGAGCGGCGGCACCCGCCACCCCCTCCGGCCTCCGCACTAGACTTGATCGCTGTGTCGACCTCCCCTCCCCCGTCCGGGCGCCACCCCGCGTCCGACGTGGTCCCGCTGTCCCTGTGCGCCCGTGAACCGCATGTCCCCGCCGACCGGCTGGTCGCGGAGATGGTGCCGCCGCCGCGCTTCGACTCCGTACGTTTCGACACCTACGTGCCCGACCCGAACCAGCCCAGCCAGACCGAGGCCGTCACGGTCCTGAGCGCCTTCGCGGCGGGTCTCGGCGGCGGGGCGCACGCGTCCGGGAGCGGGGGCCAGGGGGGACCACGCCGCTGGTTCGGCCGCAAACCCGCCGCGCCGGCCGGCCCGCGCGGCGTCTACCTGGACGGGGGGTACGGCGTCGGCAAGACCCACCTGCTGGCGTCCCTGTGGCACGCCACGCCCGCCGCGCCCGAGGTCAAGGCGTTCGGCACCTTCGTGGAGCTGACCAACCTGGTCGGCGCGCTGGGCTTCCAGGAGACGGTACGGACGCTCGGCGGCCACCGGCTGCTGTGCATCGACGAGTTCGAGCTGGACGACCCGGGCGACACCGTGCTCGTCTCGACGCTCCTGGGCAAGCTGGTCGACGCCGGGGTGGCCCTGGCCGCGACCTCGAACACGCTGCCCGGCAAGCTCGGTGAGGGACGGTTCGCCTCCGTCGACTTCCTGCGGGAGATCCAGGGGCTGGCGTCGCGGTTCCGGTCGCTGCGCATCGACGGCGACGACTACCGCCACCGCGGCCTGCCCGAGGCGCCGCCCCCGTACTCCGAGGAACAGGTCACCAAGGCCGCGTACGCCACCGAGGGCGCGAGCCTCGACGACTTCCCCGCGCTGCTGGGGCATCTCGCCACGGTCCACCCCAGCCGCTACGGCGCGCTGACGGAGGGTCTGCGGGCGGTCTGCCTCACGGACGTCCGGGCGGTGCCCGACCAGTCGACCGCGCTGCGGCTGGTCGTACTCGCCGACCGTCTGTACGACCGCGAGGTACCCGTCCTCGCCTCCGGGGTCCCCTTCGACCGGCTGTTCAGCGACGACATGCTGAACGGCGGCTACCGGAAGAAATACTTCCGGGCGATCTCGCGGCTGACGGCCCTGGCGCGGGACGCGAAACGACTGGTGGCGCAGTAGGTTCGTTGCCGTGGCCCGTCGCCGTGGCCGATCGGCCGGGACGCTCGCGCGACCGGCCGGAACAGGGCGACGGCACACACGGCTCAGCACACCGATCATCAGCACGACCGATCAGAAGGGTTCCATCATGGCCGCTACGCGTCAGGCACACACCGTCTGGGAGGGCAACCTCATCCAGGGCAAGGGCGTCATCACCTTCGACTCCTCCGGCATCGGCGAGCAGCCGGTCTCCTGGGCCTCCCGCGCGGAGCAGGCGAACGGCAAGACCAGCCCCGAGGAACTGATCGCGGCCGCCCACTCCAGCTGCTTCTCGATGGCCCTCTCCAACGGTCTGAGCAAGGCCGGCACCCCGCCGACCAAGCTGACCACCCAGGCCGACGTCACCCTCACCCCCGGCACGGGCATCACCGGCATCCACATCACGGTGGAGGGCGAGGTGGAGGGCGTGGACGAGGCGGCGTTCGTCGCCGCCGCCGAGGACGCGAAGGCGAACTGCCCGGTCAGCCAGGCGCTCTCCGGCACGACGATCACCCTGAGCGCCAAGCTCGTCTGACGGACCGCCACACCGCCGCCGCGGCCGGACCGCCCGGCCGCGGTCAAGCGGCTCGGCTCCGGTCAAGCGGCGGCTCGGCTCCGGTCAGGCGGCACGGCCAGCTGCGGTCAGGCGGACCGCCCGGCCGCGGCCAGGCGCCCGCCCGGGCGCGATCCGGCCGCCGTCCGGGCGGCTTCCGGTCGTCCCACGCGACACACGAGGCTCGTCGTGGCCCGCATGGTTCACGCGCCCCACGGCACGTGCTACACACATGCGGGTCACGTCTCCTGTCCGCCAGCAGGGAGTTGCCTCATGTCCGCGACACGACGTCAGATCCTCGCCCGCACCGGCGCCATCGTGGCCGGTATCGCGTTCACCGGAGCGGTGTCCGAACTCTTCACCGGTACGGCGGCGGCGGCCACGGCCACGGCCACCCGCGAGTCCGCCCCGGGCCGCGGGGGATACGGCCCGCTCGTCCCCGACCCGGACGGTCTGCTCGACCTCCCCGAAGGATTCCGCTACACCGTCCTCTCCCGGGAGGGCGAACCGCTCCGCTCCGGCGAGGGCCTGGTCCCCGGGAGCCACGACGGCATGGCCGCCTTCGCCGGCCACCGCGGCCGCGTCCATCTCGTACGGAACCACGAGAACCACGCCGACGCCCGCTTCCCGGTCCCGGCCGTCCCCGGCATCACCTACGACCCGATGGGCCGGGGCGGGTGTACGGCGATCGAGATGGACGGCCGCAACAACGTCCTCGGCGAGCGGGTCGCCATCGCCGGTACGGCCGTCAACTGCGCGGGCGGGCCCACCCCGTGGGGCACCTGGCTGACCTGCGAGGAGACCGAGGCCAAGGCCGGGACCGACGGTTACACCAAGGACCACGGCTACATCTTCGAGGTGGACGGCGACGATCCGCGCCGCACCGGCGCCGTACCGCTCACCGCCATGGGCCGGTTCGCGCACGAGGCGATCGCCGTCGACCCGGACAGCGGGATCGTGTACGAGACGGAGGACGCGTTCGAGAAACCGTTCGGGCTCTTCTACCGCTTCCTGCCGCGGAAGCCACGTGGAGGAATCGGTTCTCTTCGGGCGGGCGGCGCGCTGGAGGCCATGCGCGTGCCGGGCGTGCCCGACCTGTCGGTCGTCCAGGAGGCGGGTGCGACCTTCGACCGCATCGAATGGGTGCCCGTACCGGACCCGTCGGCGAAGGAGACCGGCATCCGCTTCCAGGACTTCGGGCGCAAGGGCATCACGCACGCGCAGAAGCTGGAGGGCTGCTACTGGGGCGGCGGTTCGGTCTACTTCGTGTCGAGCTTCGCGCAGCGCGCGATCGGCTCGGCCGCCGACCACTTCGGGCAGGTGTGGAAGTACGAGCCGGAGCGCCGCCGGCTCACGCTGGTGATCGTGTTCGGTCCCGACACGGACGTCCAGCTGCCGGGCGAGTCCCCCGACAACATCTGTCTGGCGCCGAGCGGCGGGCTGATGGTGTGCGAGGACGGCGGGGGCGCGCAGCACGTCCTCGGGGTGACACGGCACGGCGAGGTGTACGCGATGGCGCGCGGCGCCCAGAACATCGGTACGCCGGAGGCGCCGGAGTGGGGCGAGTTCGCGGGGGTCACCTTCGCGCCGGACGGTGACACGATGTACGTGAACTGCTACAAGCCGGGGACGACCTTCGCGGTCACGGGACCCTGGCGCTAGGAAGCGTCTGGTGGCCGGACGGGTCGGGTACGGCCCGTCCGGCGACGGATTCGCGGGCCGCTCACGCCGCACCACCGAATTGACCAGTTGATCATATATTTTGCGTGAATGATCCGATACGTACCCCTGCGCGCTCTCCTCGGCACCACCCTCCTGAGCCTGACCCTGGCCGGCTGCGGAAACGATTCTCCAGCCGCCACCGCCGCGCACCCCACCCGCGCCACCGCTCCCGTGTCCGCCACATCCGCCGCATCCGCCGCGCCCAGACACGCCCTGGCCCAACGGCCACCGACCGTCGCGCCCGGCCCCGGCGGCCTGACGCCGGTCTTCCGGCGTGGCACCCACGCCGCCGGGAAGACCGTGGCGCTCACCTTCGACGCGGACATGACGGCGGATCAGGGGAAGCGGGCGGCCCAGGGCGAACGGTTCGACAACCCCGCGCTGATCGCCCTCCTGCGCCGCCTCGAAGTCCCGTCGACGATCTTCATGACGGGCCGGTGGGCGGAGGAGTACCCGGCCCAGGCGCACGAGATCGGCAACGACCCGCTCTTCGAGATCGCCAACCACTCGTACAGCCACTACTCCTTCGCCGGCGACTGCTACGGGCTGCCCCGGCTGGACAGGAAGAAGATCGGCCCGGACGTGCGGCGGGCCTTCGCCGCGTTCAGGGCGGTCGGCGCACGCCAGGTCGTGCCGTACTTCCGCTTCCCCGGCGGCTGCTACGACGCGGCGGCGCTGCGCGCCCTCGCTCCGGCGCGGGTGACGGCGGTGCAGTGGGACGTGGTGGGCGGCGACGCGTTCGCGACGGACGCGGACGCCGTCGCCCAGCAGGTGCTCGACGCCGTGAAGCCGGGATCACTGGTGGTGCTGCACTGCACGCGCAGCGCGGCGCCGGTGACGGAGGACGCCGTCCGCCGGATCGTGCCGGAGCTGCGCGAGCGCGGGTACCGCCTGGTCAAGGTCTCCGACCTGATGAAGCGCTGACAGAACGCGGCGAGCCGGGTCAGCCCGAGCAGGCCATCCGCTGGGCTTCCTGCCACTCGCAGACGGGGCAGAGCGTCGCGCCCCTGACCGTCTCGGGGTACTCGGTGGGCTTCCGGCACAGCACACACTCGGCGTACGTGATCTCCTCGGCGGTCGTCGCTTCCGCCGTAGCCACTTCTCCCATGTCTGCCATGCCGTCCAGCGTACTCAGCCACGGGACCCGACGGACCGGGGTGCGCGGAGAGAGATCGGAACCGCCCCGCGCGGTACCCCTGCCCTGGTGTCAGCTGTCAGCCGGCCGTCTTGGCGGGCGTGACCTCGCTCGGCCGTACGATCACGAAGCCCTCGCCCTGGAGCATCAGCTGGACGGCCTCGCCCGAGCCGCCCCGGATCATCGAGCCGACGGACTGGGAGCGGTGCAGCGAGGTGTTGAGGTGCGCGCTCCAGCCGACCACCGCGTCCGTGTCCACGTACACCGGCGCCTGCGCGCTGACGGGGATCACGAGGGGGTTGCCGTCACAGATGACGGCGAGCTTGCCGTAACCGGTGAAGACGCTGTTGAAGAGGCCGCCGCCGGTCATGCCGGCGCCCTTCACCGTCTTGATCTCGTACGCGAGCGTCGGGTCGAAGCACAGCACGTTGCGGCCGTTGATCGTGAGCGCGTCGCCCTGCTCGATCTCGACGATGAAACAGTTCTCCGCCTCGTGCGCGAACCACGCCTCCCCCTGGCCGCGCACGGCCATCAGCGCCAGGCCCTCACCCGTGACGGCGCGCTTGAGCATGCCTCCTATGCCCTGGCCCTTGCGCTCGAACTGGAGGTTCCCGCGCCAGGCGATCATGGAACCCTGGCGGGCGTGCATCTCGCCGTTGACCGCGTACTTGATCGATTTGGCGTTCTGAAGCGTCATCCCGGGGACGGTCGCCTGCTGCGCCATGTGCTCTGTGCCGAACAGATCGCTCTTCATGGCGTGCATCGTCGCGCGGAGGGATCCATTCCGCCAACCGGCCCGCCGGACCGGGCTGGCAGACTGGTCGCGTGAGCAGCGAAAGTGCCTTCAACAGCGAGACCGCCAACGAGGCCGGCACCCAGAACGACAGTCCGTTCAGGAACGAGCCGACCGAGCGGGACACCGCCCCGCAGTACGTCCTGCCCCTGGTGGTCCACATCGAGAAGGCCGCGCCCCCGGCCCGTACCGACGCGTTGGAAACGGCGGCGCGGGCGGTGCTCTTCATGCTCTCCGACGAGCGGTCCCTGGGGGAGGGCGAGGACGAGGGCGAGTGGGCGCGCGCCATGCGGGACTGGCAGGACGCGCGGATCCGCAAGGTGGTCAGGCGGGCGCGCGGCGCGGAGTGGCGGAAGGCGTCGGCGCTGCCGGGCCTGACCACCACGAGCGCGAACGCCGGCACCACCACCGGAGCCACCCCGGACCTCTCCCCCGCCGAGGTACGGGTCTTCCCGCCGATCCCCCTCGACGGCTGGCCCAAGGAACTGGCCAAGCTCCAGGTCTCCGGCACCGACCTGGACGACCCCCACCCGCCGCCCGCGCCCGACCCCGCGCACCCCGTGCTGTGGCTGAACCCCGGGGTCGGGATGTCGGCGGGCAAGGCGATGGCCCAGGCCGGCCACGCCGCCCAACTCGCCTGGTGGGAGCTGTCGGACACCGACCGCAAGGAGTGGCGCGAGGCCGGTTTCCCCCTCGCCGTCCGCACCGCCGACCCGGAGCGCTGGGCCCGGCTCACCACCAGCGGGCTGCCGGCGGTCCTGGATGCCGGATTCACGGAGATCGCGCCCGGTTCCCGCACCGTGATCGCTGATCATCCGGCGCTGAGGGGCTGAACACCCCGCCCCCGGATTACGTACCTCCCGGTACCGCCACGTAGGTTGAACGGCCCCGTCGGTCGGCGGTTCATTCAGCGGTGCACACATCGGCTCGGGAGGCAGCACATTGTTGCGACGCATCAACGGTACGGCGCTCATCATCGCGGCACTGGTCGCCACGGTCGGGGCGCTGGCCTTCCCCGTCTGGTCGTACGCCGAACGTTCAGGTACGGGCCAGGCCAACCTCAACGCGTCGAGCGTGTCGACCCAGTGGGGACCACTCTCGGCGACGGACCGTGACTTCCTGATCCGGGTGCGGCTGGCCGGGCTCTGGGAGCTGCCGGCCGGCCAGCAGGCCATCGAACGCGCGCCCAGCCAGGCGATCAAGGAGTGCGGTGACCACCTGGTGGTCGGTCACGCGGACCTCGACAAGCGAGCCCGTGACGTGGCGGCGAAGCTCGGCGTGGAGCTGCCCAACCAGCCCAACGAGCAGCAGCAGGGCTGGCTCAGGGAGCTGTCGGCCGCGACCGGCAGGGACTACGAGATCAAGTTCACCAATCTGCTGCGCGCCGCGCACGGAAAGGTCTTCTCGCTGGTCGCTCAGGTCAGGAACAGCACCCGGAACACGCTGATACGGCAGCTGGCCAGCGACGCCAACCAGACGGTCCTGGACCACATCACGATGCTCGAAGCGACCGGACTGGTCGACTTCGACGCCATCGCCAACCAGGCCGCGGGCGCGACGACCGCCAGCCCCACCGGACCGCCCCCGCCGGACGGCAACCTCCCGCCGTCGCCGTCGGCCGTCGCTCCGACCGGGGACGACCAGTCCTTCACCTCCCGGCCCTCGACGGGCCCTGGCGCGCCGACGGCGATCAACACCGACCGTCCGGCTCCGGAGACCGGGGAGAGCCCCTGAGAAGGGTGAGGCACCCGTAACCCCGGAACCTCAAATCAACCTCTGAACGTCCCCCTTCGCGGGTTCGCCGTCGTCCGGCGGGGCCATTACTCCTGCACCGCAACTGGTCGCGGGAGTGCGGAGGGGGATTTTCATGAACGGCAACGGCACACCACAGCTGGGGATGGGGATCGGCTGGCGTCCGGAGATCGCGGACGCGATCGAGGGGCTGTCCGGCGTCGACTGGGTCGAGGCGGTGGCGGAGAACATCTGCCCGGGGCATCTGCCCGACGCGCTGGTCCGGCTCAGGGAACGCGGGGTCACCGTCGTTCCGCACGGTGTCTCGCTCGGTCTGGGCGGCGCAGACCGGCCCGACGTCCAGCGGCTGGCGGACCTCGCGGCCCGGGCCGAGGCGCTGGGCGCCCCGCTGGTCACGGAACACATCGCGTTCGTACGGGCCGGCGGGGCGCTCACGGCGTCGCCCGTGCTGGAGGCCGGCCACCTGCTGCCGGTACCGCGCACCCGGGACGCGCTGCGGGTGCTGTGCGAGAACGTACGCATCGCCCAGGACGCGCTTCCCGTACCGCTCGCCGTCGAGAACATCGCGGCGCTGATCTCCTGGCCGGGCGAGGAGATGAGCGAGGGGCAGTTCCTGGCGGAGCTGGTGGAGCGTACGGGGGTACGGCTCCTCATCGACGTCGCCAACCTGCACACGAACCACGTGAACCGCGGCGAGGACCCGGTCAAGGCGCTGGACGAACTGCCCGTCGAGGCCATCGCGTACGTCCATGTCGCGGGCGGCCTGGAGCGGGACGGCGTCTGGCACGACACCCATGCCCACCCGGTCACCCGCCCCGTCCTCGACATCCTGGCGGAACTGCGCGCCCGGGTCTCGCCGCCCGGCGTGCTCCTGGAGCGCGACGACGACTTCCCGCCGGCGGCGGAACTGGCCGGTGAGCTGAGGGCGATCAGGGAAACGATCTCGGCGGGGCCGGTTCACGACCTTCGGGTGCCCGGACCCGGCCCCGTGCGGGAGACCCCCTCGGTCGAAGCCGCCGGGGACGACGTACGGGAACGGGTCGGCCTGGAGCAGGCCGCCCTGCTGTCGTCCCTCGTCGCGGGCACGCCCGCGCCCGAGGGGTTCGACGCGCGGCGTCTGGGGGTGCAGAGCCGGGCCCTCGCCGCCAAGCGCGCCGGGGTGGTCGCCAAGCTCGCTCCTGAGCTGCCGGAGATCCTCGGCGGCGGCTACCGCGCCGCGTTCCTCGCGTACGCCCAGATACGGCCGCTGCGCGGCGGGTACCGCCGCGACGCGCTCGACTTCGCCGAGCACCTGCTGATCGACGGACGGCCCGAGGACGCCGCCGCCCGGCGGCGGTTGACGCTCTGGTGGGAGGAGCGCGCCGCGCCCCGCCCGCCACGGCGGGCGACCCGTCTGGTCCGTGCCGCAACCCGTGCCGCCGCCCGCGCCGTTCTCGTGAGGAAGTGAATGACCATGACCGTTCTTCCCGTGGTGATCGCACTCGCGATCGCCGTCTCCTCCGTCCTGCTGATCACCGGCGTGGTCCGGCTCCGTGGGCGCGGCACACCCACCCCGGTCCACGACGTCCTGGAGGGCGCCTTCCTGGCCGGCGGTCCCGGCCGGGTCGTGGACGCCGTGATCGCCGGGATGCAGGCCGACGGCCGGCTGACCGTCGGCGGCCCCGGCATCGTCGCGCTGCGGCCGGCCGGCGCGCGCAACGCCGTCGAACTGGCCGTGATGCAGGAGCACGCCGCCGCGCCCAACGGCGCCCTGCACACGCTGCGCCGTGCCGTGATGCGCGGTGAGGCCGTCCAGCGGGTCGGCGACGCGCTCGCGGCGCGCGGCCTGCTGGTGCCGCCGGCCGAGGCGAGGCCGTACGCGCGGTGGGGCCTGATCCAGGGGGTTCTGAGCGTCATCGGGGTGCCGTTCTCGTTTGTCACGGCGGGGGTGCTGACGATGGACTCCGAGCCCGGCGACGGCTTCCCGCTGGCCCTCTTCGCCCTGCCGCCGCTGATGATCGTGAGTGCCTTCGTGGGTCTGGTCTGCGCGGGCCGGGCCAGGAACCGGCTGACCGGGGCCGGCCGGGCCGCCCTGAAGGACTTCGCGCTCCGGGACCCCTCCTCCGCCGACGCGGTCCGGCTGGTCGCGACCGGTGGACTGCGGGCCCTGCCGGACGAGGAGTTGCGCCGGCAGCTGGGGACGGCCGCGCGGGTCAGGCCGGAGGACGGCCTCCTGCCGGCCGCCGTCGTGACCGGGACGGCCACGACCTGGTGCGCGGGCGCGATGCCGGGCGCCGGCTGCGGGGCGAGCACGGACCGCTCCCACGGCGGGCACGGCAGCCACGGCGGGGGATGCGCCGCGAGCGGCGGCTGTGGCGGAGGAGGGGGTTCGGACGGCGGGGGCTCCAGTTGCGGCGGCGGATCCAGCTGCGGGGGATCCAGCTCCAGCTGCGGTGGGGGCGGCGGGGGTTGCGGCGGCGGAGGCTCCTGAGCGGGGGAAACGGGGGACGGGGAGACGAGGACGGGGAACGGGGGGCGGCGGCGCCCGGAGTGCGTACACGCACACTCCGGGCGCTTCCGCATCCCGGGAGGTGCTCCGGAGTGACCCCACCGCGCATCGGAGTCATTGCCCCCGACACCGCCCGGCGGTCCTTGTCCCGCCCCGCACCTCCGCCGACCCTCGGTCGTGCGGCCAACCCCTCGGCCGCACGCACGAAGGGAACGCGATGAGAGCTGTAGTGAAGTACGGGGCTCTGACCACCCTGGGCTCCCTGGTCCTGTCGGCCCTCGTCGCCGCCCCCGCGGACGGCGCCGACACCGGCGGCCCCCGGGCGACCACCCGCGAGACCCTCACCGCCGAGACGCACGGGGTCCTCCGCGCCGCCGAGCGGGCCGCCGGCGCGGGGATCACCTTCGGCCGCTGCCCCAAGTCGGAGATGCTGTCCGCCCCGGTCACCTGCGGCACGGTCGAGGTCCCGCTCGACTACGCCGACCCCGAAGGCCCCGCCATCAAGCTCACCGTCAGCCGGGCCCTCGCCAGCGGCAAGGCCGCCGACCGGCAGGGCGCGCTGGTCTACAACCCGGGCGGGCCCGGCGCCTCCGGCATGTACTTCCCGATGGCCGCGTCCCTGCCGAAGTGGAAGCGGATCGCCCAGGCGTACGACATCGTCGGCTACGCCCCGCGCGGTGTCGGCCGCTCGGCCCCGCTCTCCTGCCAGGACCCGGCGGACTTCGCCAAGGCGCCGTCCCCGTCGCCCACGCATCCCTCGGAGTCGTACAAGCGGGAGCGAATCGCCGAGGCGCAGGCGTACGCGCTGGGCTGCGCCCGCGGCGCGGGTCCGGCGCTGCGGCACTACACCTCCCTGAACAACGCCCGTGACCTCGACGTGCTGCGCGCGGCGCTCGGCGAGAAGAAGCTCACCTTCATGGGGGCCTCGTACGGCACGTACTTCGGCGCGCTGTACGCCTCGCTCTTCCCGTCGCACGTCCGGCGCATGATCTTCGACTCGGCGGTCAACCCCGACCCCCGGCAGATCTGGTACGGCAACAACCTCGACCAGTCAGAGGCGTTCGAGCGGCGCTGGGCCGACTTCCGTACCTGGGTGGCCAAGCACGACACGACGTACCACCTGGGCACCGACGCCGAGCAGGTGACGCGCAGTTACGAGCGGGTGCGCGCCAGGGTCGCGCACGAGCCGGCGGGCGGGACGGTCGGACCGGCGCAGCTGCACGCGGCGATGCTCGGGGCCGGGTACTACGACGACTACTGGGTGATGCGCGCCACGGCGCTCTCCGAGTACCTGAAGGGCAACGAGAAGCCGCTGGTCGAGCAGGCGGCTCCGAGGGAGGGGGACGCCGCGGAGAGCGAGAACGGCAACGCCGTGTACACCGCAGTCGAGTGCAACGACGCGCCCTGGCCGACCGACTGGCGGGTCTGGGACCGGGACAACAGCGAACTCGCGGAGAGCGCGCCGTTCGAGACGTGGGACAACGTGTGGATGAATCTCCCCTGCGCCTTCTGGTCCGCGCCCCGGCAGCGGCCGGTGGACGTCCGCACCTGGCCGGGTGAGCTGCCGCCGACGCTGATCCTGGCGGCGGAGCGCGACGCGGCGACCCCGTACGAGGGGGCGCTGGAGCTGGAGCGGCGGCTGGCGGGCTCGGTGCTGGTGACCGAGCGGGACGCCGGGACGCACGGCATCGCGGGCGGCGACAACGCCTGCGTCAACCGGTACGTCGAGGACTACCTGCTGCGCGGGAAGGCGCCGGTGCGGCGCGCGGAGTGCGCGCCGCACGCGGAGCCGGACCCGGTGTCGCTGGACGAGCGGACGGCGGACAGGAAGCTGCCGCCGGTCGTCTGATCTTCCGGGCGGAGTGGCCGGGTCCGTTCTGGGAACGGATCCGGCCACCACGCTTTTTCCCGGGCCCCGCCTACGCGAGCCCGGCGACCAGGTCCGCCACGGACCTGCGCCGCCCGGTGTAGAACGGCACCTCTTCGCGGACGTACAGCCGGGCCTTGGAGGCGCGGAGGTGACGCATCAGGTCGACGATGCGGTACAGCTCGTCGGCCTCGAAGGCGAGGATCCACTCGTAGTCCCCGAGCGAGAACGACGCCACGGTGTTGGCGCGTACGTCCGGGAAGCCGCGGGCCATCTTGCCGTGGTCCGCGAGCATCTGGCGGCGCTCGTCGTCCGGCAGCAGGTACCAGTCGTAGGAGCGTACGAAGGGGTAGACGCTCACGTAGTCGCGGGGCGTCTCGTCGGCGAGGAACGCCGGCACGTGCGACTTGTTGAACTCGGCGGGGCGGTGCAGCGCCATGTTCGACCAGACCGGCTCCAGCGCCCGGCCGAGCCGCGTACGGCGGAAGCGGTTGTACGCGTCCTGGAGTTCGTCGGCGGTCTCGGCGTGCCACCAGATCATGACATCGGCGTCGGCGCGCAGCCCGGACACGTCGTACGTACCGCGTACCGTCACGTCCTTGGCGTCGAGCTGGTCGAACAGCTCCTGGACCTCCTCGGCGTACCCGCCCCGGTCCTCGGGCAGCGCCTCGCGCAGCTTGAAGACGGACCACAGGGTGTAGCGGATGACCTCGTTGAGGTCCTTCGCCTTCTTGCCGGCGTTCGGCGTCTTGTCTGGTGCAGCAGTCATACGGCTATTCTCCCGCGCCGCGTCCGGTGCCCCGCGCCAGGGTCGACGTGGCGATGATCTCGTCGGCGGCGCGCCGGGCGCTCGCGACGCAGGCGGGGATGCCGACGCCGTCGTAGGCCGCGCCGCAGACCCGCAGGCCGGGGAGTGCGGCGACGGCGGCGCGGACGCGCTCGACGCGGGCCTGGTGGCCGACGGGGTACTGGGGCAGGCCGCCGATCCACCGGGTGACCTCGCTCGCCACCGGTTTCGCGTCGAGCCCGGTCGCCTCGCCGAGGTCGCGCAGGGACACCTCGACCAGTTCGGCGTCCTCGTGGTGCAGGTGTTCCTCCTCGCCGTAACGGCCGATGGAGGTGCGCAGGAGGAAGAGGTCGGGCGCGGCGCCGTCGACCCAGCCCCACTTGCGGGTGGAGAAGGTGGAGGCCTTGATGGTGAGTCCGTCCACGGGCGGGACGAGGAAGCCGCTGCCCTGGGGCATCCCGGTGAGTTCGGCCCGCCGGAAGGCGAGGGTGACCAGGGCCATGGAGGCGTACTCGACGGCGGCCAACTCGGCGGAGGCGACCGGGGATTCGGCGGCGAGCAGGGTGGCGGCGGACCACGCGGGGGTCGCCAGGACCACGCCGTCGGCGCTCAGGACGCCGGTGCCGGTACGGATCCGCCAGCCGTCGGGCGTCCTGGTGAGGCCGAGGACGGGGGTGTCGAGGAGGATCTCGCCGCCCCCGGCCCGTACGGCGTCGGCGACGGCCGCGGGCAGGGTGCCCACTCCCCCGGCGATGCCCGCGAAGACCGCGGCGGACTGCGGCCGCGCCGCTGCCTTCTCCTGGAGGTCGCGGACGCCGGCGAGCAGCGAGTCGTGGGTACGGACGGCGGCGAAGAGCTGCGGTACGGCGGCCTTCATGGAGATGCGGTACGCGTCGCCCGCGTAGACGCCCCCGAGCAGGGGCTCCACCAGCCGGTCGACCACCTCGCGGCCGAGCCGCTCGGCGACGTACTCCCCGACCGACACGTCGTCCCCGACCTCGGTGGGCGCCAGGTCCGGCTCCTGGGCGATCCTGGCGAGCCCTTCGTCGGAGAGCAGCCCCGCGAGGGCGGCCGCGTCGCCGGGCACGCCCATCACATGGCCCTTGGGCATCGGCCGCAGCGCGCCCCTGGTCCACACGGAGGCGCCGGTGGCGGTCGGCGGCTGGAGCAGGCCGCCGAGGCCCACGGCCTCCGCGAGGTCGACGGCCTCGGGCCGCCGCGCGAGCATGGACTCCGCGCCGAGGTCGACGGGGACACCCTCGATCTCGCCGGTGAGGAGCTTCCCGCCGAGCCGCGCGGAGCCTTCGAGCACCGTCACCGCGACGCCCGCGCCCAGCAGCCGGTGTGCGGCGGCGAGTCCGGCGATCCCGCCGCCGATGACAACAACCCGGCCCGTGTGTGTGCTGACGTGCTGCGCGTTCGACTCCATGGGCCCACTCTCTCAAACCCGTAACGAGTCCCGACCGTGACCTCTTCGGGACCGCGAGAGGGAAACCCGCCCGCCGGGGTCGCACGTCGAACCGGCATCACTCGTGAATGTCCCAGGGGGGATCTCATGCGGAAGATGTCCGCACTCGCGGCTGCGCTGCTGACCGTTTCACTCGCACTGGCCGGATGCGGCGCGGCCGACGACAGCGCCGGCGACTCGCAGGCCAAGGCCGCCGACGGGGCGGTGTCCGACCAGAAGGGCGCGGGGGCCGCCGCGGAAGGTCCGGCCGCGGCCGGGAAGGTCACGGAACAGGACCCGGGGGACAAGGTCCCGGCCGTGACCCATGTCATCAGGACCGCGCGGCTCTCCGTCGAGGTCAAGAACGCCTCGAAGGCGCTCGCCACGGCCCGGTCGGTGGCGCTGGGGGCCGGCGGTCTGGTCGAGAAGGAGAGTACGGAGCGGGCCGAGGACGACCACGTGTCGACCACGGTCGTCCTGCGGGTCCCGCAGGAGTCGTACGACAGTGTGCTGCGCGAACTGGCGGGCACCGGCAAGCTGTTGTCCCGTACGGCGAACGCGAAGGACGTCACCGACAAGGTGGTCGACGTGGACAGCCGGGTCGCCTCGCAGCGCGTGAGTGTGGCGCGGGTGCGGGAGTTGATGGACCAGGCCACCAAGCTGAGTGATGTGGTCACGCTGGAAGGGGAGTTGAGCCGCCGTCAGGCGGATCTGGAGTCACTGCTCGCCCAGCAGTCCTCGCTCAAGGACCGCACCACGCTGGCGACCGTCACGCTCGACCTCACCGAGACCCCGGTGGAGGAGAAGGACGGCTCGGACGACGATCCGACCTTCGTGGACGCGCTGGGCGGCGGGTGGGACGCGTTTGTCGCGACCCTGCGGTGGATCGCTGTCGCGATCGGGGCGGTGGCGCCGTTCGCCGCCGCGCTCGCCGTGGTCTGTCTGCTGTGGCGGCTGGTCCGGGCGCGGCTGCGGCGGCGGTCCGTCCCGGCCGCCGCGCCGGCCACTGTCCCGGCTCAGGCGACCGCCCCGGCCGCACGGGCGACTCCGACGACCCCGGCCGCCGGCGGTCGGGAAGGGCACCGCGAGCAGGACTGATCCACCGCGCCCGCGTAGCGTTCCGTAGCGGACGACGGACCGGAAGGACGCGGAATGGCAGCGGAGCGCATGGTGGTCATCGGCGGCGACGCGGCGGGCATGTCCGCCGCGTCGCAGGCCCGCAGGCTGAAGGGGCCCGACCGGCTGGAGATCGTCGCCTTCGAGCGCGGCCACTTCACCTCGTACTCCGCGTGCGGGATCCCGTACTGGGTGAGCAGTGACGTGGCGGGTCCCGACGCCCTGATCGCGCGCACGCCCGAGGAGCACCGCGAGCGCGCGATCGACCTGCGGACCCGCACGGAGGTGGTCGCGATCGACGTGGCGGGCGGCCGGGTGCGGTCGCGTGATCTCGCCGGCGGTACGGAGAGCTGGACCGGCTACGACCACCTGGTCATCGGCACCGGCGCGCACCCCGTCAGGCCGCCGCTGCCCGGCATCGACGCGCCGGGGGTGTACGGCGTGCAGACCCTCGACGACGGCCGGGCGCTGCTGGACGGCCTGGCAGGACACGACAGCGGGCGCGCGGTGGTGATCGGCGCCGGGTACATCGGCGTCGAGATGGCCGAGGCGCTTCTCAAGCGCGGTTACGAGGTCACCGTCGTCCACCGCGACGAGCAGCCGATGGCCACCCTGGACCCGGACATGGGCCGCTTGGTGCGCACGGCGATGGACGGCCTCGGCATCACCACCGTCGGCGGCGCCACGGTCACGGCGATCCTCACCGGCGAGGACGGCCGGGCGCGGGCGGTGGCCACCGAGGACGCCACGTACCCGGCCGATGTGATCGTCCTCGGGATGGGCGTCCGGCCGGAGACGGCCCTGGCCCGCGCGGCGGGACTGCCGCTCGGCGCGTACGGCGGGCTGCTCACCGACCTGTCGATGCGGGTGCGCGGCCACGAGAACATCTGGGCGGGCGGCGACTGCGTCGAGGTGCTCGACCTGGTGTCGGGCGTGACCCGGCACATCGCGCTCGGCACCCACGCGAACAAACACGGCCAGATCATCGGGGCGAACGTGGGCGGCGGGTACGCCACCTTCCCCGGCGTGGTCGGCACGGCCGTCAGCAAGGTCTGCGACCTGGAGATCGCGAGGACGGGCCTGCGGGAGAAGGACGCGCGCAGGGCGGGGCTCCGGTTCGTCACCGCGACCGTCGAGTCCACCCACAGTGCCGGCTACTACCCCGGCGCCACCCTGATGACGGTGAAGATGCTCGCGGAGCGCCGTACGGGCCGGCTCCTCGGCGTGCAGATCGTCGGCCGCGAGGGCGCGGCGAAGCGGGTGGACATCGCGGCGGTGGCGCTCACGGCGGGCATGACGGTGGAGCGGATGACCACCCTGGACCTCGGCTACGCGCCACCGTTCTCGCCGGTCTGGGACCCGGTCCTGGTGGCCGCCCGCAAGGCCGTGACGGCGGTGCGGGCGGCGGGCATGTGACCGGGACTCGACCGGTGTCTAGGGCCTGTCTGACAATTCCCGTCTGCCTCGCGGGCAACGACGCGAATGGTCAGACAGCCCCTAGCGGGCGCTCCGCGTGTGCACGTAGTCGACCAGCCGGGTCAGGGAGTCCGGGTCGGTGCTCGGCATGACGCCGTGGCCCAGGTTGAAGACGTGCCCCTCCAGGGCCGCCGCCGCGTCCAGCACCTCGCGCGCCTTGGTCTCCACCACCTCGGTGGGGGCGAAGAGCACGGTCGGGTCCAGGTTGCCCTGGAGCGCCTTGCCGGGCCCGATCCGGCGGACCGCCTCGTCCAGCGGGACGCGCCAGTCGACGCCGACGACGTCCGCGCCCGCCTCGCCCATCAGCCCGAGCAGTTCGCCCGTGCCGACCCCGAAGTGGATGCGCGGGACCCCGTACGGAGCCACCGCCTCGAAGACCTTGGCCGAGGCCGGCATCACATAACGGCGGTAGTCCTTGGGGGCGAGCGCGCCGGCCCAGGAGTCGAAGAGCTGGACGGCGCTCGCGCCCGCCTCGATCTGGACCTTGAGGAAGGCGCCCGTGATGGCCGCGAGGCGGTCGAGGAGGTCGGACCAGAGGTCCGGGTCGCCGTACATCATGGCCTTCGTGCGCTCGTACGTCCGCGAGGGCCCGCCCTCGATGAGGTAGCTGGCCAGGGTGAAGGGGGCGCCGGCGAAGCCGATGAGCGGGGTGGTCCCCAGCTCGGCCGTGAGGAGGCCGATGGCCTCCGTGACGTACGACACGTCCTCGGGGGTCAGGTCGCGCAGCCGGGCCAGGTCGGCGCGGGTCCTGATGGGGTCCGCGACGACGGGGCCGACGCCCGGCTTGATGTCCAGGTCGAGGCCGATGGCCTTGAGGGGGACGACGATGTCGCTGTAGTAGATCGCGGCGTCGACCTTGTGCCGCCGTACCGGCTGGAGCGTGATCTCCGCCACCAACTCCGGGCGCGTGCAGGATTCCAGCATCGGAATGCCCTCGCGCGCCTTGAGGTACTCGGGCAGCGAACGGCCCGCCTGGCGCATGAACCAGACCGGCGTGTGCGGCACCGGCTCGCGTCTGCACGCCTTCATGAAGGCGGAGTCGTACGTCGTCGGCTGCTGGCCCGAGGGGCGTTCCATGGCGCTCACGACCAGAATCTTCGCATGTACGGGTAAGCCGCGGCCCCGGGCCGGGTGTCCCTCCCTGCGCGCGGCCCCCGTTCCGCCTACTCTTCCCCGCATGGCTGCGGCTCAGGGACAGTTTTCCGATCATTCCAACGGCACCGAGGGAACGGAGGGCAGGGACGGGGACGGGGAGGGGGACGCCGTTCCACGGGCCTTCCGGCAGGCGGTGGAGGCCCTGCGGGCGGCACGGTTGCGTCCCGAGATCGAGATCGACCCGACCCCGCCGCCGAAGCGGCTGGCTCCGCACGCGTACGCCCTGGAGGCGGCGGTCGTCGACGGTGAGGACGACCTGGCGGACGGCAGGCTCGTCCTGCTCCACGACCCGGCGGGACACGACGCCTGGCAGGGGACCTTCCGGCTGGTGACCCTCGTACGGGCCGAACTGGAACCGGAGATGGCGGCGGACCCGCTGCTCCCCGAGGTGTGCTGGTCGTGGCTGACCGGCGCGCTGGAGGCGCGGGGGCTGTCGTACGGGGAGGCGAGCGGCACCGTCACCCGCGCGGGGTCGCACTACTTCGGCGGGCTCGCGGAGCGCAGGCCCGCGACGCAGATCGAGATCCGGGCATCCTGGACGCCCCGGGAGGGCCGGGGCGGGGTGCCGGACACCGCCGCGCACCTGGCGGGCTGGTGCGATCTGCTGTGCCAGCTCGCGGGGTTGCCCCCGGTAGGGCCTGGAACGGGCCACGGAGGGCCGGACGCGGGTGTGGTGTCCCTTCCCCAGCGGCGCGGCCCGCAGGTCTCCTGACGCCCCCTCAGCACGCCTGCGCCACGTGTGTCCCGTACGTCCCGAAGGCCTCCCCGGACCATCTCCGGGGAGGCCTTCGGTGACTGACCACTCGTAGGATGATCGATCACGCATCCGAATTGCCCGAATTGTTACTCACCAAATCGTGATCATTCTCTAAAGGCCGACGGGTTTGGTGCCGAAGAGGTCAATGACCCTTCAAGCACGGTTCGCCCCGGCTTCATCCCCAGCGCCGGAGACGTCCCGCACGCACCTTCCCCCAGGAGGCCTGGTGTCCGTTCTCCTCGAGCAGCCCGCAAGCCTGGTCGCCTACCGCCCGAACAAGCCGACGGCCATGGTCGTCGTGGCCGACCCGCGCGTCCGCTCCACCGTCACCCGCCACCTGTGGGCCCTTGGAGTCCGTGACGTCATCGAGGCGTCGTCCATCGCGGAGGCCCGTCCCCGCGTCGGCAACCCGCGCGACATCTGCGTGGCCGACGTCCACCTGCCCGACGGTTCCGGGCTGACCCTGCTGTCCGAGACCCGGGCCGCAGGCTGGCCCAACGGCCTCGCCCTCTCCGCCGCCGACGACATCGGCGCGGTGCGCAACGCCCTCGCGGGCGGCGTCAAGGGCTACGTCGTGACCGGTACGCGTACGAACATCGGCCACCCGACCCGTCCCGGCGCCGCGCCCATCGGCGCGGGACCGCGGATGCACCGCCGCCCCCCGGGCGCCCCGAGCCACCCGGGCGGCTACCGCGAGCTCTCCGGCCGTGAGGTCGAGGTGCTCAGACTCGTCGCCGAGGGCCAGTCCAACAAGGCCATCGGTGTCTCGATGGGCCTGTCGGCCCTGACCGTGAAGAGCCACCTCGCCCGTATCGCGCGCAAGCTCGGCACGGGTGACCGGGCGGGGATGGTCGCCGTGGCCCTCCGTACCGGAATCATCCACTGACCCCCGCCATCCCCCTCACCCCTTCCCCCACGCACACCGCCCGCCGACGGAACGTTCCGTCGGCGGGCGGTGTGCGTTCAGACGCCTGTTCAGGGCGTACCTGTGGGACCTCTGGGGGGTGTTTTCGCAGGTCATCCGACTCTTGCACCGAAAGTGCAGGTCAGCGGTTCGCGCAGGCGGATACCCTTGACAGGTGACCGACGCCCAAGAGACCGCAGCAGACCCAGCACTGCGAACCACCGGGGGCGCACCCCCGGACGACGTCGAAACGGCGCCGATCCCTTTGTTGGAGCCCCGCGAGGGCATTCCCCCCGTGGTGGAGACCGACGACGCCCTCGCCCGGGTGATCGCCGCCTTCGCGGCGGGGACGGGCCCCGTGGCCGTCGACGCCGAACGCGCTTCTGGTTATAGATACGGCCAACGCGCCTATTTGGTTCAACTGCGCCGTGCCGGCGCGGGTACGGCGCTGATCGACCCGGTCGGCTGCCCCGACCTCTCCGGGCTCGGCGAGGCCCTCTCCGACACGGAGTGGATCCTCCACGCGGCCACCCAGGATCTCCCGTGCCTGCGCGAAATAGGCATGACGCCCACCCGGCTGTTCGACACGGAGCTGGCGGGCCGGCTGGCGGGCTTCCCCCGGGTCGGGCTCGGCGCGATGGTCGAGAACGTGCTCGGTTTCGCCCTGGAGAAGGGCCATTCCGCGGTCGACTGGTCGACCCGCCCGCTGCCCGAGCCCTGGCTGCGGTACGCGGCGCTCGACGTGGAGCTGCTGGTGGACCTGCGGGACGCGCTGGAGAAGGAACTGGACCGGCAGGGCAAGCTGGACTGGGCCCACCAGGAGTTCGACGCGATCGCCTCGGCCCCGCCCGCGCCGCCCCGCAAGGATCCGTGGCGCCGTACGTCCGGCATGCACAAGGTGCGGCGGCGGCGTCAGATGGCGGCGGTACGGGAGCTGTGGAACACGCGCGACAGCGTGGCGCAGCGGCGTGACGTCTCCCCCGGCAAGGTGCTGAGCGACACGGCGATCGTCGAGGCGTCGCTGGCCCTTCCGGTGAACGTGCACGCGCTCACCGCGCTGCCCGGGTTCGGGCACCGGATGGGGCGGCGGCAGCTGGAGCAGTGGCAGGCCGCGGTCGACCGCGCGAAGGCGCTGCCGGACAGCGAGCTGCCCCAGCCGGGCCAGCCCGTCTCGGGCCCGCCGCCGCCGCGGTCCTGGGCGGACAAGGACCCGGAGGCGGCGGCGCGGCTGTCCGCTGCGCGGGCGGCGGTGTCTTCGCTGGCGGAGCGCCTGAACATGCCGCAGGAGAACCTGATCACGCCGGACACGGTCCGCCGCGTGTGCTGGGAGCCGCCGTCCGCTCCGACGCCGGAGGCGGTGGCGGAGGCTCTGACGTCGCACGGCGCCCGCGCCTGGCAGGTGACCCAGGTCGCCCCGGTCCTGGCGGAGGCCCTGTCGACGTGACGACGCGGTGCGCCGGGCGCGGGCCACTGATGTCCTCAATCGCCGGACGGGCTTGATTTTTGCCCCCGCCCGGTGCCGGGTGCGGGTCAAGGCTGTCCTCAAACGCCGGACAGGCTGGATTGTGCCCCCGCACGACGGGCAGGCGCGGGTTACTACGTCCTCAAACGCCGGACGGGCTTAAAGACCCGGAGCGGGCCAGGTCGTTTTGGCGCGGGCCTGGAAGGGGGACGGGCAGGGGTCGTGTCCGGAACGTAGAGCGTGTTTTGTGTCGCATGGCGATCGTTACCCAATACGACTGGCTGAACGCGACGTAAAACATGCAGTGCAGGACACGACCCCTGCCCGGCCCCCGGCAACCGACCCGCACCCAAAAACCCGGCCCGCAGCGGGCACAACCAAGCCCGTCCGGCGATTGAGGACAACACGAACCGCAACCCGGTCACCGAGAACGCGCGGCCCCCCGGCCCCAGACCGCCCGTCCGGCGACTGAGGACAATCAGTGACCCGCACCACCGAGCGCCGCCAAGGCTGTGCAGGCTGGTTACCCACGAGTAGCATGGGCGGCAGCAACCGCACCCCTGGAGGAGAGCCATCGTGCCTCGTACCGTCAGGGACGTCGTCTTCGTCGACGGCGTCCGCACCCCGTTCGGCAAGGCGGGCCCCAAGGGCATCTACCACGAGACCCGTGCCGACGATCTCGTAGTGAAGGCCATCCGGGAGCTGCTGCGCCGCAACCCGGACCTCGACCCCGCCGCCATCGACGAGGTCGCCATCGCCGCCACCACCCAGATCGGCGACCAGGGCCTCACCCTCGGCCGCACCGCCGGGATCCTCGCGGGGCTGCCGCAGTCCGTGCCCGGGTACTCCATCGACCGGATGTGCGCGGGCGCGCTCACCGCCGCGACCACCACCGCCGGGTCGATCGCGTTCGGCGCCTACGACATCGTGATCGCGGGCGGCGTCGAGCACATGGGCCGCCACCCGATGGGCGAGGGCGTCGACCCGAACCCCCGCTTCGTCTCGGAGAAGCTCGTCGACGACTCCGCGCTCTTCATGGGCATGACGGCGGAGAACCTCCACGACCGCTTCCCCCACCTGACCAAGCGGCGGGCGGACGAGTACGCGGTGCGCTCGCAGGAGAAGGCCGCCAAGGCGTACGCCAACGGCAAGATCCAGCAGGACCTGGTGCCGATCTCCGTGCGCCGCACCGACCCCGCCGGCGGCGAGACGGGCTGGGGCCTGGCCACCGCCGACGAGCCGATGCGGCCGGGCACGACGCTGGAGATGCTGGCCGGCCTCAAAACCCCGTTCCGCCCGCACGGCCGCGTCACCGCCGGCAACGCCGCGGGGCTCAACGACGGCGCCACCGCCTCCCTCATCGCCGCCGAGGACTTCGCGCGCGAGCACGGACTGCCGGTCAGGATGCGGCTGGTGTCGTACGCCTTCGCGGGCGTCGAGCCCGAGGTCATGGGGTACGGCCCCATCCCGGCGACGGAGAAGGCGCTCGCCAAGGCGGGCCTGTCGATCTCCGACATCGGCCTGTTCGAGGTCAACGAGGCGTTCGCCGTACAGGTGCTCGCCCTGCTCGACCACTACGGCATCGCGGACGACGACGAGCGCGTCAACCAGTACGGCGGCGCCATCGCGTACGGCCACCCGCTGGCCTCCTCCGGGGTACGGCTGATGACGCAGCTCGCCCGGCAGTTCGAGGAGCAGCCGCACGTCCGCTTCGGCCTGACCACCATGTGTGTCGGTTTCGGCATGGGCGCGACGGTCATCTGGGAGAACCCGCACTTCGACGGAGGCACCAAGTGAGCATCGCCGAACTCCTGAAGGGCGCGGCCGAGTTGTTCCCCGACGAGGTCGTCACCCAGGCGCACGTACGCCACCTGGACCTCCCGGGCGGCGTGGGGCGCTTCGCGCTCGTCACGCTGGACAACGGCTTCGACCACACGAAGCCCACCACCTTCGGCCCCCGTTCGCTGGCGAACATCGACGCCGCGATCGACCAGGTCGAGAAGGAGGCGTCCGAGGGCACGATCGTCGGCGCCGGCGTCACCGGCAAGCCGTTCATCTTCGCCGTCGGCGCCGACCTCAAGGGCCTCGTCGGGGTCAAGAGCCTGGAGGACGGCCTCGCGTCCGGCCGGGCGGGGCACGACGTGTTCAAGCGCCTCGCGGGCCTGGCCGTCCCGACGTTCGCGTACTACAACGGCGCGGCGATGGGCGGCGGCGTCGAGATCGGCCTGCACTGCACGTACCGTACGGTGTCCGCCGCGACGCCCGCCTTCTCGCTGCCCGAGGTCTTCCTCGGCCTCGTCCCCGGCTGGGGCGGCTGCACGCTGCTGCCGAACCTGATCGGCGCGGACCGCGCGGTCTCGGTGATCATCGAGAACTCACTCAACCAGAACCGCCAGCTCAAGGGCGGTCAGGTCTACGACCTCGGGATCGCCGACGCGCTCTTCGAGGGCGCCGACTTCCTGGAGCAGTCGCTGCTCTGGACCGCCGCCGTGCTCAAGGGCGAACTGGCGGTCGCCCGGCCCGACGTGGACCGCGGCGAGGCCTGGGACCAGGCCGTCGCGCGCGGCAGGGCGATCGCCGACGCCAAGGTGCACAGCGCGGCCCCGGCCGCGTACCGCGCGCTGGACATCATCGCCGCGGTGAAGGACGGGGACCTCCAGGCGGGCTTCGACGCCGAGGACCGCGCGCTCGCGGAACTGATCCTGAGCAGTGAACTCCGCTCCGGCAACTACGCGTTCAACCTCGTGCAGAAGCGCGCGAAGCGGCCCGCCGGGGCGCCGGACAAGAGCCTGGCCCGCCCGGTGACGAAGGTCGGGGTCGTTGGCGCGGGGCTGATGGCCTCGCAACTGGCGCTGCTCTTCGTGCGCCGCCTGGAGGTGCCGGTCGTCCTCACGGATATCGACCAGGAGCGCGTCGACAAGGGCGTGGCGTACGTCCACGGCGAGATCGACAAGCTGCTGCTCAAGTCCCGTATCAACCCGGACAAGTCCAACCAGCTCAAGGCGCTGGTCACGGGCGTGCTGGACAAGGCGGCGGCGTTCTCGGACGCCGACTTCGTCATCGAGGCCGTGTTCGAGGAACTGGGCGTCAAGCAGAAGGTGTTCGCGGAGGTCGAGGCGGTCGCCCCGGCGCACGCCATCTTCGCGACCAACACCTCGTCCCTGTCGGTCTCCGAGATGGCGTCGAAGCTGAACCACCCGGAGCGGGTGGTCGGTTTCCACTTCTTCAACCCGGTGGCGGTGCTGCCCCTGCTGGAGATCGTGCGCGGCGAGCGGACCGACGAGGCCTCGCTGGCCACGGCGTTCGGTGTCGCGCGCAAGCTCAAGAAGACCGCCGTACTGGTCAAGGACGCCCCGGCGTTTGTGGTGAACCGCATCCTGACGCGCTTCATGGGCGAGATCCAGAACGTCATCGACGAGGGCACCCCCGTCGCGGTCGCCGAGCGCGCCGTGGAGCCGCTGGGGCTGCCGATGTCCCCGCTGGTGCTGCTGGAGCTGGTGGGCCCTGCGATCGGTCTGCACGTCTCCGAGACCCTGCACGGCGCGTTCCCGGACCGGTTCACGGTCTCGCCGAACCTGGCGGCGGTGGTGAAGGCCGGCAAGCGCGGCTTCTACACGTACGACTCCGGGAAGCCGGAGCTGGACCCGGAGGTCGCCGCCCTGCTCGACCAGGGGGACAGCGTCCTCACCGAGGAGCAGACCCGCGACCGGGTCCTGGACGCGGTGGCGCAGGAGATCGGGCTGATGCTGGCCGAGGGTGTGGTCGCGGAGCCCGAGGACATCGACCTGTGTCTGATCACGGGCGCGGGGTGGCCGTTCCATCTGGGCGGCATCACCCCGTACCTGGACCGTGAAGGTGTCTCGGAGCGGGTGAACGGCAAGCGGTTCCTGGCGCCGGGTGTGGCCAGCGTGCCGGTGTAGGCACGGGCGCGACGCGGGAAACGTCCGACGGGCCGGTACGGGACATCCGTACCGGCCCGTCCGGCGTTTGCGGCGCGGTCCCGTCCGGCGTTTGCGGCGCGGTCCCGCCCGGCGGTTCCGGCGCGGTCGCTCAGACCTGTTTCCAGGCCTCCAGCGCCAGCCCCGGCTCGTCCTTCTGCCGGGTCACCCGCAGCGAGCCGTCCTCGCCCAGGACCGCCAGGACCACCCGGCCCCGCCCGTCCAGGGCCAGGGCGGGGACGCCGGTGCACGGCTCGCCCGTCGGGGTCCAGTTGAGGCCGGCGTCCTCGGTCTCCGTGGGGTACGCGGCGACCTGCGGGCGGCCGTCCGGGCCCCGGCCCGCCAGGATCGTGCAGTCGAGGCCGTCGACCGGGGTACGGAGCAGGGCCGGCAGTCCGGTGCCCGGGCCGCCGAGGTCCACCGGGTCCGTGCCGGGACGCCAGGCGAGAACCGTGCCGGTGTCGGTGTCGCGCCAGAAGTGCGTCAGCCGGCCGGGGCCCGTGCACAGGCCGGTGACCGTGTCCGCCGACGCCGACGGCTCGGTGCCTTCCTCGGCCCGCTCCGGTTTCACGTCGAGTTTGGGCCTGCGCCAGTGCGTCATCAGGCCGGGCCCCGGCGCCAGTATCTCGATCTGTCCGTCGTCGGTGACGGCCGCGCCCGCCTCGCCCGTCAGCTTCTTGCCCGTCACCGGGGCGCCGCCCCAGCCGAGCCAGCGGCCGGTGGGCGACTGGTTGCGGTAGGAGAGGTTGCCGTTGCCGTTGCGTACGAACAGGTGCAGCGCGCCCCGCGCGTCGACGACCGCCGACGGACGGCCGATCCGGGCGGCGGCCTTCATGTCCTTCGTGTGCGGGGTGCCCAGGGACTGCCAGTCCCGCAGCGCGCGGCCCGTCTGGAACTGCACCGCGTGCACGATGTCCCGGTTCTTGGGCCCTTCGGGGCGCGGGCGTTCCCGTACCCCCAGCAGGTGCACGTAGCCCTCGGTGGTCTGGGCGAACGCCAGGTGCGGCAACAGCCCCGGGAACGGCAGCAGTTCGGGTCCGGTCCAGCCGGGGCCGCCCGGCAGGGTCTCCGTCCACCGCAGGACACCGTCCGCCGTCGCGGCGTACGCCGTCAGCCTGTCGTCCTTGCCGCGCAGCAGCCAGCCGGTGGTCATGACCCGCAGCCGCCTTCCTGGACAACAGATGTCACGGATCGGAGAGTTCCACGGACGCGGAAAACCCAGTTGGCGACTTTACCCGCCGCCGTCCCCCCGCCCGCCCCTGGCCCGCGCTCGCCGGCCGGTGGTCCGTGACCGTACCCGTGCCCCCGCCTGTGCCAGGGTGGCGGGATGAGGATTCTGCTGGTCGTCGACGCGGCCAACGTGGTCGGTTCGGTCCCCGACGGGTGGTGGCGCGACCGGCGCGGGGCCACCGAGCGGCTGCGCGACGCCCTGGTGCCGTACGGCGAGCGGGGGGTGGCCGGCCATCCGGGTCCGGTGGAGACCGTGCTCGTGGTCGAGGGCGCGGCCCGGGGGGTGGAGTCCGTGCCGGGGGTACGGGTCGAGTCCGCGCCGGGCAGCGGGGACGACCGGATCGTGGAGCTGGCGGCGGAGGCCGCGGCGGCGGGCCGCGGCTGTGTGGTCGCCACGGCCGACCGGGAGCTGCGGCGCCGGGTGACGGCGTACGGCGCGTCGTGCGTGGGGCCTTCGGCGGTACGTCAGCGGCTCGGTGACGGTACGTCAGGACTCACTGACGGCACGTCAGGAGCCGGTGACGGTACGTAGATCACCGCGCCGTCGACCGTGTCCGGCAGCGGCTCGTAGTGGTGGGCCAGGAGGCGGCGCAGGGTGGGCAGCCGTTCCGGCGCGAAGGGTTTGCCGCGCGAGTCGTCGACGATCAGGGCCGGCGGGTGGGCGCGGAGTTCCGCGGTGAGCGCGGGCCAGGCTCCCGCGACGGCGTACGCCTCACCGACCCGTGGCCCGTCGCGGCCCCCGCTGTAGTTGGTGAGCAGTCCGGCCGTCAGATAGCGGCTGGCCGGGGCGCGGTCGGCGAACCAGTACGTCTCGGGGTGTATCCCCCACACCAGCACCCGGTCGGCGGGCGCCGTACGGGCCCGTACGGCGTCCGCGAGGCGCTGGGCGTGGGCCAGTTCGGGACGTGGCGCGAGGACGCCCCAGGCGAGGAACAGCGCGCAGGTGCAGGCGGCGGTGGTCAGCGTGGCCGTGAGGCGGTCGCGGGGCAGGAGGTGGAGGCCCTCGGTCGCCAGCAGTACGAGGGGCGGGAGGAGTTGGAGGAAGTAGTGGCCGAAGAAGTGGAAGCCGGTGAGGACGGCGACGGCCGAGGAGGCGAGCCAGAGCCACAGGTCGCCGTCGGCGCGCGGGGCCGCCCGGCGCGCGAGGCGCAGCAGGGGCGGGAGCAGTCCCAGGCAGCCGAGGGCGAGGAGGGCGGTGTTGGCCACCGCCCGCAGGAGGACGTGGAGTTCGGAGCCGGTGGGGGTGGCGTACGAGCCGGATCCGGTGACCGTCCAGAAGACGAGCCCTGACGGGGTGGTGAGCAGGGCGGCGGCAATGAGGGGCAGGGCGAGTCCTGCCACGAGGCGGGGCAGCCTGGTGCGGGCGCGCGGGGTGCGGCCGAGCAGCCACAGGACGGGCAGGAGGACGGCTCCGCCCGTCTGTTTCATCAGCAGCGCCCCGGCGACGGCGAGTCCGGCCGTGCCCCAACGGGCCTTCCCCGCGCACCACATGGCCGCGGCGGTGAACGGCAGTATGAAGACCTCGAAGGTGGCGGCCTGGGTGTCCTCGGGGTTGAGGCCGACGGAGACGAGCAGGAACAGCACCCCGGCGGTGCGGCCGGCCCGGTCGCCCCAGCGGTCGCGCGCGGTGGCGGCGAGCAGGGCGGCGGTGAGCAGGTGGGCGAGGACGGCGAGGCCGCGCACGCCGGTCAGGGTGGAGTCGCCGAGGACGGCGAAGGTGGCTTCGTACAGCCAGGGCAGCAGCGGTGGTTTCCGGTCGACGACGGTGTCGTACAGCACTCCCCCGTCGGCCAGCATCCGGGCCTGGACGGCGAGGTAGCCCTCGTCGGGGCTCCACAGCGGGTGGCGGAAGGAGGGCAGCCGGGTGACGAGCGCCAGGAGGGCGAGGAGGGGGAGCAGCCGCCGCCAGTAGCCCGTGGCCCGGCCGGTGGGGCGGTCGGCGCGGGCGCGCGGGCGGGGGACGCTGGGGGTGGCGTCCGTGTCCTGGTCGGTGCGGGGCGGTGGGGGTACGGGGGCGGCGGGCCCCGGGTCCTCCAGGGCGGCGGGCGTGGGCTCGGCGAGCATGCGGGGGCGTACCGCCGTCAGCGCGACCGGCCGAGGCGGCTGTGCCCTCGTCCGTACACCAGGTACACCGCGACGCCGACCAGCATCCAGATCCCGAACCGCACCCACGTCTCGGCGGGCAGGTTGAGCATCAGCCAGAGCGAGGCGAGCACGGAAGCGATCGGGACGTACGGCACCAGGGGGGTACGGAACGAGCGGGGCAGGTCGGGCCGTTGGCGGCGCAGGAGGACCACGCCGATCGCGACGACGACAAACGCGAACAGGGTGCCGATGTTCACCAGGGAGGCCAGTTCGTCGATGGAGGTGAAGCCGGCGACGGCCGCGACGATCGACCCGAGGAGCAGGGTCGACCGGTAGGGCGTGCCGAACCGGGGGTGGACGCGGGAGAACGTCCTCGGCAGGAGTCCGTCCCGGCTCATGGCGAAGAACACCCGGGTCTGGCCGAGCAGCAGGATCATGCAGACGGAGGTGAGTCCGACGGCGGCGCCGAAGCTGATCAGACCGGCCCAGAAGGGGTGTCCGACGGCTTTGAAGGCGTCGGCGAGGGGCGCGTCGACCGTGAGGGCGGTGTACTTCTGCATGCCGGTGACGACGAGCGAGACGGCCACGTACAGGACGGTGCAGATGAGGAGGGATCCGAGGATGCCGCGCGGGACGTCCCGCTGCGGGTTGCGGGTCTCCTCGGCGGCGGTCGCGACGATGTCGAAGCCGATGAAGGCGAAGAAGACGACGGCCGCCGCCGTGAAGATGCCGAGGATCCCGAAGTTGGTGGGGGTGTAGCCGAAGATCAGCTGGATGAGGGGGGCCTGGAGACCGCCGTCGCCGCTGGTGCTCTCCGCCGGGGGGACGAACGGCTGGTAGTTGGCGCCCTTGATCAGGAACGCGCCGACGACGATGACGATCAGGACGACGGTGACCTTGATGGCGACGATGACGTTCGTGATGAGCGAGGAGAGCTTCATCCCGGCGACGAGGATGCCGGTCAGGGCGAGCACCAGCAGGCAGGCGAGCAGGTCGAAGCCGAACGTCCCGTCGTGGGTGCCGGACAGGGCGGCCGGGAGCTGTAATCCGGCGGTGTCCAGCAGGGAGCGCAGATAGCCGGACCAGCCGACCGCCACGACCGCGGAGCCCAGGGCCAGTTCGAGGACGAGGTCCCAGCCGATGATCCAGGCGGGCAGTTCGCCGAGGGAGGCGTAGGAGAAGGTGTACGCGGATCCGGCGACCGGCACGGTCGAGGCGAACTCGGCGTAGCAGAGGGCGGCGAGCGCGCAGACGACCCCGGCGGCGACAAACGCGAGGGCGGTGGCGGGGCCCGCGGTGTCCCTGGCGACCTTGCCGGTGAGGACGAAGATGCCCGTACCGATGATCACACCGACGCCGAAGACGGTGAGGTCCAGGGCGGACAGGGACTTCTTGAGCGCGAACTCGGGGTCCTCGGTGTCGCGGAGGGACTGCTCGACGGATTTGGTACGGAACATGCCGGTGCCGGCCGGCAGGTCCTTGTCGGCCGGCTCCAGATCCTGCTGCGTACTCATCGGCGTACCTCCGTGCGCGCGTCGTCCCCGGACATGATCGACCCCGGATACCCCGTAACGGCGTATTTCACACGGACGGGCCGGGGGGGCCCCCCCCCGGGGGGGGGGCGGCCCGCCCCGGGACCCGCGGGTGCCGCGCGCGCCCCGCCCCCCCCGGGCCGGGGCCGCCCCCACGGCCCCCCGGGCCGGGACT
>NZ_JBIUXU010000007.1:276821-354173 GCF_044744165.1 Streptomyces sp. NPDC087420
GGTACCCCCCGGCCGGGCGTTTTCCCCCCGCCCGGGCGGGTCGGACCGCCTCGATGGGGCGGTCCGACCGGCCCTGGAACCGTCGGATCCGGCGCGCGCCCGGCCCTCGCGGGCCGGGTCCGGCCGCTCGGCCGCGCGGGCCGTTCAGTCGCGGGCGACCTCGGTGGGCGAGTCCACCAGCCGGCCGTCCAACTTCGCGACCAGGCCGGTGACCTGGCGGGCGATGTCCGGGGCGGTCAGCCCGATCTCGGCGAGGACCTCCTTGCGGGACGCGTGGTCCAGGAAGCGCGGCGGGATGCCGAAGTCCCGCAGCGGTACGTCGACCCCGGCGTCGCGCAGTGCCTGGGCGATCGCCGAACCGACGCCGCCGACGCGGCTGTTGTCCTCGACCGTGACCACCACGCGGTGCTGCTCGGCGAGCGGGACGAGGGCCTCGTCGACGGGCTTGACCCAGCGCGGGTCGACCACCGTCGTCGTGATGCCCTGCTTGTCGAGGAGATCGGCGATCTCCAGGCACATCGGGGCGAGCGCGCCGACGGAGACCAGCAGCACGTCGGCCGTGCCCTCGTCGGTCCTGCGCAGGATGTCGATCCCGCCGACCCGGGCGACGGCGGCCACCGCCGGGCCGACCGCGCCCTTGGAGAAGCGGACCACGGTCGGCGCGTCGTCCACGGCGACGGCCTCGCGCAGCTGGGAGCGGACCTGGTCGGCGTCGCGGGGCGCGGCGATGCGCAGGCCGGGGACACACTGGAGGATCGACATGTCCCACATGCCATTGTGCGAGGCGCCGTCGGTACCGGTGATACCCGCCCGGTCCAGGACGAACGTCACTCCGCAGCGGTGCAGCGCGACGTCCATGAGCACCTGGTCGAAGGCGCGGTTGAGGAAGGTCGCGTAGACGGCGAAGACGGGGTGCAGCCCGCCGGTGGCCAGGCCCGCCGCGGAGGTCGCCCCGTGCTGCTCGGCGATGCCGACGTCGTACACCCGGTCGGGGAAGGTCTTGGCGAACGCGGCGAGGCCGACCGGCTGGAGCATCGCGGCGGTGATGGCGACGATGTCCGGGCGTTCCGTGCCGAGTTTGACCATCTCCTCGCCGAACACCGAGGTCCAGTCCATCCCGGCGGCGGCGATGGGCAGGCCGGTGTCGGGGTGGATGGGGCCGATGCCGTGGAAGCGGTCGGCCTCGTCCTGCTCGGCCGGCTTGTAGCCGCGGCCCTTCTCGGTCAGGCAGTGCACGATGACGGGGCCGCCGAAACGCTTCGCCCGCAGGAGCGCGGACTCCAGCGCCTCGATGTCGTGTCCGTCGATCGGGCCGACGTACTTGAGGCCGAGGTCCTCGAACATGCCCTGGGGGGCGATGAAGTCCTTGAGGCCCTTCTTCGCGCCGTGCAGGGTCTCGTAGAGCGGCCGGCCGACGACCGGGGTGCGCTCCAGGAGGTCCTTGCCGCGGGCCAGGAACCGTTCGTACCCGTCGGTGGTCCGCAGGGTCGCGAGGTGGTTCGCGAGGCCGCCGATGGTCGGCGCGTACGAGCGCTCGTTGTCGTTGACCACGATGACGAGCGGGCGGTCCTTGGCGGCGGCGATGTTGTTCAGCGCCTCCCAGGCCATGCCGCCGGTGAGCGCGCCGTCACCGATGACGGCGACGACGTGGTCGTCCTTCCTCAGCACCTGGTTGGCCTTGGCGAGTCCGTCCGCCCAGCCCAGCACGGTGGAGGCGTGGGAGTTCTCGATGACGTCGTGGTCGGACTCCGCGCGGGAGGGGTAGCCGGAGAGCCCGCCCTTGCTCTTGAGCCGGGAGAAGTCCTGGCGCCCGGTGAGCAGCTTGTGCACGTAGGACTGGTGGCCCGTGTCGAAGAGGACACGGTCCTTCGGGGACTCGAACACGCGGTGCAGGGCGATGGTCAGCTCGACCACACCGAGGTTGGGTCCGAGGTGGCCACCGGTCTTGGAGACCGCGTCCACGAGAAAGGACCGGATCTCTCCGGCCAACTGGTCCAGCTGCTCCGGGCCGAGCCGGTCCAGATCGCGCGGTCCCCTGATGTGGGTCAGCAACGCCACCCGTGCCTCCTTGGGTTTGAGCTGGTCGAGCTTGCCGATCCGCCGAGTCTAATGTTCCGCTCGCGCACTCCGTGGGCGGGCTCTGCGTTGTATGTCACCCGATCGGCTGTATGTACGTCATATCTGCGGCACCCGGAACACGGCTGTGCCCGGCACCCGGGGTCCGGGTGCCGGGCACGGGCCCGCGGGAACCGCGGTCAGGCGCGACCCGCCGTCTTCTGCGTCTTCCGGGTGACCGAGTCGATGACGACCGTGAGCAGAAGCACGCCACCCGTGATCATGTACACCACGGGCGTGGCGATGCCTTCGAGGGCCAGGCCGTACTGGATCGACGTGATGACCATGACACCGAGAAGCGCGTTCCAGGTGCGTCCCCGGCCGCCGAAGAGGCTGGTGCCACCGATGACGGCCGCCGCGATGGCGTTCATCAGCAGGTCGCCGGTACCGGCGCCCTGGTTGGCGGCGGCGACCTTGGAGGCCAGGAACAGACCACCGATGGCGGCGAAGCCACCGGCGATCGCGTAGACCGAGATCCGGACCATGGTGACGTTGATACCGGCACGGCGGGAGGCCTCGACGCTGCCACCGAGCGCGAAGATCTTCCGGCCGTAGACGGTACGGCGGAGCACGAAGTCGGTCACGACGAGGACGATGAGGAAGATGAGCAGGGCGAGGGGAAGGCCCTTAGACTGGTTGAACATGAACGCGGCGACGAAGGCCACGATCGCGAGTACGACGGTGCGGGCCACGGTCTCGCTGAACGGACGCGACGGCACGCCGGCCGCCTCACGGCGCCGGTTCTCGAAGAACGACGTGGCGAAGAAGACGACCACCGCGGCGATCGCGACACCGTAGGCGACCGCGACGTCCGAGAAGTAGTACGAGGTCAGCTTGCCGACCACGCCGTTCCGGTCGATGTTGATGGTGCCGTTGTCGCCGAGCAGCTGGAGCATGAAGCCCAGCCAGAAGAGCAGACCGGCCAGGGTGACGGCGAACGCCGGGGCCCCGATGCGGGCGAAGAAGAAGCCGTGGATCGCGCCGATCACCGCACCGCTGACGATCGCGGTCAGGACGGCCAGCCACTCGTTGACGCCGTGGGTGACGCTCATCACCGCGACGATCGCGCCCGACACACCACTCACCGAGCCGACCGACAGGTCGATCTCGCCGAGCAGCAGGACGAAGACGATACCGACCGCGATCATGCCTGTGCCGACCATGGCCACGGATATGTCGGAGAGGTTGCCGGCGGAGAGGAACGCCGAGTTCAGGCTCTGGAAGACCACGCAGATGATGATCAGTCCGACGATGACCGGCAGGGAGCCCAGGTCACCGGCGCGGATCTTGCGCTTGAACTCCGAGATGTACCCGCCGAAGCCCTGTTCCCGTACGAGCAGCCGCGGGTCCACCACGGCGACCGCGCCGGCCGCCGCGCCAGGTGTCCCGACCGCGGTCTGCCCGGCCGGACTCGTGCCGTCCGAGGCCGTTGTGGAGGCCTTGTCGATAGTCACTTCTGAACCTCCACATTGCGCGACGCCCGCCGGGTCACGGCGTTGTCCGTGGCACCGGTGATGGCGGCGATGATCTCTTCCTGCGACGTGGTCTTGACGTCGAAGACACCGTTGTTGGTGCCCAGCCGGAGCACGGCCACCTTGTCGGCGACGGCCTTGACGTCCGCCATGTTGTGGCTGATGAGGAGCACGGCGAGGCCGCGGTCCCGCAGCCGCTCGACCAGGTCGAGCACCTGGGCCGTCTGCTCGACGCCCAGCGCGGCGGTCGGCTCGTCGAGGATCACGAGCTTGGGCTCGCCGAGCATGGAGCGGGCGATCGCCACGGTCTGGCGCTGCCCGCCGGAGAGGGAGGCGATGGGGATACGGACGCTGGGTATCCGGATCGACAGCGTGTCGAGGAGCTCGCGCGAGCGGCGCTCCATCTCGACCTCGTCGAGCACGCCCCAGCGACGGAGCTCACGGCCGAGGAAGAGGTTCCCGACGACGTCGATGTTGTCGGCCAGCGAGAGATCCTGGTAGACGGTCGCGACGCCGAGACGCTGGGCGTCGTGGGGGCGTCCGATCGAGACGGGGTTGCCTTCCCACTCGATGACACCGTCATCGATGGGGTGGACACCGGCAATGGTCTTCACCAGCGTCGATTTACCGGCTCCGTTGTCGCCCACCAGGGCGAGCACTTCACCGGCGTGGACCTCAAGCTCAACATCGGTGAGCGCCTGGACGGCACCGAATCGCTTGGAGACCCCTCGCAACGCCAACACGGGCGTAGCGGTCACGTGAACCATCTCCTTCGCCGCCTGACCGGCGGGGATGCCGCGCCTGGGGGGAGGCGCGGTGGTCGAGCAGAAGAGAACAGACAAAAAGGGCCGCGAGGCCGGCGGCCTGGTGAAGCGTTCCGTCCGGCACCTCGCCCCGCCTGCGGGGCTGAATGAAGAGCGAGGTGCCGGACAGGCTTTCACCGGAAGCAGGTCACCGGGCGGACCCGGTGAGGACCTACTTCACGCCGGCGGCGTCACAGGCGGCCTTGAACTGCGCGGTGCAGATCTCCTGGACCGAGTACAGGCCGTCCTTGACGACGGTGTCGTTGATGTTGGCCTTGGTCAGCGAGACGACCGGGACCAGCACCGACGGCACGCCCTTGGTGGTGGGGCTGTCGACCGTGGTCTTGGTGATCGAGTCGAGCTTCTCGCCCTTGGCCAGCGCGACCGCCATCTGCGCGGCGATGTCCGCCTCCTGGCCGTACGGCTTGTAGACGCTCATGAACTGCGTGCCCGAGACGATGCGCTGCACGCCCGCGAGCTCGGCGTCCTGGCCGGTGACCGGGGGGAGCTTCTTGAGGTTGGCACTCTGGAGGGCGGTGATGATACCGCCGGCCATGCCGTCGTTGGCCGAGTAGACGCCGACGATCTTGTCCTTGCCGAGGGCCGAGATCGCCGCCTCCATGTTGGCGTTGGCGTTCTCCGGCTTCCACTCCTTGGTGTCGTACTCCTTGCCGATCTTCACCTTGCCGTCGAGCACCGAGTGGGCGCCCTTCTTGAACAGGGCGGCGTTCGGGTCGGTGATGGCACCGTTCATCATGACGATGTCGCCCTTGGACGCGTTGGCGCCCAGCTCGTCCAGGAGCGCCTTGCCCTGGACCCTGCCGACCTCTTCGTTGTCGAAGGAGGTGTAGGCGTCGATCGGGCCTTCCGCCAGACGGTCGTAGGCGACGATGGGTATACCGGCGTCCTTGGCCTTCTGCACCGAACCCGCGATGGCCTTGGAGTCCACCGCGTCCACGATCAGCACGTTGACCTTGTTGGTGATCATCGTGTCGACCTGCTGGTTCTGCAGCGAGGCGTCCTGCTTGGCGTTGGCGTAGACGATCTTGCCCTTGCCGTTGGTCAGCTCCGAGATCTTCTTCTCGATCAGCGGCCGGTCGAGCTTCTCGTACCGCGCGGTCTGGTTCTCCGGAAGGAGCAGCCCGACCTTGATCGCGTCTGTCTTGACAGTCTTGGGGGCGTCCGCCTTGTCGCCGGACTCCTTGGCACTACCACAGGCGGCGAGAGAAACAGCCATCGCGGTGGCTGCGGCAGCCACGGCGGCACGACGCATGTTCGCGTTCACTTCAGAAACCTCCCTGACGAGGCCGCGTCGTTGCGGCCGAGGTGGCTGGAAGTCAACTCGCCCCTGGGGCCGACGTCAAGGAGTAAATCCTTAACGAGATGACAACGGTGCCATTTGTTATCTAAGTGAAGGCAGGCGTAGCGACCGGCAGAGCGTTCTCAATTAGGGACGAATCGCCCATTTCGCTCAACACCAGGGCCAGTGCGCCCAGTACTTCCGCCCGGCTGCCGAGCGCCCCGGGGAGCACCGAGAGCTGTCGCGCCGCGCTCGGGATCGCGTACCGGGAGACCGACTCCCTTATCGGCCCGAGCACCAGCTCCCCAGCCTCCGCCAAATCACCGCCGAGTACCACCCGGCTGGGGTTCAGGAGGTTGCACAGATTGGCCACCCCGCTGCCGATGTGGCGGCCCACGTCGCCCACCACCCGGCGGCAGCCCGGGTCGCCGTCCCTGGCGAGCTGGACCACCCGCTCCATGGTGAGGTCGGCGCCGTGGCTCGACTGGAGGAGGGGCAGCACGTAGCGGGCCGCCGTGAAGGTCTCCAGGCAGCCCCGGTTGCCGCAGCGGCAGACCGGCCCCGACTCGTCCAGCGTGATGTGCCCGATCTCCCCCGCCGTACCGCCGGGCCCCCGGTAGATCTGGCCGTCTATGACCAGCCCCGCGCCGACCCCGCTGGCGACCTTGATGTACGCCAGGTCCCTGACCCCGCGTCCGCTCCCCCACACCAGCTCGCCGAGCGCGCCGAGGTTGGCGTCGTTGTCGACGTACACCGGCACCCCCAGGCGCGCGGCCAGCTCCTCGCTGGGGTTGATCCCGGTCCAGCCCGGCAGGATCGAGGTGGAGCCGAGCGTGCCCGACTCGACGTCGATGGGCCCGGGCACGCCGAGCCCCACGCCGATCACCTTCTGGCGGTTGACGCCGGTGGTCACGATCAGCCGCTCGACCAGTTCCTCGGCCCGGCCGAAACCCTGCGCCGAGGAGGCGTCCACGTCCAGCGGCTCGGACTCCTCCGCGAGCACCTGATGCGCCAGATTCCCCACGGCCACCCGTAGATGGGTGTGGCCGAAGTCCACTCCGATGACGATGCCGGCGTCCCCGCTGAGCGAGACGCTGCGGGCCCGGCGGCCGCCCGCGGAGGTGGGCGTCACCTCGACGGTGCCGCCTTCCTTCAGCTCCCGGACGATGTTGGAGACCGTCGCCGCCGACAGGCCCGTACTCCTGGCGATCTCCGCCTGGGTGAGCGCGCCCGCCATGCGTACCGCACGTACGACCCTTTCGAGGTTGGCCCGGTGCAGCGACGACTGCGACCCTGGAGTCTCCACGACTCATCCACTCCCGCCCTTGGCGGACGGCACGACGACCGTCCCCCGGCCGGGGCCGCGCCAATGAGACCCCGACGTATCTCCAACTTGTGAAGCCTAAGCTCAGCCTTTCGGGCGGTCCCCCGTCAAGACCTTGAACGGGGCCGGACCCTGGCCGAGTTCACGGAGTGACCGGGTCCGACCACCTCTGATCCGCCGTCGGATCATGCGGCGCCTGGGCCGCGTGACCTTGGGGCCCCATCCGCCGGGGAGCGTTCCTCCTTTGCGTTTCCCGGCCCCGTGGCCGGTTCCAGCGGCGATATTCGGACACCGAAGGAGACATATCCCTCACGTGGGACGCGCCTGTACGGGGGCAGCGGAAAGGGCCCCGGCGTCTGCCGGGGCCCTTCCACCGCGTCACGGGTACGGATGCTGTACGGATGCGGAACCGTTATCTCCGCGCGCGGAACCGTTACTTGAGCGTGACCGCCACGCGCGAGCGCCACATGCGAGCGCTACTTGAGCGCGCCCGCCGTCAGCCCCGCCACCACCTGGCGCTGGAAGATGATGTACGCCCCGAGCACCGGGAGCATCGCCATCACGAGGCCGGCGAAGAGACCGGACCAGTCCCCCTTGTAGCCCTGGCTGCTCGCGAGCTGTACGAGCCCCTGGGTGAGCACCTTCTTGTCCGGGTCGGTGTTGAGCACCGTGGGCAGGAGGTACTGGTTCCACTGGCCGAGGAAGTTGAAGATGCCGACGCTGATCAGGCCTGGCTTGGCCATCGGCAGCATCACCTGGAAGAACGTCCGCGTGTGCGAGGCCCCGTCGATGATCGCCGCCTCCGCGACCGACGTGGGCAGCGTCTTGAAGAACGACGTCAGGAAGAACACCGTGAACGGCAGTGAGTAGGCGATGTACACCAGGATCAGGCCGTGGATGGTGTTCAGCAGGCCCAGGTTGTTCATGACGTAGAACAGCGGCACGAGCGCCAGGATGACGGGGAAGCTCATCCCTCCCACGAACAGGAAGTAGATGAAGCGGTTGCCCGGGAACTCGAAACGCGCCAGGACGTACGCGGCCATCGAGCCGAGCAGCAGCGTGCCGACGAGCGAACCGGCCACCACCAGGATGGTGTTGAGGAAGTAGTCGCTCATGTGGGCCTGGGTCCAGGCGCGCGACCAGTTCTCGAAGTGCAGCTTGTCCGGCAGCGCCCACGGCGAGGTCAGGATCGACTTGTCGTCCTTGAAGGACGTCATCACCGCCCAGAGCAGCGGCAGCACCACCAGGACGGACCAGATGACCAGGACGCCGTGCGAGAAGACGTTGAGGACGCCACCGCTGCGGTCCTTGCCGGCGGGCGCCGCCTGCTTCTTGACGACCGGCCGCGCCTCGACGGTCTCGGCGGGAGGAGGAGGGGTGTCAGTGGTCTTCATCAGAACTCCAGCCGCTCACGCCGACCCAGCCGCATCACGACGGCGGAGAAGATCAGCGTGACGATGAGAAGGGCGACACCGATCGTGGTCGCGTATCCGGCCTGACCGTCACGGAACGCCTTCTGGTAGACGAGCAACGTCAGCACACTGGTGGAACCGTCCGGCCCGCCGGGGCCGACGGTGATGATCTGGACGACGGCGAAGGACTCCGCACCCAGGGCGAGGATGCCCATGTAGACCCAGCCCGACTGCACGGTGTCCCACAGCAGCGGCAGGGTGATGCGGAAGAAGGTGGTGATCCGGCTGGCGCCGTCCAGCAGCGCCGCCTCGTAGAAGTCCTTGGGGATGGAGGCCATGCCCGCGGAGAACAGGACGACGAAGAAGCCGACCTGGCTCCAGACCAGCACGGCCATCACGCACCACAGCGCGAGGTCCGGGTCGCCCAGCCACTCCGGCTGGACACTGCCCAGGCCCACCCCGCCGAGGGCGGAGTTGATCAGACCGCTGTTCGGGTTGTACGCGAACTGGAAGAGCAGCGCGACGATCGCGATCGAGAGCACCTGCGGGAAGAAGTAGACGATCTTGTAGAAGCCCGAGCCGCGGACCCCGGCGATCGCCGCTCCCTTTTTACGGCGTCCTCCCACGTTCAGCATGAACGAGAAGAACAGCGCGAGACCCAGCACGACGACGGGCAGCAGCAGCGCGAGGAGAACGCTGTGCTGCAACGACTTCCAGAAGGTGTCGTCGTCCAGCAGACGGGAATAGTTCCCGAAGCCGACCATCTTGAAGTCGGGGCTCAGACCGGTCCAGTCCGTGAACGAATAGTAGATGGACTGAATGAATGGCCAAATGACGAAAATGGTGTACATCGCCAAGGGGACCACCAAAAATCCCACGATGAACCGGTACTTGCCGTGTTGCATGTCTCCCGACCCCGAATCCTCGGCGGGTGCCGCCGTACTGCCTTGGGGAACCGGAAGCCCCGGTGGGGCTTCCGGTCACGTCCGCTCCTACTGGTGCTTGTAGTGCTTGATCGAGGTGTCCTTGGCGGCTTCGTCCGCGAAGCCCTGGGCCTTCTTGACGGCCTCGGCCGGCGTGATGCGGCCGGCCATCAGCTCACCGAGGACACCGGTACCGATCTTCTCCTTCTGGAGAGCCACGTACCAGTCCTGAAGCCGCGGGTTGAGCACGTTGTCACCCGCGAGCTTCAGCGCGTCGACACCCGACTGCATCGCGGTCGAGAGGGTCAGCCCGTCCGTGCCGCCGTTGTACGCGCTCAGGGACTTCACCTTGGTGGTGAAGTTCTTCGACGCGGCCTCGCTCAGCATGACGCGCAGCTGCTCCATGCCACCCTGCGGGTTCGGGGCCTTCGCCGGCACGATGAACGGCTCACCGCCGCCCGCCCAGATGGTGCCGAACGGCAGCTTGTCCGAGCTGTCCAGGCTGGACGGCGCGGCCACCTTCATCTGGAAGTCCTTCGGCGTGGTCTTCGCCGCCTCGTTCTCGACCCAGGAGCCGTTCGGGATGAACAGCGCCTTGCCCTCGGTCCACGCGGTCTGCGACTGGATGTGGTCGATACCGGGGGTGCCCTTGAGGATGTAGCCCTTCTTGAACAGCTCGTAGTACGCCTCGAAGGCGGACTTCACGGCCGGGTTCTTCCAGGCGTTGGGCTCGAGGTTGTCGATCGCGTCGAGGACCTCGCGGCCACCGATCTTGCCGATGAACGGGTAGAGCGAGAACGGGATGTAGTACGGGTACTTGCCCGCGTACGTCCAGCCCGCGATGCCCTTCTTCTTGGCCTTCGCGCAGAGGGCCAGCATCGCGTCCCAGTCCTGGGGGTACTCCGCGTCGAGGTTGTCGAGCGCGGTCTGCGAGTACCACACGCCGTACACGGTGTAGGCGTAGTTCATGATCCAGACGGGCTCGCCGTCGTACTGGCCCATCTCGACGATGCCGGGCCGCAGGGTGTCGCGGACCTTCTTCGCCGGGTCGTCGATCGACGGCGCGTCGAGCAGCGGCGTGAGGTCGGTCAGCTGCTTCTTGCCGACCAGGACGCCCATGTCCATCTGCTCGGCGCCCGAGTTGTCGATCAGGTCCGGCGGGGTACCGCCGTTGAACCGGGGCGACAGCTCGGACTGGATCTTCTGCGTCGAAGAGAACTTGACCTTCGCCTTCGGGTACGCCTTCTCGAACAGCGCGACCGAGTCCTTCGCGTACTCCGTACCGAACCCTCCGTCGAACAGGACGAAGTCGAGCGGCGCCGTCTCGTTCACCCCGAGCGGGTTCTGGGCGGACGTCTTGCCCTTCTCGACCTTCTTGTCGGTCCCGCTGTCGCTGCTCGCGCACGAAGCCAGGAAGCCCATCGTCGGGACGGTGATCAGGCCGATCGCTGCGGATCGCTTGATCACGTCTCGACGGCCGAGGCCCTCGTTGGTGTGCTGAGCGGAGGTGGATCCCATGCTCAAGTCCTCGCCTTCTCCAGGACTCAGGCGGTGTACCGGTCGCCCGTCCTTCTCGTCTGAGGCGAAGGGCCCCGCCACCGCGGTCAAATGAAGCTGGGTCGTGCAGGATTGTGGTGCTCGAATACAGAGAGAACGGCCTGAATGGCCGGTCGGATGCGGGCAGAGCCCTCCCCGCCGTCCCCGGTTCCCCCTGATCCGCCCGCCGCTTGAAACCTCGCGGGCCGGTGTCCGACAGGTATAGTCCACTTGCCGCCGGGGGAGCAAGATCGAAAGCAGGTTTGGGCGGCAGTCTTTCCCTAGTTGAGACCTCGCGGATATGTGAGCCGGTGGTGTCCTCATTCGACCACGACGGCTTCTTCGAAATGACCGAGTCTCAGCCACTCCCGTCCCCGACACACCTTCAACACCCTTGACACCATCCCGGAGTTGCCTCCTACTGGACCGCGCGTGTCTTGTTTGACAACGTTGTCCAGCTTGGTTTCGCAGGAGGAAACTCGGTATGCAGGAGAGATCTGACCCCCGGCGCAGACAATGGCACGCGGCCGCCCTCGTGGCGACCGCGTCGCTGCTCGTCCTGACGGCTCCGTCCGCCGCCACCGCACAGACCGCCCGGCCGACTCCGGCGGAAAGGGAATTCACCTCCTCTTTCGAGGCGGACGAATCCCAGCCGGACTGGCGCAACACCGTAGAAGTCGGACCCGGTGGTGAGAAACGGGCATCAGGGGTCGACGGCGGCTTCAACGCCGGTATCCCCGGCAATGTCACCGACCAGGTGACCGAAGTCCGCGCCAGCGCCGAGAACACGGGCGGGGGCGAGACCAAGGAGAACCTGGTCGACGTCACACCCGGTACGAAGTGGCTCGCCTTTGAATCGACCGCCTGGCTCGAATTCGACCTGGCGGAGCCGGTCAAGGTGGTCACCTACGCCCTGACCTCGGCGAACGACCACGCGGAGCGCGATCCCGAGGACTGGACGCTCCAGGGCTCGGCCGACGGGAAGGAGTGGAAGGACCTCGACTCCCGCACCGGTGAGACCTTCGCGGAGCGCTTTCAGACTAAATCGTATGAATTCGACAATCCCACCGCGTACGCGCATTACCGGCTGAACATCGCCGCGAACAACGGCGGTTCCGACATCACCCAGCTGGCGGACGTCCAGTTCTCCGACGGGGACACCACCCCGCCGGCGCCCGCGGAGATGCGTACCCAGGTCGACCGCGGCCCGTCCGGTTCGCCGACCGCCAAGTCCGGCGCCGGGTTCACCGGCACCCGGGCGCTGAAGTACGCCGGTACGCACCAGCCCGAGGGGCGCGCGTACTCGTACAACAAGGTCTTCGACGTCAACACGGCGGTACGGCGCGACACCGCGCTCTCGTACCGGATCTACCCGTCCCTCCCGGAGACCGACCTCAACTACCCGGCGACCAACGTCGCGGTGGACCTGGCCTTCACGGACGGCACGTACCTCAGCGACCTCAAGGCGCTCGACTCGCACGGCGGGCTGCTGACCCCGCAGGGCCAGGGCGCCGCCAAGCGCCTGTACGTCAACCAGTGGAACCAGGTCGACGCCCGGATCGGCTCGGTCGCCGCCGGCAAGACCGTGGACCGCGTCCTGGTGGCGTACGACGCCCCCAAGGGCCCCGGGAAGTTCCAGGGCTGGATCGACGACATCACCCTGGCGCCCAAGGCTCCGGAGAAGCGGCTCGCGCACGTGTCGGACTACGCGTCCACGGTCCGCGGGACCAACTCCAGCGGTTCGTTCTCGCGCGGCAACACCTTCCCGGCGACCGCCGTGCCCAACGGCTTCAACTTCTGGACGCCGGTGACCAACGCCGGTTCCGACAGCTGGCTGTACGAATACGCCCGCGCGAACAACGCCGACAACCTGCCCACGCTCCAGGCGTTCAGCGCCAGCCACGAGCCGAGCCCCTGGATGGGCGACCGGCAGACCTTCCAGCTGATGCCGTCCGTCGCGGCCGGCGTCCCGGACCCGGACCGCGCCGAGCGGGCGCTGCCCTTCCGGCACGAGAACGAGACCGCGAAGCCGCACTACTACGGAGTCACGTTCGAGAACGGCCTCAAGGCCGAGATGACCCCGACCGACCACGCGGCGATGATGCGGTTCACCTACCCCGGTGACGACGCCAGCATCGTGTTCGACAACATTTCGAACGCGGGTGGGCTGACCCTCGATCCGGCGACCGACTCCTTCACCGGCTTCTCGGACGTCAAGAGCGGTCTGTCGACCGGCGCCACCCGGCTTTTCGTATACGGCGTCTTCGACGCCCCCGTCACGGCGAGCGGCAAGCTCACCGGCGGCGGACGGGACGACGTCACCGGCTACCTGCGCTTCGACGCGGGAGCGGACCGTACCGTCGGACTGCGGCTCGCGACGTCGCTGATCAGCGTCGACCAGGCGAAGAAGAACCTCGCCGACGAGATCCCCGCCGGCACCCGCTTCGAGAAGGTCGAGAGCGGCGCCCAGAAGGCGTGGGACTCCCTGCTGGGCCGGATCGAGGTGGAGGGCGCGGACCACGACCAGCTGACGTCCCTGTACTCCAGCCTCTACCGGCTCTACCTGTACCCGAACTCGGGTTTCGAGAACACCGGCACGAAGTCCCGGCCGAAGCAGCAGTACGCCAGCCCCTTCTCGCCGCAGACCGGGCCCGACACGCCGACGCAGACCGGCGCGAAGATCGTGGACGGTGAGGTGTACGTCAACAATGGCTTCTGGGACACCTACCGGACGACATGGCCCGCGTACTCCTTCCTCACCCCGAAGAAGGCGGGGAAGCTCGTCGACGGGTTCGTCCAGCAGTACAAGGACGGCGGCTGGATCTCCCGCTGGTCCTCCCCCGGGTACGCCGACCTGATGACCGGCACCAGCTCGGACGTGGCCTTCGCCGACGCGTACGTCAAGGGCGTCGACTTCGACGCGGAGACGGCGTACGAGGCGGCGCTCAAGAACGCGACCGTGGCGCCCCCCATGTCGGGTGTGGGCCGCAAGGGCATGGAGACGTCGCCGTTCCTCGGCTACGCCTCCACGGAGACCCATGAGGGCCTCTCCTGGTCGCTGGAGGGCTACCTCAACGACTACGGCCTGGCGGAGATGGGCCAGGCGCTCTACAAGAAGACGAAGAAGGCGCGCTACAAGGAGGAGTCCGAGTACTTCCTCAACCGCGCCCAGAACTACGTCTCGCTCTTCGACACCCAGGCCGGCTTCTTCCAGGGCCGTAACCTCAAGGGCGACTGGCGGGTGCCGTCGGCCACCTACGACCCGCGGATCTGGGGGTACGACTACACCGAGACGAACGGCTGGGGCTACGCCTTCACCGCGCCGCAGGACAGCCGCGGTCTGGCCAACCTGTACGGCGGCCGGGCCGGACTCGGCGAGAAGCTCGACACGTACTTCTCGACGCCGGAGACGGCCGGGGCCGAGTTCGTCGGCTCGTACGGCGGGGTCATCCACGAGATGACGGAGGCGCGCGACGTCCGGATGGGCATGTACGGCCACTCCAACCAGGTCGCCCACCACGTCACGTACATGTACAACGCGGCCTCGCAGCCGTGGAAGACGCAGGAGAAGGTCCGCGAGGTCCTCTCCCGGCTCTACACCGGCAGTGAGATCGGCCAGGGTTACCACGGCGACGAGGACAACGGCGAGCAGTCGGCCTGGTACCTCTTCTCCTCCCTCGGCTTCTACCCGCTGGTGATGGGCAGTGGGGAGTACGCGATCGGCTCGCCGCTCTTCACGAAGACGACGGTGCACCTGGAGAACGGCCGCGACCTGGTCGTCAAGGCGCCGAAGAACAGCGCGAAGAACATCTACGTCCAGGGCCTGAAGGTCAACGGCAAGACCTGGAACTCCACCTCCCTGCCGCACGACGTGCTGGAGAAGGGCGGAGTGCTGGAGTTCGCCATGGGGTCAAAGCCCTCCACGTGGGGGACGGGCGCGAAGGCGGCCCCGGTCTCGATCACGAAGGACGACAAGGTGCCGGCGCCGCGCACGGACGCGCTGACCGCGTCGGGCCCGCTCTTCGACAACTCCTCCCGCACGGAGGCCCCTGTCGAGTCGGTGGACCTGCCGGTGGCGTCGTCCACGCGGGCGGTGCAGTACACGCTGACGTCGGCCAAGGCCGCGACGGCTCCGGCCGGCTGGCGGCTGGAGGGCTCGGCCGACGGCACGACGTGGAAGACCCTGGACACGCGGACGGGTGAGACCTTCGCGTGGGACAAGCAGACGCGGGCGTTCACGGTGCCGCGTCCGGGGTCGTACACGCACTACCGGCTGGTGACGGACGGTCAGGCGGCACTGGCGGAGGTGGAACTGCTGCGCTGACGCACCGGAGGACGGAACTTTCGAGCGAGGACGGGTCATCGGCACACGCCGGTGGCCCGTCCGGCGTTCGGGGGCGGCCGTTCGTGCGGCGAGCGCTCGGGTGGCGGCCATTCGTGCGGCGAGCGCTCGGGTGGCGGGCGGCTCCCGTCCGGCGCACAGTGGAAGTGGTGTGCTTCCACGCAGAGGGGACTGGCGATGACCCTCACCGGTCGGGATGTGAACCGTGTGGTGCTCGTGTCGGAGCCGGGCGGCCCGTTCAGCGTCACCGAGACCGCCGTACCCGAGCCCGGCCCCGGCGAGGTCCGGGTCGCCGTGGAGGCGTGCGGGATCTGCCATTCGGACGTGTCGATCATCGAGGGGTGGCTGCCGGGGACGGCGTTCCCCCTCACACCGGGCCACGAGATCGCCGGGCGGATCGAGGCGGTGGGTGACGGAGTCACCGGCGTACGGAAGGGGCAGCGCGTCGCGTGCGGCTACATCGCGGGCACCTGTGGGCACTGCGAGGCGTGCCGCTCGGGGGACACGGTGAACTGTGTGGAGGCGAAGACCCCGGGCATCTCGTACCCCGGCGGTTTCGCCGACACGGTGGTGCTCCCGGTGAGCGCCCTCTCCATGATCCCCGACGGGCTGGCGTCGGCGGACGCGGCGGCGCTGGCGTGCGCGGGCCTGAGCGCCTTCAACGCGCTGCGCAACAGCGCGGCCAGGCCGGGCGACCTTGTCGCGGTGCAGGGACTCGGCGGAGTGGGACACCTGGCGGTGCGGATCGCGGCCCGGATGGGCTTCGAGACGGTGGCGGTCGCGCGAGGCAGGGAGAAGGCCCGGCTCGCGGTCGATCTGGGCGCCGACCACTACATCGACAGTACGGAACAGGACGTCGCGGAGACGCTGACGGAGTACGGCGGCGGCTACGGCGGCGCCAAGGTTGTCGTCTCGACGGTCACCGACGCGGCGGCCACGACGTCGGCCCTGGGCGGTCTGGGCCGCCGGGGCGAGCTCGTCCTCGTCGGGATCTCCGCGGAGGATCTGCGGATCAGCGGCTGGGAGCTGATCGGCGGTACGAAGAAGATCTACGGCCTGATCTCGGGGACGACGCTGGACCGCGAGGAGATGTTCCGCTTCGCGGTCAGGACGGGGATCCGGCCGTGGACGGAGCAGCTGCCCCTGGAAGAGGTGAGCACGGCCTACGCGAGGATGCTGGCGGGCGAGGCGCGCTTCCGCATGGTGCTGACCACTGGGGCGTGAGGACAGGCCTGAGGACAGGGCCTGAGGACTCGGCCCAAGGACACGGCAGGGCCCCGGCTTCACGCCGGGGCCCTGCCTTCTGGGTCCTACCTGGCCTGCTGGGTCCTACTTGCGGATCAGGCTGCGGAGCACGTACTGCATGATGCCGCCGTTGCGGTAGTAGTCCGCCTCGCCGGGGGTGTCGATACGGACGACCGCGTCGAACTCGACGCCCGTGTCCGTGGTGACCTTGACCGTGCGCGGGGTGGTTCCGTTGTTCAGCTCCGTCACGCCGGTGAAGGAGAAGGTCTCCTCACCGGTCAGCCCGAGGGTCGACGCGGAGGCGCCTTCCGGGTACTGGAGCGGGAGGACGCCCATGCCGATCAGGTTCGAGCGGTGGATGCGCTCGTACGACTCGGCGATGACGGCCTTCACACCGAGCAGCGCGGTGCCCTTCGCGGCCCAGTCGCGGGACGAGCCCGAGCCGTACTCCTTGCCCGCCAGGACGACCAGCGGGACGCCGGCGGCCTGGTAGTTCTGGGAGGCGTCGTAGATGAAGGAGACCGGGCCGCCCTCGGCGGTGAAGTCGCGGGTGTAGCCGCCCTCGGTGCCCGGCGCGATCTGGTTGCGCAGGCGGATGTTGGCGAACGTGCCGCGGATCATGACCTCGTGGTTGCCGCGGCGGGAGCCGTACGAGTTGAAGTCGCGGCGCTCGACGCTGTGTTCCGTGAGGTACTTGCCGGCCGGGGTGTCGGCCTTGATCGCGCCGGCCGGGGAGATGTGGTCGGTGGTGACCGAGTCGCCCAGCTTGGCGAGCACCCGCGCGCCCGCGATGTCGGCGACCGGGGTCGTCTCCATCGTCATGCCGTCGAAGTAGGGGGGCTTGCGGACGTAGGTGGACTGCGGGTCCCACTCGAAGGTGTTGCCGGTGGGGATGGACAGCGCCTTCCACTGCTCGTCGCCCGCGAAGACGTCCTTGTACGAGTCGGTGAACATGTCCTGGCCGATCGCGGAGGCGACGACCTCGTTGACCTCGGCCTCGGTGGGCCAGATGTCTTCCAGGTGGACCGGCTTGCCGTCCTGGTCGGTGCCGATCGCGTCCCGCGTGATGTCCACCTTCATGGAGCCCGCGATGGCGTAGGCGACGACCAGCGGCGGGGAGGCCAGGTAGTTCATCTTCACGTCGGGGTTGATGCGACCCTCGAAGTTGCGGTTGCCGGAGAGCACGGCCGCGACCGCGAGGTCGGCCTCGTTGACCGCCTTCGAGATCTCCTCGTCCAGCGGGCCCGAGTTGCCGATGCAGGTCGTGCAGCCGTAACCGACCAGGTTGAAGCCGAGCTTGTCGAGGTACGGCGTGAGGCCGGCCTTGTCGAAGTAGTCGGTGACGACCTTGGAGCCGGGGGCGAGGGTGGTCTTGACCCACGGCTTGCGGGTCAGGCCCTTCTCGACGGCCTTCTTGGCGACGAGCGCGGCGGCGACCATCACGTACGGGTTGGACGTGTTGGTGCAGGAGGTGATCGCGGCGACGGTGACCGCGCCGTGGTCGATCTCGTACGTCGAGCCGTCCGGGGTGGTGACCAGGGTCGGCTTGGTGGGCACGCCGTTGCTGCTGGCCGGGGAGTCCGAGGCCGGGAAGGACTCCTTGCCCGCCTCCTCGTCGTCCGTGACGTAGTTCTTCACGTCGTGGGCGAACTGGGCCTTGGCGTCGGCGAGGACGATGCGGTCCTGCGGGCGCTTGGGGCCGGCGATGGAGGGGACGACCGTGGAGAGGTCGAGCTCCAGCCGCTCGGAGAAGTCGGGCTCGGCGGCCGGGTCCAGCCAGAGGCCCTGCTCCTTGGCGTACGCCTCGACCAGCGCGACCTGCTGGTCGGAACGGCCGGTGAGCTTCAGGTACTTGATGGTCTCGTCGTCGATCGGGAAGATCGCGGCGGTGGAGCCGAACTCCGGCGACATGTTGCCGATGGTGGCGCGGTTGGCCAGCGAGGTGGCGGCGACGCCCTCCCCGTAGAACTCCACGAACTTGCCGACGACGCCGTGCTTGCGCAGCATCTCGGTGATGGTGAGGACGAGGTCCGTGGCGGTGGTGCCCGGGGTCAGCTCGCCGGTCAGCTTGAAGCCGACGACGCGCGGGATGAGCATCGAGACGGGCTGGCCGAGCATGGCCGCCTCGGCCTCGATCCCGCCGACGCCCCAGCCCAGCACACCGAGGCCGTTGACCATGGTGGTGTGCGAGTCGGTGCCGACGAGGGTGTCGGGGTACGCCTGGCCGTTGCGGACCATGACCGTACGGGCCAGGTGCTCGATGTTGACCTGGTGGACGATGCCGGTGCCGGGCGGGACGACCTTGAACTCGTCGAAGGCGGTCTGGCCCCAGCGCAGGAACTGGTAGCGCTCCTTGTTGCGGCCGTACTCCAGCTCCACGTTCTGCGCGAACGAGTCCGGCGTACCGAACTTGTCGGCGATCACGGAGTGGTCGATGACCAGCTCGGCCGGGGCCAGCGGGTTGATCTTCGCCGGGTCACCGCCCAGCTCCTTGACGGCCTCACGCATGGTGGCGAGGTCGACCACGCAGGGCACCCCGGTGAAGTCCTGCATGATCACGCGGGCCGGCGTGAACTGGATCTCCTGGCTCGGCTGGGCCTGGGAGTCCCAGCCCCCCACGGAGCGGATGTGGTCGGCGGTGATGTTCGCGCCGTCCTCGGTGCGGAGCAGGTTCTCCAGCAGCACCTTCAGGCTGTACGGGAGGCGCTCGGAGCCCTCGACCTTGTCCAGCTTGAAGATCTCGTACGACTCGTCACCCACGCGCAGCGTGCTGCGGGCGTCGAAGCTGTTCGCCGACACGACAGTCTCCTTCATCAATGTGCGCGTTCTACCGCGCCGTACCTCAGGTGCGGCAACCGCCGCGTGATGCCGCCACGACCCCTCGCCGATCCGCTAAGGTAAGACTTACTAAGGTAACCCTCACCGGTCGGGCGACTCCGGTACGCCTTCGGCATATATCTCGATGTCGAGATAACTCTAGTACATGAGCGCGGCGGGGTCATGTCCGGACCCGCTGACGACGGCTGTTCTCCGCTGTCATGCAACCGAGTCGTTTGACAGCGAACCCAGCCGTTTCGGCTTCCTTGCCGGCGAACCTAGTCGTACGAGGCGACGCACTGGGGGTGCCGGGTGACCGTTCCGGTCGGGGTGGATCTGCGGAGCCGTACGTCGAGCTGTCGCGGCTGGAGTGGGAGCGTCGGCACGCTCAGGACTCCTTCGTACGCCGCACGGACGACTCGGCAGTGGTCGTCGATGTCCGGGCCGCTCCCCGCCTTGTTCCATCTCCTCCGGCTCCAGGAAGTGGCCTGAGCAATGAGGAACCGGCACAAGCGAGCCCTCCTCGTCCCGACCTTGTTCCAGGCACTGCCGCAAGACGGCCCGCCGACGCCGCGCGCAGGACGACAAGCGTCAGGCGGCCTAACAGTGATAGCCATCAGGACACTCAGCGAGCAGTACACCGAAGACCCAGAAGAAAAGGACCGGCACGCTGGACACCGCTCCCATGACGGCGAAGCGCCGGCGAGCCCGCCGGCGACGCCCGATGAGCGTCACCACGAACCCCACCGCGGGCGCGACCACCGCACTACCCAGAGCAACCAGCCCGAATATCCTGCCGAACTCCTCCCGCACCTCAGGAAACCCCATCGCAAGAGCGATGACAGGAGTCAGCAAGATGAGGGGAGCAGCCACCCACCACCACGACAACCCCATGATCACGCGATCCACCGTGGAAGGCATCCGGCGCTCAGGCGGCACATCGCCGGAACGCGGGTCCGAACCGACACCAAGAGATGACATGCCCAAACCATAGGTACGTTTCGCGGCCCAGCAGCACTTTTCGGCGGAGGTTGCGCCGAGCTGACGGCGGCTGCCATTCGGTCGGAGCGTCGGCGGATGTCGGCGGATGTCTTCATCTTCTTTCGGAGCACCGGTGGCGGGCGGACGCTCTACGCCCCTGGCCATGAGAATCTCCCCGTCGACCTACCTGCCCTTAGCCGCGGTGACAGTCATCCTCGGGCTCACTTACGTCTTCGTGGTCCTTCCCTCCGGTCGGGAGGACCGGGCCGAGCAGGACGCGGTCGCTCGGACCGCCACCGGTCTGATGCACGCGCTCGGACGAGGGGACGGCTCGGCGGCGTCTGCGGTGTTGACCCGGCCCGCCGCCACCGCTCTGGCCGGCCGTCAGGGCGTGGCCGACTGCCCTGCCGCCGTCGCCTCACTGGCACGCGCCCTGACCAGGGAGGAGCGCGACTCCATAGCCGCGGCGGAGCTGACCGACGAGCACGTCAACCCCATGAAGAAGGACAGGAGGAAGGACCCGCTGATCCCCGTCGAACTGCCCGCGAACCCCTTTGACTTCACGCGGTTCCTGGTGGCCGAGCGGAGCGGGGAGTGGCGCGTCGTCCGGGTGGACCAGGGCGGTCGAGGCGCGGGTGGTCATGTGGGGAGGTTGTAGGAGATCAAGGACGTCTGGTCGGCCGTTACGCGTAGTTCGGTGACGGCGCAGTTGCGGAGGCCCGGGAGGGTTCGGCGGTAGTTCGTCTTCGGGATGGACAGCAGGTGGCAGAGGACCAGGCGGAAGAGCGTGTTGTGGGCCACGACCAGGATCCGGCCGCCGGGGTGGGTGGTGGGGAGGCGGAGGAGTGCTGTCGCGCCTCGGACGGCGGCGGCCTCGGGGGCCTCTCCGCCCGGTAGCGGGTTCGCGGCCGGGTCGCGGCGGAAGGCCTCGACCTCGTGGGGGTGGGACGCTTCCAGTTCGGTGAGCGTCCGGCCCTCCGCGATTCCGAAGTCGAGTTCGGTGAGGGCTGCTTCGACCACTGCTCGCAGTCCGGTCGTGCGGGCCGCCGGGGCCGCCGTGCGGCGGGCGCGGGACAGGGGGGACGTGACGATCGCGTCGAGGCTGGCGCCGGCGGCCCAGCGGCCCAGGGACTCCGCCTGCTCGGCCCCCAGGGGTGTCAGGTCGATGTCGCTGATCCCGGCGTAGCGGTTCTCCGCGTGCCAGACCGTTTCGCCGTGGCGGGACAGGAAGAGCGTGGTGGGGGCGGCGGCCGGGGGCGTCGGGGTGGTCGGGGTGGTCATCCTTCTGTCCTCGCGTACGTCGCCGTTTCCTGCGGGAGCCAGCCTCGGCGTTCCAGTTCGTCCACCAGCGTCACGAACGGGGCCGTGAAGCGTTCGTGGTGGTCCTGGCGTGGTTCCAGCGTCGTGTGGATACGGACCATGCCCCGCGCGACCTGGCCACCGCCCCGTACCCCGTACGCCGCCAGCACCGCCATGCCGAGTGCGGGATCGGTGTGTTCGGGGATCGCGGCGGGGCGGCCGAGGACGTCCGCGCGCAGCTGGTTCCAGTAGGCGCTGCGGGTGGCGCCGCCGGTGAAGGTCACCGGGCCCTCGACCGACGCGCCGAGCATCCGTACGTAGGCGAGGCAGAGCCGTTCGGCCAGGGCGACGCCCTGGAGCAGCGCCGCGTGGTGGTCGGCCTCGTCGGCCGGCCGGCCGAGCACGAAGGCCTCGGCGTCGGCGGCCAGGAAGGGGAAGCGTTCGCCACGGGAGACCAGGGGGTACGCGACCGCGCTCGCCGGCTCCCGCGCCGCGGCGCGCAGGTCGAGCTGCCCCAGGTCGGCCCCGGGGAACGTCCGGGTCAGGACGCCGGCCCCGACGCTGGATGCGCCGCCGGGCAGCCAGTTCCCGTCCGGGGAGCGGTGGTTGTAGACGACACCGGCGGGATCGTGGAGCGGGGAGGCGGTGACGCCCTTGAGGACGAGGGTCGTACCGAGGACGGAGTTCCACTGCCCGACCTCCCAGGCCCCGGAGCCCAGTTGGGCGGCGCAGCCGTCCGTCATCCCGGCGAGGACCGGCGTGCCCTCGGCGAGCCCCGTCTCCTCGGCCGCCTCGCGGCCCACCGTACCGAGCGGGGTGCCGGGCGCCACCACGGCGGGGAAGTCGAGGCCGGACAGCCCGAGCCGGTCGTGGACGGCGGTGGGCCACGTACGGGAGTGCAGGTCGTACCCGGTCTTGAGGGCGTGGCTGGAGTCGGTCGCCACGCGGTGGCCGACGAGCCGGCCGGTGACGAAGTCGGCCTGGTGGCAGACGCGGGCGCCCCGCAGCCGGGCAGGGACAGCGGATTGTCCGCCGGGCCGCGCGCCGTCGTGGTCCGCCCCCGTGAGCCAGAGGAGTTTGGCGAGGGCCCAGCTCGGCTGGATACGGATCCCCAGGTCCCGCCAGACGTCGGCGCAGGTCTCCTGGGCGTACCGCGCCTCGGCCGCCGCCCGGCTGTCGTCGTACATGAGGGCGGGGGTGAGGGGGGTGCCGTGGGCGTCGGTGAGCAGGACGGTGCCCGACGTGCTGCACACGGCGATCCCCCGCACCCGGGCGGCGGGCATCTTGCGGAGGGTCCGGCGGAGGGCGGCGGTCGCGGCCGTCCACCAGTCGGCGGGGAGTTGTTCGTGCCGGTCCCCGTCGCGGTGGCCGGTGAGGGGGGCGGAGCCCCGGCCCCGCACCCGCCCGTCGTCGGTGACGGCCAGGGCGCGGACGCCCTGCGTCCCGAGGTCGAGTCCGAGCCACACGTCCTCGTGGTGTGCGTCCGTCACCCCTGCCTGCCTTCCTGCCTGTTCCGGTGTCCGGTTTCCGGTGCTCTCACGACGCTTTTCACACCGCGACCACGGAGGACCTCAACAATCTATGTTATATCCTCAGAGCTTCATGTTATTGGTGAGGAACAGGACCGGGGAATGTCACAGGACAAGAGCCAGCTCGGCCCCGCACAGCGCCGCCGGGAGATCTCCGATCACGTACTGACCGAGGGATCGGCGTCCGCGGCGGACCTGGCGGAGCGGTTCGGCGTGAGTCCGATGACCATCTACCGCGACATCGACGAGCTGGAACGGGAAGGGGTCCTGCGCAAGTTCCGCGGGGGTGTCACCGCCCAGCCCTCCGGGGTGTTCGAGAGCAATGTGGCCTACCGCAAGAAGTCCATGCGGCCGGAGAAGGAGGCCCTCGCCGCGAAGGCCGCCACCCTGGTCGAGCCCGGCATGTCGGTGATGATCGACGACTCGACCACCGCGCTGGAACTGGCGAAGCTCCTCCCCCGGTTCGAACCGCTCACCGTCGTCACCAACTTCCTGGAGGCGCTGAACCTCCTCTCCGGGGAGCGCGGTGTGCACCTGATGGCCCTGGGCGGCGACTACGACCCGCTGCACGACTCCTTCCTCGGCGTGCCGTGCGTCGAGGCCGTCGAGGCGCTGCGCGTCGACCTGTGTTTTGTGTCCACGTCGTCGGTGTTCGGCGACCACGCCTTCCATCAGGAACAGCGCATAGTCGCCGTCAAACGCGCGATGCTCGCGGCCTCCGGCCGTAGGGTGCTGATGATCGACCACTCCAAGATCGGCAGGACCGCGCTGTACCGGCTGGCGCCGCTCTCCGCGTTCGACCTCGTCCTGATCGACGACCGCACCCCGCCGGACGTCCTGCGCTCGCTGGACGAGAGTGGCGTCCGCTACGAGATCGCCCCCACCTGACCCGTCACTTGAGCCGTCACCTGAGCCGTCACCTGAGCCGTCACTTGAGCCCCGACCCGCCCCCGTCCTGACGGGACCGACCCATCCCGACGGGACCGCCACGACCAGGGAGAGTCCACGATGAAGATCCTCGCCGCCGGCGACCATTTTGTCGCCCCCGACCTGTTCGCCCGGGAACTGACCGCCGAGATCGGTGACAGTCATACGATCGGCGAACTGCTCCTGCCCTGGCCCCTGACCCCGTTCGGCCCGGTCTCCGAGGTCGTCGAGGCGTCCGGCGACGAGGCCACGCTCCTCGCCGCGCTCGACGGCGTACGGATCTGCGTCACCCAGATGGCCCCGGTGACCAGGAAGGTCCTCGAAGGCGCCCCCGAACTGCGGCTGGTGGTCGTCGGCCGGGGCGGGCCCGTGAACGTCAACCTCGACGCGGCGAAGGAACGCGGTGTCCAGGTCTGCAACACCCCAGGACGCAACGCGGCCGCCACCGCCGAGTACACGGTCGGCCTGCTGCTCGCCACGATGCGCCGTATCCCGGAGACGTCCGCGGCGCTCGCCGCCGGGCGGTGGGCGGGTGAGTTCTACACGTACGACAACTGCGGGCCCGGTCTGGACGGCGCGCGGGTCGGGCTCATCGGCTGCGGCGCGGTGGGCAGCCGGGTGGCGCGGGCGCTGGGCGCGTTCGGCGCGCACGTGCGGGTGTACGACCCGTACGCGGACCCGGAGTCGCTTCGCGAGGTGGGCACGCCCGTCGCCGACCTGGACGAGCTGCTGCGTACCTCCGACGTGGTGTCCCTGCACGCCCGGCTCACCCCGGAGACCCGGGGGCTGCTCGGCGCCCGTGAGCTGGCGCTGCTGCCCGAGGGCGCGGTGGTGGTGAACTGCGCGCGGGGCGCGCTGCTGGACGAGGACGCGCTGTGCGACGCGCTGGAGTCGGGGCGGCTGGCGGCGGCCGGGCTCGACGTGTTCGCGGTGGAGCCGCCACCGCCCGGCTCGCGGCTGCGGTCGGCGCCCCGGCTGGTGATGACCCCTCACCTGGCGGGCGCCAACACGGCGGTCGCGCACAACGCGGCCAGGACGGCCGCCGCCGAAGTGGGCCGGTTCCTGCGCGGCGAGCCTCTCGCCCACCGCGTCGTCTGAGGCTTGACTGGTCGTCAGGGGCCAGGGGCCAGGGAGTCGTCTCCGGACGGGCCTTGAGTTCCGCGGGTCACGACAGAGGAGGCACGGTGTTCGTCGGACTGGACATGGGAACCTCGGTCGCCAAGGCGGCGGCCTTCGCGGAGGACGGCACCGCGCTGCGGGTGGAGTCGACACCGATCTCGCTCGGCGGCCGGGGCGAGCGGGTCGAGCAGGATCTCGAAGAGGTGGTGCGGGCCGCCGCCCACGTCCTCGCGGCGGTGACCGACGGCGGGGCGCCGGAGCTGGTCGCCATGACCGGCCAGGGCGACGGACTGTGGCTGGTGGACGCCGGGGGACGGGCCGTACGCCCCGCGATGTCGTGGATGGACGGCCGGGCCGGTGACCTGGTGGCGGGGTGGATGGAGGACGGTACGGCGGAGCGTGTGTACCGGCGGACGGGGAACGTCCTGTTCCCGGGCTCCCCGGGACCGCTCCTGGCCTGGCTGGATCGTAACGAACCGGAATCCCTGGACGCCGCCACGACCGCCGCGTGCTGCAAGGACGTCCTCCATCTGCGGCTGACGGGCGAGCGCGGGACCGATCTCTCGGACGCGTCGGTCCCCTTCCTCGACCCGCGCACCCGCGCCTACTCCCCCGAGGCGCTCGCGGCCCTGGGGGTGACGAGCCGCGCGGACCTGCTGCCGCCGATCGCGGCCACCCTGCCGTACGGGAAGGCCGACGGCCGTACGCCGGGCCTGCCCGCGGGGACGCCGGTCACGTCAGGGCCGTACGACCTGCCCGCGACCGCGATCGGCGCGGGGGTGACCGAACCGGGTGACGGGCTGTTGATCGTCGGTACGACGCTGGCGTGCCAGGTGGTGGTGGAGAGCGTCGCGTTCGACGCGGAGCCGGTGGGGTTCCATCTCGCCACGGCCAGGCCCGACCGCCACATGAGGGCGCTGCCCGCGATGACCGGCACGGTCGCGCTCGACTGGGTGCTGGGGCTGGTGGGCGCCACGCACGACCAGGTGTCGGGGATGCTGGACGAGTCGCCGCGCGGCGCGAACGGCGTGGCCGCGCTGCCGTACCTCTCGCCGTCCGGTGAGCGCGCCCCGTTCGTGGACCCCACCGCACGCGCGGAGTTCACCGGTCTCGACCTGCGGGCGTCCCGCGCGGATCTGGTACGGGGCATGTGCGAGGCGATCGCCCTGGCGGCGCGGCACTGTATGGACGCGGCGGGGCTCACCGGCGAGCTCGCCATCGCCGGCGGCGGCACCCGCAGCCTGGCGTGGCTGCGACTGTTCGCCGACGTCCTGGGCCGCCCGCTGCGGGTGGCCCGGGCACCGGAGCCGGGCGCGCGGGGCGCCGTCCTGGCCGGGGTCGCGGCGCGGGGAGGGGAGCTGGGGCAGGACCTCGACGTGGCGGCGTGGACGGCACCGGAGGTGGTGGTGGACCCGGACCCGGCGGCTGTCGAGTTCTACGACAGCGCGTACGTGGACTACCTGTTCCGGGTCGCGAACGCGCGGGAACGCTGGCGGGGGCCGGCCGACGGCCGCCGCGTGTGAGGTCCAGGGGGTTGGACGTGTTTCCCACCAGTTCGTCCTCGCCCGGGCCGCTGACGGCCGGCTGGTGAATACTGGCCCCATGTCGGCCGATCGGGTTCTGCGGGATGTCAGGTTCCCCGGCGGCGCCGGCACGCTGGCCGGTTCGCTGGGAGTCCCTGAGGAGAGTGGTGGGGCATCTCCGGGCGTGGTTCTGGTCGGTGGGTCAGGATCGTCCGACCGGCACAACGACACGTACTTCCCGCCGATCCGCCGACACCTTCTGAGCACCGGCCTCGCTGTGCTGTCCTACGACAAGCGGGGCGTCGGTGAATCGTCCGGGGACTGGCGCGCGGCGACCATGGACGATCTGGCGGCTGACGCGTCCGCCGCGCTGGACTTCCTCCGTGCTCAGCCCGAGGTGCGGGCCGGCGCCGTGGGACTGTTCGGCCACAGTGAGGGCGGCTGGGTCGCCCTGCGCGCCGGTACCGCACGGGACGACGTGCCGTGGGTGGTCACCAACAGCTGTCCGGGTACGACTCCGGCGGTTCAGGAGCGTTACGCGCTGGCCAACTCCCTGCGGGCCGACGCAATCACGCAACAGGACATCGACAGCACCCTGGTGCTCTACGACCGTCTCGCGGAAGCGGGTCGCCGCGACGCCGGCTTCGTAGAGGCGACACAACTTGTCGACTCCGCCGGGAGGCCGTCCGGGTGGGGTTACTACTGGGCCGAGATGGACGAACGACTCTGGGAGTTCGTCAAACACAAGCAGGACCACGACCCGGTGCGGGACGCGGTGCGCCTGCGCTGTCCGCACCTGGCGATCTTCGGCGGCGCGGATCCACTGGTGCCCGTCGCCGACAGCGTCCGCTTGTTCGGCGCCACGGCTTGCCACACCGACCGCCACCGTCGCGCGACGCTGACCGTTGAGGTGTTCCCCGGCGCCGACCATCGCATCCAGTCCCATGGCGGGACTCACTTCGCACCCGGTTATCTCAGCGGCCTGACCCGATGGATCAAGGACCGGAACGCCGCCTGTCGAGGAGTCGGACGGGGCCCAGCAGGCCGGTGACACGCTGGCCGGGGAAGACGAAGTGGGTCGGGCTGGTCGCGTCCAGGTGGGGGGCGAGGGTGCCGTAGACCGTGATCTCGATGGTGTGGGGGCCGGGGGCGGTCAGGTCCGTCACGTCGAACTCGTACGGGGAGCAGATCCGTACGCCCGCGGGCACACCGTCGACCCGTACCTCGGCCGTGCCCCGGACCCGTCCGAGGTCGAGGACCGTCCGTCCCTTCCTCGCGCCGCCGGCGAGGAGGGTCACCTCGCGGGTGTAGCGCACTCCGCCGCTGTACTCGGCGAGACCCTGGGTCTCCCAGTCGCCGGTGCGGATCAGGCCTGGGCCGACCGCGCAGCGTACGGGTCCGGCCAGCGCGGCGCCGCCCCGGTGGCCGGGCCGGGTCTCCAGCCGCAGGGCGAGGGTCCTGGGGCCGGATGGCGGGGCGGGGGGAGGTTGCTGGGTCAGGTCTACCGTCAGGGTGCGTACGCCGTCGGCGTCGGGGGCCGCTTCTTCCACCGGGTGCTCACAGCCATCGGCGAAAACCCTCGTCCCGGGGGTGTGTACGTCGACGCTCAACTCCGCTGCCCCGGACGGTAGTTCGCACCACAGCCACTCCACCGCCGCCCGCTCGCCCGGGACCCCGAACCGGAGGGGTACGACCGTGCCGTCGTCGGCGTCCGGGTCCAGCCAGGCGGCCCCGGGCAGGGGGTGCGGGCGGCGGCGCAGGCACAGCGCGGCCGGGTCGCCGGACTGCTCGCGACGCACCACCACGGGGACACGTGAACCGGCGCGCTCGGACCACCAACTCCCGTCACTGTGCAGGCCGGTGGTCCGGCCGTCACCGTGGTCGAGGATCGCGTCCACCAGGACGGGGGAAGCGGCGGCGGTCGATTCCACGACGACGGTGTTGTCGCCGACGCGCAGGGCCGGGGCGATGTCGTGCCGCCGCACCCTCGGGACGGTGTGGGCGGTGTACGGGTCGAATCCGCCCTGCCGGCCGACCACTTGGCCGTTGACGCGCAGGACGCAGGAGCCGTGGGAGGCGATCTGGATCGTCGCCCGGGTGGGAACGGCGGTGAGGGTGAGGGTTGTTCCCACCCCACCCCGGCCGGTGTCCGCGGCGATCCACTCGGGGCGGCGGTAGCGGTCCGCGTCGCGGACCAGCGCGACGTGCGCCCGCAGGTCGGTTTCTCGATCAGGCGTCAGGGTGAGTGCGAGGAGGTGCGGGCCCGCCCGGGCGCGGACCCGTCCCAGCGCCAGGTGGCCGCTGTCGTCCAGGGCGACCGTCCGGCCGTCGAGGCGGACGGACTTGGCCGCGGCGGCTCCTACCGCCAGGTGGCCGTCGAAGGCGCTGTCCAGGTGGAGTTCGGCCTCGACGCGGACCGTGGTGCCCGCCGCCGTCGGTCCGAGGTGCAGGAACTCCTCCGGGACGTGGCCCTTGGGGCCGAGCACGGCACGGTGGATCGGGTCCTTGTGGATGCCGAGGGTGTCGGACCAGACGAGCGGTGTACGGTCGCCGTCCGCGCCGACCAGGACGGCACGCGGGCCGAAGGTGGCGTGCACGGTCGCCTCCGCCCTGCTGTCCCCGTCCTCACGCCGTGACCTGGCCCATCCGTCGCGTACGCCGTCCTCGCCCGCACCTTCCACGCGGTGGCGGAAGGTGCGGTACGTCGTGACGTGAGGCAGTGACGGGGCGGTGGGGGTGGGCGTGGGCGTGGGGCCGGGGCAGGGTCCGGCGGCCGGGCGGGCGAAGTCGCCCCAGGTGTTGTCGAGGGTCGGGACGAGTGTCATGTGCCACGTCGCGTCCGGCGGGATCTCCACGGACACGGCGGGCTCGGCGGCCTCCCCGGCCAACCCCCGGGGCGGGGCGGCCGTCCCGCCGGTGGTCGCCGAACCCGCCGGGAAGACGAGCAGCGCCGCCGGTCCCGTGTCAAAGGGCACCTCGACCTCCACGGACCGGATGTCGTCCTCGGCCACCCGGACCGGCAGGGTGCGGGGCGCACCGCCGAACGGGTCGAGCAGGACGGCCGGCCCCGCCACGTCCCGTACCCGCACTCGGGCCGTACGGGCGTAGCGGGCCGGGTCGAAGTCGTACCGGGCGTCGAGCCAGCCCAGAGCGGCCCCGCGCTCGTCGGGAGCGGCGACGGCCGCCTGTGTCGCACGGGGCGCCCCGGCGGTCAGGAACACGACGGTGGCCCCGTCCACGCGCCGCCCGAGCACGGGGACGGTGGCCCGTACGGCGGGTACGAAGGCCTCGGGGCCGACCGGTACGGGCTGTTCCGGCTGTTCCGGCTGTTCCCGCTCTTCCCCCTCTTCCCGCTGTTCGGTGAACGTCGGGGGCAACTCCGGCAGCAGGCCCGAGAGTTCGGTGCGCAGGTCGTCCGTCGCGGGGAGGAACGTGGCCCGGCCGTCCTTGAAGCACGCCCTCATCTCCTCCAGCGCCGCCGCTCCGTCCGGGCCGAGGATCAGCTCAGGAACGGCGCCGAGCGCGATCAACCGCCCTCCCGCCGTGGCGAATTCGATCAGCCGGCGTGCCGTCTCCTCCTCCAGCACCGTGCACGCGGGCAGGACCACCGCCGCGTACGCCTCGTCCGCCATGTGGAGGCGGGCGACGGCGGGGGCGGGGGGCGTACGCCGGACCTGGGCGCCGGCCAGCGAGGCGTCGTCGACGACGTCCGCGTCCAGGCCGAGCCGGTCCGTGAGGCCGGGACGGGTCCTGAACCAGGACATGTCGCCGACCAGTTCGAGGTACGTCGACTGGGCGCGTACCGCCTCCGCCGAGACCCCGTCCAGCGCGGAACCGGCCTGGGCGGTGGTCGTCGGCAGCAGGATCGCCACGTCGCAGAGGTGGCTGCCGAGGCTCAGGACCGCGCACAGCCGGGTCACGGCGTCGGCGAAGACGCGGTGGTGGTGCCAGTAGGGCTGACGCCAGTCGGTGCCGGGCGGTGCCCACTCCCACCAGCCGCCCTTGGTCGTGTAGTAGACGGCGTGCGGGTTGTAGAGGGTCGCGCCCGCGCGGAGCCAGGGCAGGAGCCAGTCGTACGTCTCCTCCAGCGTGCCGCCCCAGCCGGTGGAGTGGAACGCCTCGATCCAGGTGCGTGCCCTGCCGTAGAGGTGGGCGAGGGAGGAGTGGATACGGGCGTCGCCGTGGTGGTCGGAGCCGGGGGCGGAGAACCAGCGGTGGGTACGGGCGTAGTCGGCGTACAACTCAACCCCGGCGAGCGGGTGTCCGGCGCGGGCGGGGTCCTGCTGGTCGCAGCCGACGAGCAGGCCGTGGCGCTCGTGCCAGGCGGCGAGGGGCCGGAAGAAGGCCTCTTCGGCGAGTTCGGCGCGGGTGAGGTGGTAGTCGCGGCGGGTGCTCAGGACGCCGGGGTCCGAGGTGCCGCCGCCGCCGTCGTCGTCGTACAGCGCGTCCAGGAGGACGGTCAGGTCGTGGCCGCGCCGCCGCAGGAACGTGTCCGCGAAGTCGGCGGACCAGGTGGGCAGCGAGGGGAGTTCGTCCTGGAACGAGCCGACCACGACCGTGCCCAGCCGCTCCCCCAGGCGTCGTTCGAAGGCGCCGTGCACCGCGTCCAGGAGCGCGGCGCACGCGTCCGCGCCGAGGTAGTCGAATCCCCGCGGGATGTGGTGATGGACCGTCAGGAGCCAGCGGCCGGGGCCGTCGGGGGCCCGTACGACCACCCCGTCGCCGGATTCTGGGCCGGAGCCGACGACGGGCAGGGGGATCGGCGGGCCCACGGCCCGGCCCTCCTCGTCGACGGGTCGCGCGGAGGCCGCGAGCGGCTCTCCTTGTGGCGGAAGGCGCAGCTCTCCCCCGCCGTCGACCACGGCCCTCGCGCGGGCGAGGCGGCGGCCGGCGAACGCGGGCCGTTCGTCCACGAGCCGGGCCTGGAGATCGGCCCCGGAGAAGCCCAGTTGGTCGTAGAACCAGAGGCTGACCCCGAGGGCGCGGGCGTCGTCGCAGACACCTTCGAGCAGGGTCCACCAGGCGTCGGAGAGGAACGGCGGGTCGTCGGCGTCGGAGCCGAACAGCGGCCCGGACGGGGCCAGGTTGAGGAGGACGAGCTGGAACACCCCGCCTTCCGCGAAGCGTTCGAGCTGCGCCCGCAGGCGCGCCCGGTCGAGCGGTTCGCCGCTCCACCACCAGATGGCGGTGGGCGAGAAGGCGCGCGGTGGATCGGCCAGGATCTCCGCGACCCGCACCGGAAGGCCGACAGCTTCCGGTGCGGATCCCGGCGGACGCTCCGACACGAGCGCCGCACCCGGCAGCGCCGCGTCCGCGCCCTCAGCCCTTGAGGCCACCCGCGAACCCCTTGATCACATAACGCTGGAGGACGAGGAAGACCAACAGGATCGGCAGCGCCGCCAGGACGAGGCCGGCGAAGACGAGCCCGTAGTCGGACACGTACTGCCCCACGAACGAGAAGACACCGACCGGCACGGTCTCCTTCCCCGAGCCGCCCAGGTAGAGCAGTGGGGTGAAGAAGTCGTTCCAGACGAAGACCGCGTTCAGGATGATCACGGTCCCGGTGATGGGGCGCAGCAGCGGGAAGACGATCCGGGTGAACGCCTGCCGGTGGTCGCAGCCGTCGATGAGCGCCGCCTGCGCGTAGTCGGGTGGCAGCGCGCGGATGAACCCGGTGTAGAGGAAGATCGTGAACGGCAGCTGGATGCCGGTGTAGAAGAGGACCATGCCGTGGTACGTCCCGAGCCAGCCCAGGCTGTCGACCAGCTTGTAGAGCGGGATCATCCCGAGCTGGAAGGGCAGGACGATCCCCAGCAGGAAGAGGACGTACAGCCCGTAGCCGAGCCCCTTCGCCGTGCGGGCCAGGTAGTAGGCGCCCGTGGAGCCGAGGACGATGAGCAGCAGCAGGCTGAAGCCGGTGATGATCGCGCTGTTCACCAGGGCGGAGGCGAGGGACGCGGACGTCCAGGCGTCACCGAAGTTGCCCAGGGTGGGCGGGGCGGGCAGCGACAGCGGCGAATCGGCGATCTGCTGGGGGTCCTTGAGGGCCAGGGTCAGCAGCGCGTACACCGGGAAGAGGAAGACGACCGCGGCGGCGGCCATGCCCAGTTCGAGGGCGTAACTCCCGTACCGGGGACGGCGTTTGCGCCCCTCCTCCGTCCGTCGTTCCGGCTTTCCCGCGAGCGTGGTGGCGCTCACGCGGTCACCTCCCGGGCGCGTAGGTAACGGAGTTGGACCAGGGAGACGGCGGCGACGAACAGCGCGAGGACGAGTGCGACGGCGGTGCTGTAGCCGAACTTCCCGTACACAAAGGCCTCCTTGTACAGGACGGTCGACAGCGTCTCGCTCGACGTGCCGGGTCCGCCGTTGGTGGCCGCGTACACCTGGTCGAAGAGTTTGAGTCCACCGATGGTCGACAGCATCAGGTTGATGGTCAGCGCCGGGGCGAGCAGCGGCCAGGTGACGTACCGGAAGCGCTGCCAGGTCCCCGCGCCGTCGATCCGTGCCGCTTCGTGGAGTTCCACGGGCACGCCCTGGAGTCCGGCGAGGAAGACGACCATCGAGTAGCCCGCGTACTGCCAGATCACCATCGCGGCGACGGACCACAGCGCGAGGGACGGGTTGCCGAGCCAGTCCTGGCGCAGGCCGCCGAGGCCGATCGCGCCGAGGACACCGTTGAGTCCCGCGCCGTTGTCCGGGTTGTAGACGTACTTCCAGAGGAACGCGACCATCACCGGGCTGACGACGGCGGGGGCGAAGAAGATGACCCGCAGCAGCGACCGGGAGTGGATGTTCGTGTTCACACCGAGGGCGAGGAGCAGGCCGATGGCGTTCTGGACGACCACCACCGCGACGGTGAGCATCAGTGTGTTGCCGACGGACTCCAGCGCGCGGTCGTCGTCCAGCAGGGTGCGGAAGTTGTCGAGGCCGATGAAGGAGAAGCCGCCGATGCCGGACCAGTCGGTGAAGGCGTACACGACCCCGGCGAGGCTGGGGTAGAGGACGACGACGGCGTACACGACGAGGGCGGGGACGACAAAGGCCCACGGCGGTACGGTCTGGTCGCGGCGGACCCGTTTCCGGCGGGCCGGGTCCGGGGTGCCGGGACGGCCGGCCGTGCCGGTGGCGGCCGGGTCCGGCGGCCTGCTCCCGTCCGATGTGGTCGTCCCGGGAAGGGAGTTCACGAGTCCATCCCGTAGGCCTTGTCCATCTGGCCGAGCGCTCCTTTGACGTCGGTCTCCCCCGCGAGCAGGTCCTGTACGGCGGCGAAGTGGGCGGGCTGCACCTCGGCGTTGGGCCAGCGCTGGTCCATGAAGGGGACGGCGCGGTCGGCGTCGACGATGGGCAGGAAGTCGGCCAGTATGGGGTCGATCCTGGTGGTGGCGTCCCGGGTGAGGGGGATCGCCGAGACGGCGGCGGCCCACCGGTTGATGTTCTGCTGCCGGCCGAGGAAAGCGATCAACGCCTTCGCCTTCTCCTGGTTGTCGGCCCGGGCGGCGACGCCGAGGCCGACGACGATCCCGGCGGGGATCCAGGCCTTCGCCGGCTCCTCGCCGCCGGGGAAGGGGAACATGCCGAGGTCCCCGGGCGTCCGGGTGGCCTCGCGGTACATGGCCAGCACGGCGGAGACCTGGACGGCCATGGCGGCCTTCCCGGCGGCGACCATCGCGGTCTGCTGCTCGAAGGTGGTGCCGTTGGGGTTGTCGTTGAAGAAGCCCCGGCGCTGGAGTTCCTGGTACTTGCCCATCGCGTCGGCCCAGCCCGAGTCCGCGAAGGTCGTCCGCCCGGCCGCCATGTCGTCGTCGAAGCGGGGGTTGTCCGCGTAGACGGCGTGGGGCACCAGCGCGTAGGTGATCAGCTGGGTGACCCAGGGGGTCTGGGCGCCGAGTGCCAGGGGGACGATGCCCTTGGACTTCAACCTGGCGCAGACGGTGAGCAGTTCGCTCCAGGTACGGGGCGGGGACACCCCGGCCTTCGCGAACGCCTTCTTGTTGTAGACGGCGCCGATGACGCTGCTGCCCGCCGAGTACAGGTAGGTCTTCCCGTCGTTGCGGTACGCCGCGTCGAAGCTCGCCGGAATGCCCTTGGTCCACGCCTGGTCGGAGAGGTCGGTGAGCAGTCCGCCCTTCGCCAGCTCGACCATGGACATCGCGCTGCCGCTGCCGGGGAACAGGACATGGACGTCCGGGGCGTTGCCGCCGGCGAGTTGGGTGCGTACGACGGTCTGCACCTGGTCGGTGGGGGCGTAGGAGGTGGAGAACTCCGTGTCCGGGTGGTTCTTGAGGTAGACGGGGAGGAGTTCGTCGAGGGGCTTCTGCTGGTCGGTGACCCCGACGATCCGTACGCGTCCGGAGTCGGAGCCCGAACAGGCCGCGAGGCCGGGGAGGGCGGTGGCGGCGGCGGCCCCGCCGCCGATGCGGAGGAATCCCCGGCGGCTGACCGTACGCCGGGCGGAGCGGGCGCGGGAGCCGGTGCTCATGGTGTGTCCTCCTCGTGGGTGCCGGCGAACGAGGCCGCCGCCGGGCTCGGGCGGCGCCGGTCCTGGCGGAGCGCGTGCGGGAGCCGGGCCGTCGGGGACGTGTCGGCGTACACGCTGGTGAAGCGGTACGTACCGGAGGCGACGCGGCACAGGACGTGGTCGCGGCCGGTGGTGAGTGGTGTGACGTGCGGGCCGTCCTCGACCGGCGCGTCCGACTCGCGGACCGACGCGGGGTCGGTGGTGGGGACGCGGACGTCGGCGGTGGCGCCCGGCGGCACCTCGACCCGCAGCTCGAAGCGGTCGCCGTCCCGGGACCAGCGGACCTCGACCGCGCCGCGCACCGATTCGTGCCGGGCGCCCGCGTGGGTGAGCCCGCCGGGGTGGGGCCGGACGCTCAGGTGCCGGTAGCCGGTGGAGTCCGGGCGCTGGCCCAGTCCGGCGATCCCGCGGTAGAGCCATTCGCCCACGGAGCCCAGCGCGTAGTGGTTGAAGGAGTTCATGGACGCCGCCTGGAAGCCGCCCTCGGGGGTCCAGCCGTCCCAGCGCTCCCAGATGGTCGTGGCGCCGTGGCGCAGCGGGAACAGCCAGGAGGGGTGTTCCGTACGGCGCAGGAGCGCGTGCGCGAGGTCCGCCCTGCCGTGTGCGTCCAGGACGGGCGCGGCGAGCGCGACGCCGAGGAAGCCGGTGGTGAGGGCGGGTCCGGCCTGTTCGACCAGCTCGGCGAGGCGGTGGGCGGCGGCGTCCGCGAGGCTGCCGGGCAGCAGTTCGAAGGCGAGCGCGACGAGGTAGCCGGTCTGGGTGTCCCCCGCGATCCGTACGACGGTCCCGTCGGCGGTCCCGCTGGCGGTGACCTCGGCGGTGACGAACTGTTCGGCGAACACGGCGCTGATGGCGTCGGCCAGTTCCCCGTACCGCCGTGCGGTCTCCCGCTCGCCCAGGACCTCCGCGGCCAGGGAGGTGAGCCGGGCGCTGTGGGCGAAGTGGGCGGTGGCGACGACGTCGCGCGGGGTGGGGGTGCCGGGGGCGAGCCAGTCGGAGAAGTGCGGTCCGACCCTCTTCCGCCATACCAGGTCCGGGTTGTGACGGTGGATCAGGTCGACCCAGGCGCGCATGCCGTCCAGGGCGCGGGCGAGGAAGCGCGGGTCGTCGTACGTACGGTAGAGGTGCCACGGGATGATCACGCCGGCGTCTCCCCAGCCGGGCGCCCCCTCGTCGTCCACACCCGCGAGGCGGGGGGCGACGTTGGTGAATCCGCCGTCGGGGGTGCGCGCGTCGTCCACGTCCCGCAGCCACTTGGTGAAAAACGCGGCGACGTCGGCGTTGAGGGCGGCGGTCGGGAGGAACACCTGGGCGTCGGCGAGCCAGCCGAGGCGTTCGTCGCGCTGCGGGCAGTCCGTCGGGACGCTGACGAAGTTGGAGCGCTGCCCCCAGGAGACGCAGTCGTGCAGCCGCCGGATGCCGGGGTCCGAGCAGTCGAACGCGCCGGCCCACGGGGTGTCGCTGTGCAGGACGACGGCGACGACGTCCGAGGGGTCCAGGTCGGGGAGTCCGCTGATCTCGGCGTAGCGGAAGCCGTGGTAGGTGAAGCGCGGCTCGAACATGACGTTCTCGCGCCCGTCGCCGACGAGGACGTCGGTCGCGGCGGCCGTCCTGAGGTTGGCGGTGTACAACTGGTCGGTCCCGTCGAGCACTTCGGCGTGCCGGACGACCACCCGGGCGCCCGCCGCGAGGGCCGGGACGTGGAGCCGTACGCGCCCCGCGAGGTTCTGGCCGAAGTCGACCAGGTGCGTCCCGGGCGCGACGCGGGTGATCGTGCGGGGCAGCAGGGTGGTGGTGGCCCGGACCGGCTCGTCGGGCGAGGCCACCAGCAGCCGGTGGCCGGTGTCCGTGACGACGGCGGGCGTCCAGCCGGAGTCGTCGAAGCCGGGCCGGTCCCAGCCGTCGGCCGCGTGCCGCAGGTCGTGGCACTCACCCATGAGCAGGTCGGCGTGGCGGGTCGCGCCGGTGGCCGTACGCCAGGCGGGGTCGGTGACGACCTTGGTCGTACGGCCGTCGGCGCCGGTGAGGTGCAGTTCGGCGATCAGCTGCGGGAACGTGCCGTAGTGGGCGCCGGCCCTGCGCGGCTCGAAGCCGACGAACCCGCTCCACCAGCCGTCGGCGAGGGTCGCGGCGAGGACGTTCTCGCCGGCCTGGACGAGGTCGGTGACGTCGTACGTCTGGTACTGGACGCGGTGGCGGTAGTCGGTCCAGCCGGGGGCGAGTTCGGCGTCGCCGACGCGGGCGCCGTTGATCCTGACCTCGTACAGGCCCCGGGCGCTGACGTAGAGGCGGGCGCGGGCCGGGCGCGGCGCGGAGAAGGCCCGGCGCAGGGTGGGGCAGGGGGCGAGGCCGTGGTGGTCGAGGGCCACGACGCCTTCGGTGGGGGCGTCCACGACGTCCACGGGCCGGGGGTCGTGGGCGATCCAGGAGGCGCTCCACGCGTGGGGGCCGGTCATCCCGTGGTCGGTCATGGCGGTCTCGAACCACGAGGTGGCCTCGGCGGGCCGCAGGGGCGAGGGCCCTCCGGGCCAGACGGTGACACGCCAGTGGTAGCGGGTACGGGGCGCCAGGGCGGGCCCGCCGTAGACCACTCCGACGGCGTCCGGGTCCGCGACGCGCCCCGTGTCCCACAGCGGCCGCCCCCCGCCTGCCAGGTCCCGGGGGTCCTCGGCGACCCTGACCCGGTAGGCGACGGGGTCGTCGCCGCGCCGGTCCGACGCCAGCCGCCACGAGAGCAGGGGGGCGGGCTCGTCCGTACCGAGGGGGGTGGTGCGGTGGTCGCACCGCAGCGCGTAGGGCCGCAGCCCTGACGGTGGGGCGGAGGGTCTCGGGGTCCGTGCGTCCGCTGCCGGGGATCCGGACACGAGCACGTCCTTCCTTGGCGCCGCAACGGCGCACACGACCACGTGGGATGTGAAATCCAACGTGAATCTAACGTGAATTCCGTGGCGTGGAGACTATGAGCCGCCCCCAGGGGTGTCAAGGGTGCCGACGGGGTGTCAACTCACCCTTACATAAGGGATTAAAACGCCCCATACGGACACGCATGTCAGGCGTGGCGCGCCACCTCACGGGATATGCAGTGTGATTACCACATGAAAGAGCGTTAAAATGATGGACGGCGGGTGACGCGATGTCACCCTCCTTGCGGCCGGAACGCATTGGGTGGCATGGATCGGCGCGGACGGGACACCCGCATGCCAGACAGAGACAGAGGAGGCGCACGATGCCGATCACATTCCGCAAGAGTTTCCGGATCCTGCCGGGGGTGCGGCTCAACATCAACCGCCGCTCCTGGTCCGTCACCACCGGCGGCGGCAAGCACGGGCCGCGCCACACGTCGAGCAGCACCGGGCGCAGGACCACCTCGATGGACCTGCCGGGTCCCTTCGGCTGGCGCAAGACCACGAAGACCAAGAAGAGCGGGCACTGACGCGAGCGCGGACCCTGGAGACACCCGTACGGCCGACCCCGGTGGCGGGGTGGGGCCGGGGCGGCGACCATCGGACATGCACCTGGTGCATCACTCCAACGGCCCACCCCGGCCCCTCTCTTATCTCACAGCTGATATAGCCTGCCTCTATGGCAGACGACTACCTCGCACGCATCGGCAAGCTCATCCGCGTCGCCCGGCAACACAGGGGCTGGACCCAGACCCAGCTCGCCGAGGCACTGGCCACCAGCCAGAGCGCCGTGAACCGCATCGAGCGTGGCAACCAGAACATCAGCCTTGAGATGATCGCGCGCATCGGTGAGGCGCTCGACAGCGAGATCGTGTCGCTCGGGTACGCCGGACCGATGCATCTGCGGGTGGTCGGCGGGCGCCGCCTGTCCGGCGCCATCGACGTCAAGACGAGCAAGAACGCCTGTGTGGCGCTGCTCTGCGGTTCACTGCTCAACAAGGGCCGTACGGTCCTGCGCCGGGTGGCCAGGATCGAGGAGGTCTTCCGGCTGCTGGAGGTGCTGAACTCCATCGGGGTGCGCACCCGCTGGATCAACGACGGCGTGGACCTGGAGATCGTGCCGGCCGCCGAGCTGGACATGGAGGCGATCGACGCCGAGGCGGCCCGCCGTACCCGCTCCATCATCATGTTCCTCGGCCCGCTGCTGCACCGCCTGGACACCTTCCGGCTGCCGTACGCCGGCGGCTGCGACCTCGGCACGCGCACGATCGAGCCGCACATGATCGCGCTGCGCCGCTTCGGTCTCGACATCGCCGCGACCGAGGGCCTCTACCACGCGCAGGTGGACCGTACGGTGGCGCCGGACCGCCCGATCGTCCTGACCGAGCGCGGTGACACGGTCACCGAGAACGCGCTGCTGGCCGCCGCCCGGCACGACGGGACGACCGTCATCCGCAACGCCTCCTCCAACTACATGGTCCAGGACCTGTGCTTCTTCCTGGAGGCGCTCGGGGTACGGGTCGACGGCATCGGTACGACCACCCTCACCGTGCACGGCACACCGAACATCGACGTGGACGTCGACTACTCCCCCTCCGAGGACCCGGTCGAGGCGATGAGCCTGATCGCGGCGGCGGTGGTCACCGAGTCGCGGCTGACGATCCGCCGGGTGCCGATCGAGTTCCTGGAGATCGAGCTGGCGGTGCTGGAGGAGATGGGGCTCGACCACGACCGTACGGCGGAGTACGCGGCCGACAACGGCCGTACCCGCCTGGTCGACCTGACCGTACGGCCCTCCAAGCTGGAGGCGCCGATCGACAAGATCCACCCGATGCCGTTCCCCGGCCTGAACATCGACAACGTGCCGTTCTTCGCGGCCATCGCGGCGGTGGCCCAGGGCAAGACGCTGATCCACGACTGGGTCTACGACAACCGCGCGATCTACCTCACGGACCTCAACCGCCTGGGCGGCCGGCTCCAACTCCTCGACCCGCACCGGGTCCTGGTCGAGGGCCCGACCCGCTGGCGCGCCGCCGAGATGATGTGCCCGCCGGCACTGCGGCCCGCGGTGGTGGTGCTGCTGGCGATGATGGCGGCGGAGGGGACGTCGGTCCTGCGCAACGTCTATGTCATCAACCGGGGTTACGAGGACCTGGCGGAGCGCCTCAACTCGGTGGGCGCGCAGATCGAGATCTTCCGGGACATCTGAACAACAGGGGTGCCGCCGCCACGTTCTCGCCCCACCCGCCCCCGCTTCCCGCGCCTGCGGGGACGGCTCCTGTTGGCGTGATCACGGCGCCGGGTTGAAGACGACCTTCCAGCGGTCGAGGTGGCCTCGGTAGACGCCGGCGCGCGCGTCCCCGACCTCCAGGGTCCACAGGCCGCGTGCCGGAGCCGTCACGTCGCCGGCGGCGAAGGTGAAGTACTGGGCCACGTTCTCCCCGTCGTCGGTCTCGTCGGAATCCTTGAGGGGGTGGTAGCCGCCGTTCGGGTCGACGAGCGCGAGCACGACCTGCCCCCGCACGGGGTGCTTGATGTCGACCCAGACCCGGAAGCCGTGCTCGGCGCGGCCGGTGTAGGTGGACCGGATGAGGGACCGGGTCCAGCCGCCGTCGGGGATCGGCACGTCGTCCTCGTTGCGCTGGTCCGGCCCGGTCGCGGCGGCCACGGACCAGGCGAACTCGGCCGAGTCGGAGGTGCCCGCGGCGTCGGTGACCGTGACGGTCGCCGTGCCCGTGGTCTTCGTGGCGGGCGTCCCGGAGACCACGCCCGTCACGGCGTCGATGGTGACGCCGGCGGGCAGGCCGGAGCCGCTGAAGCGGAGGGTGCCGGGGCTGCTGCCCGACGCGGTGATCCGCAGCTCGATCGGCGCCCGGACGATCCAGACCTGCTCACGGGTCTCGTTGACGTACACCCAGGCGGCGCTGGACGCGGCTGCGGTTCCGGCGGGTCCGGCTGGTCCGGCGACGGCGGTGCCCGTCCGGGCGCCGGTTGCCAGCAGGGCGCCCGAGGCGAGCAGGGCGCAGAGGGCCAGGGTCCCGCCGCGCCGGGCGTGGCGGAAGTCGGTGGTCATGGGACGTTTCCTCTCAGACCAGCTGGTGGTAGGTCAGGCGCCATTGGTCGAGCGTGCCCGTGCCCGAACCTGCCTTGGTGTCACGGATACGCAGCTTCCACGTACCGGCGGGGCCCCAGGTGCTCCACAGCTCGTACTTCTTCCGCAGGCCCACCCCGTGGTCGTTCGGGTTGGCCTTCTTCACGGTGTAGACGAAGCCCGTGGGGTCGATGAGGTCGATGGCCAGCTGTCCCCGGTCGGTGTGGTCGGTGACCACGTCCACGTCGATGTGGACGGTTCCGGTCCGGAAGTCCGAGTCCAGCGGCGCCAGGACCTCGCCGCCGTCGGGGATCACGCGGTCGGTGTCGGCGACGTGGACCAGGTTGTAGTCGTTGTCGATCGACCAGAAGAAGCTCGTGGAGCCCGTGCCGCCGGCCGCGTCCGTCACGGTGATCCTGGGCTCCCAGTCACCCAGGACGCGGGGCTCGCCGGTGATCAGCCCGGTGGCGGCTTCGATCGCGAGCCCGGTGGGCAGGCCGGACGCCGCGTAGCGCAGGGCGCCCGGCGTGGTGCTGCTCGCCAGAACCTGGGCCTCCACCGGGTAGTACCAGAGGTTGCTCAGGTGGTCGGGCCGGTCGACGGTGACGGTACCGGCGGTGTGGGAGGCCTTCGCCGGGGCGGCGGAGGCGGGCACGCCGGTGGCGAACACGGCCGCCGACGCGAGGACGGCGCCGGCCACGAGTCCGCTCCCCCGCCGTCGGAGGTGCCTGGTGCGGGTGGTCACATGGGCTCCTTCTCACGTAACTGGCTTTTCCGCGCCCGCCGGTGGGGGCGCTGCCCGACGAGCGTGTCATCGCCACTGATCCGCTGTCACCAGTTAAAATAAGAAATCGGCTTGAAGTGCCCTTTTAACGCTTATATCAACAAGCACGAAGCGTGAAGACAATAGGATGTTCTGCCCCTGGTCGCGTGCGCGGCGTGTGATCAGGGGCGGAAGGATTCCGCCAGGCGGTCGGGGGCGGCCTGCTTCCAGGAGTCGACCAGGATGTCGCGCAGCTCGTCCACGTCGTCCAGCGCGCCGAGCCGTACCCGTACCCACGCCGAACTCGCCTCGTGCGGCGGCACCCAGAACTTCTCCGGTTCCGCCGCGATCAGTTCCGTGCGCTCGTGCCGCGGGCAGCGCACCGCGAACGACGACTGGTCGTCGGGGACCGTGACGAACATCTTCCCCGCCACCCGGAACGTGGGCATGCGCCACGCCTCCTTCTCCACCGTTTCCGGGAGGGAGAGGGCGATACGGCGGACATCGTCGGCGTCGGTCACGGCGACCACTTTAGACGGACCGGACGGGCGGCGCGGCCGCTGGAAATTCACAGGTTCTTCGCGGAACGCGCGGACACGCGCACGCGTCTTCCTTCTCGGCGCGGGGCCCTGGTGAAACATCGGGCCGGGCCCGGCGCGTCAGTGAGGTGAGGGCCGGCGCACAGGAAGGCTGTTTATGATCACGACCGGGGCCTGTCGTCCCGGCCGCGCCCGACCGCACGCGTCAACCCGGCGGCCCGGTACGCCGGTTGCCCGGCCACGTACTCCCGTGAGGAATCCCGCAGGTATGCAGCACATACTCCGCCACGCCTGTCGCACCCCGCTCCCCGGCGGGGAGGTGGCACTCAGATCTCGCGGTCGCTCCGGCGGACGCGAAGGAGCCTCCGCGTGATCTCGGAGCACGGGAAGGGCCGGCGCGGGGGCGCGCGCCGAAGACCCGCGGCGGGGCGGGCGGCGACCGCCGGCGCGTGGCATCTTCTGTGGCGGATCGGTGAACGGGCGGCGCGGCTGCGACGCCCCGACTATCCGCGGACGGGGCGTTCCGGGGTCCGCCGGTGGCTGCCGTCCTGGCGTCAGTCCCTCTCCCTGTTCGTGTTCGCCCTCGCCGGTCTCAGCGGTTTTGTCGCCTACGCGTACGCCGAGACGCGGATTCCGGAGAAGCTCAACTCCTTCGCCACCCAGCAGGACAACGTCTACTACTGGGCGGACGGGACGGAGTTGGCGCGCAGCGGCTGGGTCCAGCGGCAGGAGATGCCGCTGTCGAAGGTTCCCGACCACGTCCGGGGAGCGGTACTGGCCGCCGAGAACGCGAACTTCTACTCGGATCCCGGGGTGTCCCTCTCGGGGATGGCCCGCGCCGTGGGCCGGATGATCACGGGCGGGGAGACCCAGGGCGGTTCGACCATCACCCAGCAGTACGTGAAGAACGCCTATCTGACGCAGGATCAGACCGCGTCGAGGAAGTTCGACGAGCTGCTGCTCGCGGTCAAGGTCGACAACCGGCTGAGCAAGGACCAGATCCTGGAGGGCTACCTCAATACCAGCTGGTTCGGGCGGGGGACGTACGGCATCCAGCGCGCCGCCCAGGCCTATTACGGCAAGGAGGTGAGCGAACTCGACCCGAGCGAGGCGGCGTTCCTGGCCTCCCTCCTCAAGGGCGCTTCCCTGTACGACCCGGCCCTCGGCCCGAAGAGCCGGGCGCGGGCGGTGGACCGGTGGGGCTGGATCCTCGACCGGATGGTGACGACGGGGGTGCTCTCGGCGAAGCAGCGGGCCGCGTACACGCACTTCCCCGAGCCCAAGGCCCCGCCCCGCACGTCCACGGAGAGCGGGCAGCCGGGCTATCTGGTCGGGCTGGCGAAGACGTACCTCCAGAAGGCCGGGAAGATCTCCGACGCCGCCTTCGACCTGGGCGGCTACCAGATCTACACGACGTTCGACCGGCAGCGCACGACGGCCCTCGCGAGCGCGGTGGGCGAGGTTCGCGAGGGCTTCGACCCGAAGAAGCCGAAGGACAAGTACGCCCGCACCGGCGCCGCGTCCGTCGCGCCCGACGGGCGGATCCTCGCGGTGTACGGCGGTCCCGACTTCCTCACCCAGGGGTTCAACGAGGCCAACGCCGTGACGGTCCAGGCCGGTTCGGCGTTCACGCCGTTCGTGTACGCCGCCGCGCTGCGTGACGGGATACGGCGGGAGCGCGACGCGCCCCGTACGCCCGTGTCCCCCGATTCCGTGTACGACGCCGACAACGATCTGCCCGTCCTCACCCCGGAGGGCCCCTACTGGGACCGCAACGGCAAGGTGGTGAAGGGGAAGAACGACGGCGGCCTGTCGTGGGGGCGGCTGAGTCTGCACGACGCGATGGCCCGGTCCGCCAACACCCCGTTCCTCCAGCTGGGGATGGACGTCGGGCTCGACCGGGTGGCGCGGGCCGCCCAGGACGCGGGGCTGCTCGGCGCCGGCCTGGGGCCGCGCGTCCCGGCCTTCTCCCTCGGCAACTCCACACCGAGCGCGATCCGGATGGCGAGCGCGTACGGCACCTTCGCCGCGGGCGGCGTGCACACGGAGCCGTACTCGGTCGTACGGGTGTCCCGCAACGGCGAGCCGGTGAAGCTGGCCTCCCACCAGACGGACCGCGCGTTCAGCGCCCAGGTGAGCGGGCAGGTCACGGACGCCCTGCGGGCCGCCTACCAGCGGAGGGCGGCCGCGTCCGGCGAGGAGCCGGTCCCGGACACCGCCGGCAAGGTCGGCACCACCGAGGACCACACGGCGGGCTGGTTCACCGGCTACACCGCCCGGGAGGCGACGGCCGTCGTCGTCTACCGGATGGACCTGAGAAACGTCACCCCGCTGCCGGTCACGGGCCTCGGCGGGGCCGAGGACGCCGATCTGACGTACCCGGGCCTGATCTGGTCCGACTACCTGAAGTCCGTTGCCGGACACGGTGGATGACGGGACGTCGTCCACCGCGCAGCCGTGCCGAATCCCCCAGGAAGTGAATGCCGCCGTGAGCCGCACCGACCGTAGCGACCGTAGCGACAGCCCCGGGAACGAGGAGAAACCCGAGAGCCGCGAGAAATCCGGGAGACCCGGGAGCCGTGACCGCGCCGCCCGGCGCGCGGCGCGCCCCCGCACCGCCTTCCGCGCCAAGGTGGTCCTGGGGGTGGTCCTGGCCTGCGCCGCAGCCGCCGCCGCTGCCCCGCTCGTCAGCGGCGGCTCCGCCGACTCCCCCGCCGGGCGCGGCGACGACGCCTCGCGGGCCGGTGCCTCCGCCGGTCCCGCGCCGGACGGCGGCAGTGGGGAGAAGGCCGGGGACGCCGACGAGTGGGACGGGAAGACCGAGGTCCTCGGGGACGGTTCCACCTCCTACACCGGCCCCCAGCCGGGCCAGTTGAAGCCCGAGCGCCTCAAACCCGGTGAGAAGCCTCCCCAGTTCGTGGTGTTCTCCTGGGACGGCGCGCTCCAGGGCGACGACAAGCTGTTCTCCCGCTTCCGCGAGGTGGCGAAGGAGAGCGACGCCCACATGACGCTCTTCCTCACCGGTATCTATCTGCTGCCGGAGTCCAAGCGGCAGCTCTACAGGCCGCCGCAGCACGCGACGGGCGCGTCCGCCATCTCGTACCCGACCCCCCAGCACATCCGCGACACCCTGGACCAGCTCGGGAAGGCGTGGACCGAGGGCAACGAGATCGGCTCGCACTTCAACGGGCACTTCTGTGGCGAGAAGGGCGGCGGTGACTGGTCCAGCACGGAGTGGAAGAGCGAGATCGGCCAGGCGTATTCCTTCGTCAAGAACTGGAAGACGAACACCGGCTTCACCGATCTGCCGCCCCTGCCCTTCGACCCGGACCGGGAGATCACGGGCGGGCGCGCGCCGTGCCTGGAGGGGCAGAAGACCCTGCTGCCCGCGGAGACGGCCGCCGGCTGGCGCTACGACGCCAGTTCGGCCGGGGACTTCCAGATCTGGCCCGCCAAGAAGAACGGGGTCTGGGACTTCCCGCTCCAGCTCCTCCCGTTCCCCGAGGGGGATTTCCAGGTGCTGTCCATGGACTTCAACCTGCTCTACAACCAGTCGGACGGCAGCACCGACGGCGATCCGGCGCAGTGGGCCGCCTGGCGCCAGCAGGCCCAGGACGCCTATATGAACGGCTTCGAGCGGGTCTACAACGGCAGCAGGGCCCCGCTGTTCATCGGCAACCACTTCGAGGAATGGAACGGCGGCATCTACATGGACGCCGTGGAGAACGTCATGCGTGACGTGTGCCCGCGGGAGGGGGTGCGGTGTGTGTCCTTCCGTGAGCTGGCGGACTGGATGGACGCCCAGGACCCCGCCGTCCTGGCCCAGTTGAGGAATCTGGACCCGGCGCAGGAGCCGCTCTGGAAGTCGATCGTCCGCTGAGCCCGTCGGGGGGCGTACGGGTCGGGGGGCGTACGGGTCGGACGGCCGCCCGGTGTCAGTCGGTGACCGGCTTGGGCTCGGGCCGCCCGCCGCGCGGGGCGGGCCGCCGGCCGGCCGGCTGCTGCGGCCGGGGACGGTCCACCGGTTCCGGTACGTCCCTCGTCTGGGGTGACGTGGGCGAGACCGTCAGGGATGTGCCGTAGTGGCTGATCTCCAGGGCCTCGCCGTCCGACTCCGGCATCGAGTACACCGCCTTCGACCCGCTGATCTCCACCCGCAGATGGCGTTGCTGGATCTGTACGTTGAAGGCGAGGCGGCTGAGCTGTTCGGGCAGCCGGGGGGCGAACGCGAGGGTGTCGCCGTGGTGGCGCATCCCGCCGAAGCCGGAGACGAGCGCGATCCAGGTGCCGGCCAGGGACGCGATGTGCAGACCGTCCCGGGTGTTGTGTTCCAGGTCGGAGAGGTCCATCAGCGCGGCCTCCCCCAAGTAGTCGTAGGCCAGCTGGACATGGCCCGTCTCGGCGGCCATGACGGCCTGCGTGCAGGCGGAGAGCGACGAGTCCCGGACGGTGATCGCCTCGTAGTAGGCGAAGTTGCGGGCCTTCTCCTCGGCGGTGAAGGCGGCGCCGCGCACATGCATGGCGAGCACGAGGTCCGCCTGCTTCACCACCTGCTTGCGGTAGAGGTCGAAGTACGGGAAGCGCAGCAGGAGGGGATAGTCGTCCTCCCCCGTCGAGGCGAAGTCCCACATCTGGTGGGCGGTGAAGCCCGCCGACTGTTCGTGGACGCCCAGTTCACGGTTGTACGGGAGGGCCATGCGGGAAGCCGCGTCGCGCCAGGAGGCGCTCTCCTCGGTGTCCACGGAGAGCCGTACGGCGTCCTCCGGATACCGGTCGCAGGCGTCCGCGGCGGCGCGCAGGTTCTCCTGCGCCATCAGGTTCGTGTACGTGTTGTCGTCCGCGACGGCGCTGTACTCGTCGGGTCCCGTGACACCGTCGATGTGGAACACGCCGGTGTGGTCGTGGTGGCCGAGCGAGCGCCACAACCGGGCGGTCTCGACCAGCAGTTCCACCCCGACCTCCCGGTCGAACATCTCGTCGTGGGAGGCGGCGGAGTAGCGGGCGACGGCGTCGGCGATGTCGGCGTTGATGTGGAAGGCCGCGGTCCCGGCCGGCCAGTAGCCCGAGCACTCACCGCCGTTGATGGTCCGCCAGGGGAACGCCGCGCCTTTCAGACCCAGTTGGGCTGCCCGTTCCCGGGCGGCCGGGAGGGTGGAGAACCGCCACCTGAGGGCCTGGTCGACGGCCTTGGGGGCGGTGTAGGTCAGCGACGGGAGGACAAAGCTCTCGGTGTCCCAGAAGCTGTGGCCGTCGTAGCCGGGGCCGGTCAGGCCCTTGGCGGGGATGGCCCGGCTCTCCGCGCGGGCCCCGGCCTGGAGCGTGTGGAACATCCCGAACCGTACGGCCTGCTGGATCTCGGTGTCCCCCTCGACCTCGACGTCCGCCTGCGTCCAGAAGTCGTCCAGGTAGGCGTGCTGCTCGTCGACCAGACCCGCCCAGCCGGTCCCCATGGCGGCGGCGAGGGCGCCGTCCACCTGGTCGTGCACGGCGGGCAGCGAGCGGTTGCCGGACCAGCCGTACGCCACGAACTTCTCCAGCCGCAGCCGTTCGCCGGGGCCCAGGTCGGCGGTGAAGGTGACACGGCTCAGATTGTCGCCGCTCTCGCAGAAGACGCCGGTCTTGCCGGGGCCCTCCACGACATGGTCGGCGGACGCGGCCACCCGCAGCTCGCTCCGCTCGGTGCGGTGCACCAGCCGCAGCCGCCGTCCCTGCGAGTAGTGCTCCTCGGGTACGAGCGGGGATTCCAGCGCGGCGGCCGCCCGGGGGTCCCCGCCGGCCGCCGGGAGCTGTTCGTTGGCGACCAGTTCCGACTGGAGGACGATGCTGACCTCGGCGTCGACCGCCTCGACCTCGAAGGCGATCGCGGCGATGGCCCGCTGGGTGAACGAGACCAGCCGGGTGGACCGTACCCGTACGGTACGGCCCGCCGGGGACGTCCACTCGACCGTGCGGTGCAGCAGCCCCGACCGGAGGTCGAGGACCCGTTCGTGGTGTCCCAGGCGGCCGTAGCGCAGGTCGAAGGGCTCGTCGTCCACCAGCAGCCGGATGATCTTGCCGTTGATGGTGTTGATGACGGTCTGGCTGGACTCCGGGTAGCCGTAGCCGGCTTCCGCGTACGGCAGCGGGCGCAGCTCGTACACGCCGTTCAGGTAGGTCCCCGGCAGGCCGTGCGGTTCGCCCTCGTCCAGATTCCCGCGCCAGCCGACGTGCCCGTTGGAGAGGGCGAAGAGCGACTCGCTCTGCGGCAGGGCGTCCAGGTCGAGGGCCGTCTCGCGCAGGCACCACGGCTCGACGGCGTACAGCGGATGACTGATCACGCCCGCTCTCCCAACAGGTCGGCGAGGTCGTCCACGACCACGCTCGCGCCGTGGCGTTCGAGTGCTTCCGCCTGGCCGGTGCGGTTCACCCCGATGACAAAGCCGAAGCCGCCGGTGCGGCCGGCGTCCATGCCGGCCAGTGCGTCCTCGAAGACGGCCGCGTGTTCCGGGTCGACGCCGAGGGCGCGGGCGGCGGCGAGGAAGGTGTCGGGCTTGGGCTTGCCCGCGAGGTGCTGCTCGTGGGCGACCCCCGCGTCGATCCGTACCTCGAACAGGTCCTCGATGCCGGCGCCGATGAGCACGTCACGGCAGTTGGCGCTGGAGGAGACGACGGCGCGGTGGAGTCCGGCGTCCTTGACGGCGCGGACGAACCGGACCGAGCCCGGGTACGCCTCGACGCCCTTGGTCCTGATGTCCTGGAGGAGGAGGTCGTTCTTCCGCTCACCGAGGCTGCGGACGGTGTCGCGGTCCGGCGGGTCGTCCGCGCTCCCCTCGGGCAGTTCGATCCCGCGCGAGGCGAGGAAGGAGCGGACCCCGTCGGCCCTCGGGAGCCCGTCCACGTACTCGTCGTAGTCGGTGACCTTGTCGAAGGGACGGTAGCCGGGCCCGTCCCGCCGCTCCAGGAAGCCGTCGAACGTGGTCTTCCAGGCCGTCGCGTGCAGGGCCGCGGTGGGCGTCAGGACGCCGTCGAGGTCGAAGAGGCACGCCTGGATGTGCGCGGGGATCCCGAGGTCGGGGGATTCTTCTCCGGTCATGGTCCTGCCCTTCACACGAAGCGGTCACCAGTCATGTCACCAGGCATAGATGCGGGTGATGATCTCCTGCCGGGGCACCTCGTCGGGGCCCGGGTAACTGACCATCACCGGTACGTCGCTGGGATCACGCCCTTCCACCCAGTCGAACCCCTCGGCGTGCCCCGTGGTGACGTGGGCCTCCCGCTTCCTGAGGACTTCCTCGCAGTGCCGCAGCTCCTCGGCGTCCGAGGCCGTCCAGATCATGCACTGGAGCCCGATACCGCCGAGCGTGTGAGGAGCGTTCGATCCGAGGGCCCGCAGATAGAGCTGACAGCCCGACGACCCGTCGACCATCAGGGCCGCCGTGGTGGTCCGCAGGGAGACCTCAAGACCCAGCAGGTCGCGGTAGAAGCTCGCGGACTCGTCGAGGTCGAACACGTACAGCACGCAGGACGCCAGCTTCATGAAAACCACCGTACGCCGGGCCCACCGGTCCCGCTCGACCCTTGCACCCACTTATGCGCCCCTTATTCGGTTTCGGCGCGGAAGGAGCAGAATGAGGGGAGGACAGCCCCTTGGAGGCGCACGATGACCCGTACCCGCTCCCGCTATTCGCCGGACCGCGGGCTGACCACGCGCATGGTGACGACCATGTTCCTGATCGGTCTGCTCTATGTGGTCCTCGTGGGTGTGCTGATCGCGCTGCTCAAGGGCGCGTGGCCCATCATTTTGATCGTCGCGGGCGCCCTGTTCATCGCACAGTTCTGGTTCAGCGACCGCATAGCCGCCTTCGGCATGGGGGCGCACGAGGTCACCCCGGAGGAAGCCCCGGAGCTGCACGGCGCCATCGACCGGATCTGCGCGCTGGCGGACATGCCGAAGCCCCGGGTGGCCATCTCGCGCAGCGACATCCCGAACGCCTTCGCCACCGGCCGCAGCGAGCGCACCGCGCTGGTGTGCGCCACCACCGGGCTGCTGCGCAGGCTGGAGCCCGAGGAACTGGAGGGGGTGCTGGCGCACGAGATGTCGCACGTGGCGCACCGCGACGTGGCCGTCATGACCATCGCCTCGTTCCTGGGGGTGCTCGCCGGTGTCATCACCCGGATCGCGCTGTGGAGCGGGGTGAGCCGCAGCAGCCGTGACGCGGGCCCCGCCGGGCTGGCGATCATGCTGATCCCGCTGGCCAGCGCGGTGGTGTACGTGCTCGGCTTCCTGCTGACCCGGATGCTGTCCCGCTACCGCGAGCTGTCCGCGGACCGTACGGCCGCGCTGCTCACCGGCCGTCCCTCGGCCCTCGCCTCCGCCCTCACGAAGGTGAGCGGGACCATGGCGCGGATCCCGACGGAGGACCTGCGGAAGGCGGAGCCGTACAACGCCTTCTTCTTCGCTCCCGCGTTCTCCTCGAAGGCCAGCCTGGGGCGGCTGTTCTCGTCGCACCCGACGCTGGAACAGCGCCTGGAGCAGCTGGCCCGGATCTCCACCGAACTGGCCCGGTAGCGCGGGGCCCGTACTGCCGTACGCCCGCCACCCGCACGCCCTTTGCTCTTTATGTCCTTTGTCCGGAGGAGTTGGTCCCGTGGGTCTGCTCGACACCATCCTCGGCCGCAGCAAGCCGGTCCGCCCCGATCTCGACCAGCTCTTCGCCCTGCCGTCCGCCGCGATCACCCTCCAGGCGGGCGCCGGGTTCACCCCCACGGGCCTCGGCTCCGTGTGTTTCGCGGGGGTCGAGGGCGGGGGCTTCGCCCGGATCAGGGAGGACGTACGGGAGCTGCTGGACGCGGACACCGCGCGGGACACCGGGCAGGGCGGCCACCCGGTGGAGTTCAGCCAGGACGCGTACGGCTACACCTGGCTGCTCGCCCGGCAGCCGGCCGACGACCTCGCCGCCCTGGTGAACGACCTCCATACGGTCAACACGCTGCTCCAGGACGGCGGCTTCGGCCCGCAGCTGCTCTGCTCGCTGGTCGGCTTCCGGGACGCCGAGCAGCGGCCTCTGGCGCTGGTCTATCTGTACAAGCGCGGCACGTTCTACCCGTTCGCGCCGCTGCCCGGCGGCTCCGAGAAGCGGGACAGCCAGCGGGAACTCCAGGTCAAGGCCGTGATCGGCGACGACCTGCGGATGGAGTCCGACCTGAGCCGCTGGTTCCCGGTCTGGGGCGCACCGGGACTGGCCGTCAGCCCGTCCGGCGAGTGAGGGCCAGGGTCAGCCCGTCCGGCGAGTGAGGACCAGGGTCAGCCCGTCCGGCGAGTGAGGACCAGGAGGGGAACGGTGTGACGGGTGTGAAGACCCGCCGGGGCCGCCGCGTCGGCGGCGGTCAGCGCCCGGTCCAGGAACCGCAGCCGGCTGCGGTTGCGCCGGCGCTCGCAGGTCGCCCAGCTGCCGAAGACGATCCCGAACACGAGCATGAGCAGCGCCGTGGACCACAGTCCCTGGAGGGCCCACAGCGCCGGGGGCACGGCGAGCGCGGGGACCAGGGCGGCGAACAGCCAGGGGTGGCTCTCCAGCCTGTGCCGCCGGTGGGTCACCAGCCGGCGCAGGGCCGCGCGTTCGCGCGGGTCCCCGGGGATCCTGCCGCGCACCAGGTTGCGTTCGGCGTTTCTGCGTTCCAGCCACCGCTGTGTTCCGTACACGTCCGCGAACTCCCCTCGGCACCGGTATGGATCGTGCACTCCGGGTACCCCCGAAAGGCGCGGGTAGGCCCGGGTATGGGCGCCCGGTCCGCCCGCACGGCGGCGGGACGTCCGCCAAAGGTCCCGTCGGACCAGAGGCGCAGGTCCCGCCCGCTGCGGCCCGGGGCCCCTTGTGAACGTCCTCACGCTCCGTAAGGCTGAAACCAGAAGTGTTACATGTCCCTCGATCGGACCTACCGTCGTGTTCGAACCCACCGGCTCCACCTCGTGGCGCATCGCGCTGCCGCACAGTGCGGCGGCCGTGCCCATGGCCCGTGCCCTGATCCGTACGGCACTTCTGGATCTGCGCGCCCCGGCCGACAGCGACGTCGCGGAACTGCTCACCGCGGAACTGGTCGCCAACGCGGTGAAACACACGGAGGGTGACGGGATCGAACTGGTGGTGGAGCTGCTCCCGACCGGCTGCCAGGTGGAGGTGCACGACCGCGATCCGGCGCCGCCGTGCGACGCCTCGCTCCCCTGGCCCCCCGTCGGGCCCGATCCGTGGCCCGACCCGTGGGCGGAGAACGGCCGCGGCCTGCTGCTGATCAGCACGCTCAGCTCGGACTGCGGGCACCGCGTCACCGAGCGGGGCAAGGCGGTCTGGTTCACCCTGCCCGTGGACGAGGTCGAGGCCCAGGTCCAGGAGGTGTGCGGGCCGCACCGGACAGCCGAGTGCCTGGAGGCGTGCGAGGAAACGTCCTGCTCCGGCCGGTGAGCCGCGCCGGGTCAGACGGTCGGACGAGCTGCCCCCTCAGGGCGCGTCCGCCAGGGTGGCGACCAGGACCGCCTTGATCGTGTGCAGCCGGTTCTCCGCCTCGTCGAAGACGACCGAGTGCGCCGACTCGAAGACCTCGTCCGTCACCTCCAGCTCGGTGAGCCCGTGCCGCTCGTAGATCTCCTGCGCGATGTCCGTGCCCAGGTCGTGGAAGGCCGGCAGGCAGTGCAGGAACTTCACGTCGGGGTTGCCGGTCGCGCGCAGCACGTCCATGGTGACCGCGTACGGCCGCAGGGCCGTGATCCGTACGTCCCACACCTCCTTCGGCTCCCCCATCGACACCCAGACGTCCGTCGCCACGAAGTCCGCGCCGGGCAGCCCTTCCGTGACGTCCTCGGTGAGGGTGAGCCGGGCCCCGCTGACCTCCGCGGCCTGCCGCGCGACGGTGAGGATCTCGTCGGCCGGCCAGTACTCGCGCGGCGCCACGATTCGTACGTCCATCCCCAGCAGCGCGCCGGTGACGAGGTACGAGTTGCCCATGTTGAAGCGGGCGTCGCCGAGGTAGGCGAAGGCGATCTCGTTCAGCGGCTTGTCGCTGTGCTCCGTCATCGTGAGCACGTCCGCCAGCATCTGGGTGGGGTGCCAGTCGTCGGTCAGGCCGTTCAGGACGGGGACGCCCGCGTACGCGGCCAGCTCCTCGACCGTCGCCTGGGCGTCCCCGCGGAACTCGATGGCGTCGTACATCCGGCCGAGGACCCGCGCGGTGTCCTTCGCCGACTCCTTCTGCCCGATGTGTGAGCTGGCCGGGTCGATGTACGTCGTGGAGGCGCCCTGGTCGGCCGCCGCCACCTCGAAGGCGCACCGGGTGCGCGTCGAGGACTTCTCGAAGATCAGCGCGACGTTCTTCCCGCGCAGGCGCTGGACCTCGGCGCCTGCCTTCTTCGCCGCCTTCAGCTCGGCGGCGAGGGCGACCAGGCCGCGGAACTCGTCCGCCGTGAAGTCCAGCTCCTTGATGAAGTGGCGGCCTGCGAGGTGTATCGCCATGGGACTGCTCCTGAACGAGAAACGAGAAGAGGCTGGAACTATATACGAGGGGACGTATTGCTATTCAGCAGCGTGCTTGACGACGGTCCCGGACCCACCGGGCGGCCTCGGTGAACGGCGTCGGTGAACGGCGTCAGTGAACGGCGTCGCGCTGGATCGGGCAGCTCATGCAGCGGGGCCCGCCCCGCCCCCGCCCCAGCTCGCTGCCGCGGATCTCGATCACCTCGATGCCCTCCCGGCGCAGATGGCTGTTGGTGGTGACGTTGCGCTCGTAGGCCACCACCACGCCCGGCTCGACGGCGAGCACGTTGCACCCGTCGTCCCACTGCTCGCGCGCCGCCGCGTGCACGTCCTGGACCGCGGTCAGCACCCGGATCCGGTCCAGCCCCAGCGCCGCCGCGATCGCCCGGTGCATGTGCTCCGGCGGGTGGTCGGTGACCTTGAGTTCGTTGCCGCCGCTGCCCGGTTCGATGGTGTACGAGCGCAGCATGCCGAGGCCCGCGTACTGGGTGAAGGTGTCGGCGTCGACCATCGTCATCACCGTGTCGAGGTGCATGAAGGCCCGGTGCTTGGGCATGTCGAGCGCCACGATCGTGGTGGCGGACCCGGCCGCGAACAGGCCGCGGGCCAGCATCTCCACGGCCTGCGGGGTGGTGCGCTCGCTCATCCCGATCAGGACGGCCCCGTGCCCGAGGACCAGGACGTCACCGCCCTCGATGGTGGACGGGTAGTCGTCCTGCCCCTCCGACCAGTGGTGGAAGGCGCCGGCCGCGGGGTCCGTGAAGAGCGGATGGTGTTTGTAGATCGCCTCAAAGTGCACGGTCTCGCGCTGCCGGGCGGGCCAGCGCATGGCGTTGATGGAGACGCCGTCGTAGATCCAGGCCGAGGTGTCCCGGGTGAACAGGTGGTTGGGCAGCGGGTCGAGGAGGAAGTCGTCCGGCTCCATCACATGGAACCGGACCGACGTCGGCTCCGCGTGCCGCTCCAGGAACTCCCGCTTGGTCATCCCGCCGACCAGCGCCTCCACCAGCTCCGTCGTCGGCAGGCCGTCGAAGACCGCCCTGAGGTGGTCGGTGGCGAGCGGACCGTACTCCTTCTCGTCGAAGACCCGGTCCAGGACGAGCCGCCGGGCGGGCGGCAGCTCCAGTGACTCCCGCAGCAGGTCCCCGAAGAGGTGCACCTCCACCCCGCGCTCGCGCAGCACCGCCGCGAAACCGTCGTGCTCCTCCTGGGCCCTGCGGACCCACAGGACGTCGTCGAAGAGCAGCGCGTCCTTGTTGCCCGGGGTCAGGCGCTTCAGCTCCAGATCGGGGCGGTGCAGTATGACGCGGCGCAGCCGCCCGGTTTCGGAGTCGACGTGGAATCCCATGTCCCCATCCTCACCGCACGACGCGCCGTTCACGCGAAGAACGCACCACCGTCCGCCGAATCGCGGGCCATGTCACAGCGTCGGTCGTGTCACCCCGGCCATGTCACAGCCTCGGTCGTGTCACCCCGGCCATGTCACAGCGTCGGTCGTGTCACCCCGGCCGTGTCACAGCCGCGGGTCCACCGGTTCCGACTCCAGCGCCAGCACCGCGAAGACCGCCTCGTGGACGCGCCACAGCGGCTCCCCCTCGGCGAGCCGGTCCAGGGCCTCCAGGCCGAGGGCGTACTCCCGCAGCGCCAGCGACCGCTTGTGGCCGAGGAACCGGTTCCGCAGCCGGGCCAGGTTCTCCGGCCGGGTGTACTCGGGGCCGTAGATGATCCGCAGGTACTCCCGGCCGCGCACCTTGATGCCCGGCTGGACGAGCCGTCCCTTGTCGTCCCTGGCGAGCGCCTGGAGCGGCTTCACGACCATGCCCTCGCCGCCGCGTTCGGTCATCTCCAGCCACCAGTCGGTGCCCGAGCGGACCGATTCCTCGTCGCCCGTGTCGACGACCAGCCGCCGGGTGACCTGGAGCAGGCCCGTCGGGTCGTGCTCCACCAGCCGGTCCAGCCAGGCGAGCTGCTGGTCGTGCGGGACGGCCGCGAGGCTGCGCCCCTGGACCGCGAGCAGCTGGAACGGGGCGATCCTGGCGCCGTCCAGGCCGTCCGTGGTCCAGCAGTAGCGGCGGTACGCCTCCGTGAACGCGGCCGCGTCGACGGCCCGTTCGCGCTGGGCCGCCAGCAGTCCCGCCGCGTCGACGCCCCGGGCCACGGCCGCCTCCAGCGCCTGGGTGACGGCGGGGAAGGCGGCGCCCGCCGCGGCGCCGACCGCCGCGTACTGGGTACGGAGCAGCCCCGTGGCCTTGAGCGACCACGGCATCAGCTCGGCGTCCAGCAGCAGCCAGTCCGTGTCGAGTTCCTGCCAGAGCCCGGCGGCGGTGACGGCGGTACGCAGCCCCTCCAGGACCTCCTCGGTGACCGCGGGGTCGTCGAAGAAGGGCCGTCCGGTACGGGTGTGGAGCGCGCCGGTCGGTCCGCGCACGCCGAAGCGCTCCTCGGCGGCGGCCGCGTCACGGCAGACCAGGGCGACCGCGCGGGAGCCCATGTGCTTCTCCTCGCACACGACGCGGGTGACACCGTCGGAGCGGTACTGCGCGAAGGCCTCGGCCGGGTGTTCCAGATACCTCTCCTCGTTCGACGTCGCGGTGGGCGACATCGTGGGCGGGAGGTAGCCGAGCAGGCGGGGGTCGACGGCGAAGCGGCTCATGACCTCCAGGGCCGCCGCCGCGTTCTCCTCCCTTACCGCGAGCCGCCCGCTGAGGCGGGTCTCCACGATCCGCTTGCCCCGCACGTCGGCGAGGTCGAGCGGCCGGCCCTCCCGGCCGCCCGGCGCCTCGGTGACCAGCGGCCTGGCCGGTTCGTACCAGACCCGCTCGGCCGGTACGTCGACCAGTTCGCGCTCGGGCCAGCGCAGCGCGGTCATCTTCCCGCCGAAGACCGCGCCGGTGTCCAGGCAGATGGTGTTGTTGATCCACGAGGTGTTCGGCACGGGGGTGTGGCCGTAGACGACGGCCGCGCGGCCCCGGTAGTCCTCGGCCCAGGGGTAGCGCACGGGCAGGCCGAACTCGTCGGTCTCGCCGGTGGTGTCGCCGTACAGCGCGTGCGAGCGCACCCGGCCCGAGGTGCGGCCGTGGTACTTCTCGGGCAGTCCCGCGTGGCAGACGACCAGCTTGCCGCCGTCCAGGACGTAGTGGCTGACCAGGCCGTCGATGAACTGCCGCACCTCGGCGCGGAACGTGTCGTCCTCCCGCTCCAGCTGCTCGATCGTCTCGGCGAGTCCGTGGGTGTGCTGGACGTTGCGTCCCTTGAGCCAGCGGCCGAGTTTGTTCTCGTGGTTGCCGGGCACGCAGAGCGCGTCGCCGGACGCGACCATGCCCATCACCCGGCGCAGCACGCCGGGGCTGTCGGGGCCGCGGTCGACGAGGTCGCCGACGAAGACGGCCGTACGCCCCTCGGGGTGGTGTCCTTCCACGTAACCGAGGGTGCCGAGCAGGGTGTCCAGCTCGGAGCGGCAGCCGTGTATGTCACCGATGATGTCGAAGGGTCCTGTGAGGTGCCTGAGGTCGTTGTAGCGGCGTTCGAGGACCACCTCGGCGTCCGCCACCTCCTGCTCGCCGCGCAGGTGGTGGACCTTGCGGAAGCCCTCGCGTTCAAGGCCGCGCAGCGAGCGGCGCAGTTCGTTCCGGTGCCGCTTGATCACGTGACGGGGCATGCCGGCGCGGTCGGGGCGGCCTGCGTTGCGCGCGGCGCAGACCTCTTCGGGCAGGTCGAGGACGATCGCGAGCGGCAGCACGTCGTGGTCCCTGGCGATCCGTACCAGCTGGCGGCGGCTCTCCTGCTGGACGTTGGTGGCGTCCACGACGGTGAGCCGGCCGGCCGCGAGCCGCTTGCCGACGATGTAGTGCAGCACGTCGAAGGCGTCGCCGCTGGCGCTCTGGTCGTTCTCGTCGTCGGCGACCAGGCCGCGGCAGAAGTCCGAGGAGATGACCTCGGTGGGCTTGAAGTGGCGGGCGGCGAAGGTGGACTTGCCGGAGCCGGTGGCGCCGATCAGGACGACGAGGGAGAGGTCGGTCACCGGGAGGGTCCGCCCGGCGGTGGTGGCGGGGCTGTGGTCGGTCGTGGTGCCGCTCATGCGGTCTTTCCCTTCTCGGTGGCGGTGCTGTCCGGAGTTCCGGCGAGCGTGAAGACGGCCATCTGCGTGGGCGGTCCCACCTCCGGGTCGTCGGGGCCGACGGGGACGTACGCGACCGTGTAGCCGTGCCGCCCCGCCACCTCTCCCGCCCAGTCGCGGAACTCGGCGCGCGTCCACTCGAAGCGGTGGTCGCTGTGGCGTACGTGCCCGGCGGGCAGGGTCTCCCAGCGCACGTGGTACTCGACGTTGGGCGTGGTCACGACGACCGTCGACGGCCGGGCCGAGCCGAACACCGCGTACTCCAGGGCCGGCAGCCGGGGCAGGTCGAGGTGTTCCACGACCTCCGCGAGCACCGCGGCGTCGTACCCCTTGAGCCGCTTGTCCGTGTACGTCAGGGAGCCCTGCGTCAGGGTGACGCGGGCCGCCTGCCGCTCGCCGAGCCGGTCCAGCTTGAGCCGGCGCGCGGCGATGGTCAGGGCGCGTACGGACACGTCGACACCCATGACGTGCGTGAACCGCACGTCCTTGAGCAGCGCCTGGACCAGCTGGCCCTGGCCGCAGCCGAGGTCGAGCACGGTGCTCGCGCCCGCGTCGCGCAGGGCGCCGAGGATCGCCTCGCGCCGCTGGTCGGCGAGCGACGGCTCCTTCTGCGGAGGTGCGGTTTCGGGTGCGGGCTCGGACGCGGGCTCGGACGCCGGTGCGGTGTCCGGCAGTACGGTGCCGGGCGCGCCGTCCTCCCGTACCTCCCCGGCCTCCCACTCCTCGTCCGGGGTCTCCAGGACAGCGTTGTCGATGGCTTCGACGTCGATGTCGTCGGCCTCGGCCAGCCTGACCAGCTCCAGGCGCTCCATGGCCCGCCGGGTCAGTCCCCAGCGGCGGGAGAGGTAGCGGCTGGTGATCAGCTTCTGTTCCGGGTGCTCGGCCAGCCAGCCCTCACCGGCCCGCAGCAGTTTGTCCACCTCGTCGGGCGCGACCCAGTAGTGCTTGGCGTCGTCGAGCACCGGCAGCAGGACGTACAGCTGGCGCAGCGCGTCGGCGAGCCGCATCTCGCCCTCCAGGACGAGCTGGACGTAACGCGACTCGCCCCACTGCGGAAACGTCACGTCCAGCGCGACGGGACGCGCCTCGACGGACGTCCAGCCGAGCGGCCCGAAGAGCCGGCGGACCAGCTCGGCGCCGCCGCGCGCCGGCACGGCGGGCACCTCGATGCGCAGCGGCAGCGGACTCGCGGCCCGCTCGGGCAGGGCACGGCAGTCGCCGCGCAGGGCGCTCTTGAACACCGTGCTCAGCGCGACCGCGAGCAGGGAGGAGGCCGCGTACGGGCGGTCGTTGACGTACTGCGCGAGCGCCGCGTCGGGCGCGCCACCGCGGCTCTTGCCCTTGCCCCGCCGCACCAGGGCCACCGCGTCGACCTCCAGCAGCAGCGCGGCGGTGCACCGCTCCGCGGTCGCCTCGGGGTAGAGCACATGGGCGGTGCCGTGCGCGGTGGAGAACGTCTGCGCCTTCTCGGGGTGTTTGTGCAACAGAAAGCCGAGGTCGGTCGCGGGACGTTCCTGGGTGCCGGTCGTACTGATCGTCAAGAACACCCGGTTGAGTATTGCCTGATCGCGGGGGCACGACGAGAGGTTTTACGGGACGGGCCCCCCGGGTCGGAGGCGGGCGATCGCCTCGGGGCCGACGCGGCAGCAGCCGCCGACCAGACACGCGCCCGCCGAGCGCCAGGCGCTCACCCGGGACGGGTCGAAGGTGGCGTCGCCGCGCCAGGCCCGTGCCGTCGCGTCCCAGCGCTCGCCGCTGTTGGGGTAGACCACCACCGGTTTGTCCGTCACCTTCGCGGCGATCTCGATCGCGCGGTCCACGGCGGCGGGCTCGCAGCAGTTGATGCCCACGGCGACCACCTGGTCGTTGCCGGCCGCCAGGGCGAACGCCTCGGCGAGCGGCTGGCCGGCCCGGGTGCGCTCGCCGTCGGCCCCGACGGAGTACGAGAGCCAGACCGGCACCCCGCAGCCCTCGGCCGCCGCCAGCAGGGCCCGCGCCTCGTCCTCGTCCGGCACGGTCTCCAGCGCGAGCACGTCGGGCGCCGCCGCGGCGAGCGTCTCGATCCGTGGCCGGTGGAAGCGCTCCAGCTCCGCCACCGACAGGCCGTACCGCCCCCGGTACTCGCTGCCGTCCGCGAGCATCGCTCCGTACGGGCCGACCGAGGCGGCGACCCACACCTCGCGCTCCACCGCCCCGCCCGCCTCGCGGGCCAGATCCACGCTGCGGGCCAGCAGCCTCGCCGCCGCGGCGCGGGCGATCCCGCGCCGCGCGAACCCTTCGTACGTCGCCTGGTAGCTGGAGGTGATGAGCACCTGTGCGCCCGCCCGTACGTATGCCGCGTGGGCCGCCTCGATCTGCCGCGGTCCTTCTACCAGGAGCCGCGCCGACCAGAGGGCGTCGGACAGGTCGCAGCCCTGGGCCCGGAGCTGGTTGGAGAGTCCTCCGTCGAGGACGAGCGTCTCCTCGGCGAGTGCGGCGGCGAGCGGACGGGTGGGCCGCACGGTGACTCCCTCAGCTCAGCTGGGACTGGACCTGCGCGGAGATCAGCTCCAGGTGGTCGAGATCGTCCAGGTCCATGACCTGGAGGTACATCCGCGAGGAGCCGACGGCCGCGTACTGTCCGATCTTGTCGACCACCTCGGCGGGCGAACCCGCGAGCCCGTTCGCCTTCAGCTCGTCGACCTCGCGTCCGATGGCGGCGGCCCGGCGGGCCACCTCCGCGTCGTCCTTGCCGACGCAGACGATCAGCACGTTCGAGTACACCAGGTCGTCCGGACCCCGTCCCGCCTCGGTCAGGGCGGTCCGCACGCGGCCGAACTGCGTGGCCGTGTCCTCCAGTGTCGCGAAGGGGATGTTGAACTCGTCGGCATACCGCGCGGCCAGGCGCGGGGTGCGCTTCGCGCCGTGCCCGCCGATGAGCACCGGGAGCTTGGCCTGGGCGGGCTTGGGCAGCGCGGGCGAGCCGGTCAGCTGGTAATACGTGCCGTCGTAGGAGAACGTCTTGCCGGCCTCCGTCTCCCACAGCCCGGTCACGATCGCCAGCTGCTCCTCGAAGCGGGCGAACTTCTCCTGGGGGAAGGGAATGCCGTACGCCTGGTGCTCCTCCTCGTACCAGCCCGCGCCCAGGCCCAGCTCGATCCGGCCGCCGGACATCTGGTCCACCTGCGCGACCTGGATGGCCAGCACGCCGGGCAGCCGGAACGTCCCGGCCGTCATCAGCGTGCCGAGCCGGATCCGCTTGGTCTCGCGGGCCAGCCCCGCCAGGGTGATCCAGGCGTCGGTGGGCCCCGGAAGCCCGTCCGCCGAACCCATGGGCAAATAGTGGTCGGACCGGAAAAATGCGTCGAACCCGAGGTCCTCGGTGGCCTTGGCCACGCTCAGCAATGTCTCGTAACTCGCCCCTTGCTGGGGCTCGGTGAAGATGCGAAGATCCATGCCTTCATCTTCGCAGGGCCGCCGGGCGGCCCCGCGCCCTCCCCGAACACGCTGGTCCGGGCCCCGTCCGTGGCGACTGTCCCCGCCCCGTGTGGGGCAGAAGTCCCCGGGGCGGGGACAATCGGTGTCCTGCCGTGGCGGGTTTCCCGGACCCGGCACGCTGACCGGCGAGGCGGAGGGGTACGGCGTGGGTGTGCGAGCGGCACGGTCCCCGGATTCCCTGCGCGCGGCCGACATCCTGACCATGCACCGGCTGGCCCGCAAGGGGGACGGCGTGCAGCCGCTGCTGCGCTGGCTGGCCCGCAGGACGGGGTGCTGGGCCGGGCTGGTGGACGCCGCCGGCGCCGTACAGGCGGCGTCTTCCGCGGAGCGCGACTCCGAGACGATCACGCTCATCACCGACGGGCTCCGGGAGATGCGTGAGCGGGGGCTGCGTACCTTCCTCGCGGGGTCGTCCCCGGCCCGCTCGGGGGCGCTGCTCGCCGTCGACCTCCCCGGGGACCGGGCCGGGTCCGAGCCGTCCGGGCTCGTCCTCGCCGTGGTCGGCCCCGACCCCCTCCGGACGGCCGCCCCGGCCGACGCGGGGCCGCTGCTCGGGGTCTCCTGGTGGGCCAAGGAGACCGAGCGGACCCGGCGGCGCGTGGAGGTCGCCGACGCGCGCGGACGGGAGGCCGTGCTGCATCTGCTGATGTCCGGGAACCTCACCACGGCGCACCAGATCGCGGGAGTCCTCGCACCGCGCCTCTACGACCCGGCCCGCTTCCATGTGATCGAGTGCGGCGTCGACCGGCGGGCCGAGACGATCCGGATCTGCGCCGAACTCACCGGCGGCCGGGCCTGGATCGTCCGGTGTCCTGTCTACTCCGACCACGTGCTGGTGGTCGCGTCGACCACCCCCGTCCCCGCCGGCGCCCGCCCGCTGGAGGCCGCCCTCACGGCCGAGATCGAGGGCTGTGTGGTGGGGACCGGCGACGCGCTGGCCCTGCGCGACACGGCCGTCGGCTACCAACAGGCCTTCCACGCGCTGGCGGTGGCGCGTGGCCGCCCCGAGCGCTGGGCCCGGTTCGACACCGCGCTCGGGCTGCCCGTCGTGGTGGGACGGCCGGGCCGCGCCTGGGCCGACCACCTGCTGGCGCCGCTGACCGGGTACGTCCCCGCCCGGAGCGCCGACCCCGACAGCGCCACGCTGACCGACACGGTCCGGTCGTGGCTCGCCTTCTCGGCGGCCGCGACCGAGCACTTGAAGATCCACCGCAACACCCTGGCCTCGCGTCTGCGCCGCGTCGAGTCGCTGCTCGGCCTGGACCTGAGGCTCGTGGGCGACCAGGCGAGACTCGACCTGGCCCTGCGGATCGGTGCGCTGCCGCGCACGACGGAGCACGGGCCGACGGACCGTGGGTGGGAGGACTACGGGCCGACGCCGACGGACGCGGTGGACGCCGTCGACGCGGTGGACGCCGTCGAGGCGGTGAACGCGGTGGGGCCGGTGCCGTCGGCTCCGGTCCAGGACCACTTCGAGGCGCTGCTGCGCCTGCCCGCCGTACGGGAGTGGGCGCTGACGCAGCTGCGTCCCGTACGGACGGACGCGCCCGCGCTGGAGACGACGTTGCGCGCCTGGCTGCGCAACGACACCCGGCTGAGTGCCACGGCGCGGGCCCTCGGTGTCTCGGTGACGGGCACACGGAAGCGGCTGACGCGGCTCGAACAGGTCCTGCGCCGGTCGCTGTTGCGGGTCCCGAACGCGCGTCATGACCTGTGGCTGGCCGCCACGGCCCTGGACGGCGGACGGCCGGACAGGAACTTCTGACACCGCCGGGCGGTCCGGCTGTGCAATCCGACTCTCCCCGGTCCGCCGTACGGAACCTAGAGTCGGCCTCGTGTTCACGCCCTGAACGGGGGGTGGGGCGTGAACACCATTACCTACCTCATTGCATGGCTCTGCCCGCCTCAACGGCCCCGCCCCCGGCCGTGGTCGCGCCGACGCTCCCGCTCGCGCTCCGCCTCCTGCTGTCTCTGGCGCTCCCGCGTCTCCTTCCTCGCCCGATCCTGTTCCTGGGCGACGAGCCGGCGCAGCAGCCCGGCCACCCGGTCGCTCGCCTCGTCCGCCGCGTCGATCGCCTCGATGCACTGCCAGTACAGCCCCTCCTCGTCCGTCGCACACGCCACCGCGACCAGGGCGATGCCCACCTCGCCCAGTAACTCGGCCAGCCCGGTCAGCGCGCCCCGGGCGTCCGGCACCGAGGACAGCTGTCTCGCCCTGCTCCCGTCCCCGAACCGCACCTCCGCGCCGAACATCTCCATGCCCGAGCCGCCGGCAGCCGGGCCGTTGAAACCTGGCCCGCCGGCACCTGGGCCGTCAAAGCCCGGCCGGCCGCCGCCCGCCTCCCGGGCGTCCGGTAAGCCACAGCCGCGTCCGCCGGTCTCGCCCAGCTCACGCGCCTCTCCCCGCAGCTCCGGCGGCCCGCTCAGCGCCAGCCGGTTGCCGATCGCCTGGGCCAGCGCCTGGGCCTGCCAGGCCTCCGCGATGACGTCCCACGCCTCCCCGCTGCCGGCCAGGGCATGCCGGGTCACGCCGATGAGCCGTTCCGCATCCATCCGCAGCCCCCGTTCGTACGACAATCCTGCCCACTCACTCCACTACCCAGAGTGAGTGAACGGCGACGGAAAGGCCAGAGGAATGCGGAAATCTGTGGACAGCCAGCTGATTGTGGAAATCTCACTCACTCCGAAGAGTGACGATCACGGGGAATCGGGGTCCTTCACGGCGGACGAGCGCGGGAAGCGGACCTCATTCCGTTCAATCTTCGCGGCGAGCGCCTCCAGCACGTCGACCCCCAACGTGTCGCAGAACTGGAGCAGATACGCGAGCACGTCCGCGACCTCGTCCGCGACGCGGTGGGCCGACTCCGGGTCCTCCATCACCCGCGCCGACTGCTCGGGGGTCAACCACTGGAAGATCTCTTGCAGTTCGGCCGCCTCGACGCTGAGCGCCGCGACCAGGTTCTTGGGCGTGTGGTACTGCCCCCAGTCCCGGGCCGCCGCGAACTCGACCAACCTGCGCTGTAGTCCCGCCACATCCAGTTCTGTCACGGACCAAGATCTACCACCCTCGCCCCGGCCGCCGCACGCGGGACCGAGGCGTCGGCGGAGGGCGGCTTCCGCCGGTTTCGGTGAGGTGGTGTTGCAGTTCGAGGTGACGGAACTGGTAGACGGCTCCCGCCTGGCGGAGCAGCGAGCGGTGGCGGTGGGCGTCGGCCAGGAACCCGGAGAGGTGGAAGGGGAGTCGGTGGCGGACGGCGAGGTAGGCGCGGGTGACGTCCACGCCGGCTCCCGGTCCCCGCCGGCCTGCCGGCCCCCCTGATCGCCATACCGTCGTTTCCTACCGGCCGTCCTTGTCAACGACGTCCGGCAGCGGTGGACTTCACTCGAATGAGGGCCGGTTTCCGACAGGTCGGCACGGCCACCGGCGGAAGAAGCGTACTCGGCCGGGCGGCTACGGTCCCGGGACGGCCGCCGCCGCGATCCCCTCGACCTCCGTGCCGATCGGGGCCAGCAGGAAGACGTTCTTGTCGACGCGGTGCATCCCGCTGCCGAGGCCGAAGACCACCCCGCTGCTGAAGTCCAGGATGCGCTTGGCCACGTCGAGTTCAGCGCCCGTCAGGTCCAACAGGACCGGGATCTGGGCGATCAGGTGGTCGGCGACCTCGCGCGCGTCCGCGAAGACCCGCACCCTCAGGACGACGAACCGGCGGTGTTCGACGCGGGGTTCGGGCTGCACGGCGCGGTGGTCGACCCGCGAGGGCCACTCGTTGCGGCTGCGCAGCGGGACGACCTGCGCCAGGCCCTCCCACTGTTCGTCGGTGACGTCATATCTGTCGTACCTGCTCACCGGACCACCCCGCTCGCGCGTCGCGTCTGCATCCGGACATCCTCCCGCTCCTCACCCGTTCGGCCCATCAGCGACACGGCTCTGTCGGTGATCGGCTCCACGGGTCCCCCGGAACGGCCGGACTCCCGGCCGTCGAGAGCGGAGTGCCCCGCACCGCGCCCCGGAAACCCTCAACGCGGGGTGACCTGCTCCCGCTTCACCTCCAGCCCCGCCGGCGCCTCGACGCGCGCGGTGCCGTCGGCGCCGACCGTGATGTCCAGCCTGCCGCCCGCGACCTCGAAGCCCTCGACGCCGAGCGGGCGGTACGCCTCCGCGAAGGCCGGCGCGACCGTGACCGTACCGCCCGGGACGTCGGCGGAGAGACCCAGCACCGACTGGAGCACGAGGACGGACGAGGCGGCGGCCCAGGCCTGCGGCCGGCAGGACGCCGGATAGGGCGCGGGGACCGCGTCGGTGGCCGTGCCGTGCCCGGCGAAGAGCTCGGGAAGACGCGCGTCAAAACCGGCGGAGGCGGTCAGCAGACCCGCCGCGAGCGGCGCGGCCGCGTCCGGGAATCCGGCCCTGACCAGCCCGTGCACGGCGATCGCGGTGTCGTGGGGCCAGATCGAACCGATGTGGTAGCCGTACGGGTTGAAACCTACGGAGTCGCTGCTCAAGGTCCGCAGACCGTGGCCCGAGTCGAGGTCCGGCGCGCTGATCCGCGCGGCGAGCAGCGCGCTCTCCTCGTGGTCGAGCAGACCCGTGCCGAGTAGGTGTCCGAAGCCCGAAGTGACCGAGTCCACCGGCCGCTTGTCACGGTCGAGGGCCACCGCGGGGTACGGCCCCCGCGCGTCCTCGGTCCAGAAGCGCTCACGGAAATTGACGCGCAGCCGCTCGGCCCACTCCTCCCAGCGGTCCGCGCCGGGACGGCCGAAGGCACGCAGCAGGTCGGCGCCTCCGCGGGCCGCCTCGTACGCGTACGCCTGGACCTCGCACAGCGCGATCGGGGAGTCGGCGAGGCGGCCGTCGCGGTGCCGGATCGAGTCGCCGGAGTCCTTCCAGCCCTGATTGGCCAGTCCGCGTCCGGTCAGGTCGATGTATTCGAGGAGGCCGTCGCCGTCGGCGTCGCCGTACTCGCTCATCCACCTGAGGGCGGACTCCGCGTGCGGCAGCAGCTGTTCGACCTGATCGGGGGCGAGACCCCAGCGCCAGGCGTCGTGCAGCAGCGTGATCCACAGGGGCGTGGCATCGACCGTGCCGTAGTAGCAGGGAGGCAGGACGAAGGTGTCGTCGAACCGCTGGGCGGCGCGGCGTACTTCGTGCAGGATCTTGCCGGGCTGCTCCTCGGTGTCGGGGTCGGTCGCACCGCCCTGGCGCCGCGCGAGGGTGCGCAGCGTACCGGCCGCGAGGTCCGTCCCGAGCGGCAGCAGCATGCGGGCGGCCCACAGCGAGTCGCGTCCGAAGAGCGTGAGGAACCACGGGGCTCCGGCGGCCAGGAACTGGTCGGCCGGGTCCGCGGGATCGGTGAGGCGCAGCCGGTCCAGGTCGGCGGTGGACTGGTCGAGCCAGTGGTCGAACCGCCGGTCCGCGCTGCGCAGCCGGGGTGTGCGCCAGGGCAGGCTGCCGGCGGGGGGCGCGGGGAACTGGTCGCCCTCCTCGTGGGCCGCCTCGCACCGCAGGACGGCGCTCCAGGTCTCGCCGGGCGCCAGCGCGATGTCGTACGCGAGCCGTCCGGACGCCGGGTCGGCGGTCGTGGCGGCGGGCGTGCTGCCGAGCCGTACGGAGAACGCCTCCTGGGACCAGGCGAGTCCGTCCCCGGTGGCGGTGGCGGGCACGGCCGCGGGGCGGTGCCCGGTCTTGACGCGCTCCATCGGCGCGAGGTCGGTGGCGGCGGTGACGACGAGCCGGACGCGGACGTCCTGCCGTCCCGCGTTGGTGACGTCCAGGGTCTCCGCCAACTGTCCCGGCGTGACGTGACGGCGGCGGCGCAGGGTGACGGCGGGGTCGGGGGTGTGCTGGCCAAGACCGCGCAGCACGGCCCGGAAGGACGCCCGTTCGGCGCCGTCGAGGCCGCCGCGTACCGGTGCGAGCACGACGCCTTCCGCCTCGACGGTCAGCCGGGACAGGGCCCGGGTGTCGCCGTGGTAGAAGCCGTCGGCACCAGCGCTTTCACCGGCGGAGGCATCCCCGTCGGCACCCGCTCCGGGAAGGCCGCCGATCTGTCCGTCGGCCCGCGAGATCGCGAAGCTCGGCGCGTACAGCGTCACGCAGGAGTCGTGCAGGAACGGCTGGAGGCCGGGCGGCCCCTGGGGACTTCCGTCCGGCGGGCCGCCCCCCTCGACCGGCTTCGTTATGTCGTGGGTCTTGACAGTGATGTCCAAAACAGCAGAACCTCTCAGGCATTGGAGCGTTCCAAAGAGCCTAACGACGACCTCAGCTCCCTGACAACACCATTGGAACGCTCCAATAACTTCACCCACTCGCCCAGTCGGTTCCGGAGAGACACATGGTCCGCACCCCCAACACCCCTTCGCCCAAGGCCGGTCCGGTGACCCTGGCCATGGTCGCGCGCCGGGCCGGGGTCTCCCCTCAAACCGTCTCGAATGCCCTCAACTCCCCCGATCTGCTGCGCCCCGAGACCTTGGAGCGGGTGCGCAGGACCATCGACGAGATGGGCTACCGTCCGCACCGGGCGGCACAGACCCTCCGTACCCGCTCCAGCAAGCTCATCGGGTACGGAATCCGGCCCACCGCGCCGGGCGCGTCCGCCCCGGTCATGGACCGCTTCCTGCACGCCCTGTCCCAGACGGCCGACGCGGCCGGTTACCGGATCCTGCTGTTCGCCTCACCCCCGCCCGAGGGTCCTGACGCCCTCGACGGGTACGAGGAACTGCTCGATCTGCACCATGTGGACGGGTTTGTGCTCAGCGGCACCGACCGGGGCGACCAGCGCCAGGCCTGGCTCCAGAAGCGCGATGTTCCGTTTGTCGGCTTCGGCCGGATGTGGGCCGGGCGCCAGATCGGCGACTGGGTCGATGTCGACGGCGCCTCGGGCACGGACGCCGCCGTCGAGCACCTGGTGGCGCGCGGGCACCGGAAGATCGCGTTCCTGGGCTGGCCGCGCGGCTCCGGGGTCGGTGACGACCGTGCGGAGGGCTGGCAGCGCGCCATGCGCCGGCACGGTCTTCCGATACGGAGCCGGCGCGCGTACAGCGTCGACGACATCACGTCGGCGCAGGCCGCCGCCGTACCCCTGCTCGAAGCGGGCGCCACGGCGGTGATCGCGGCGAGCGACATGCTGGCGCTCGGCTGCTACCACGCCCTGCGGGAGCGCGGGGCCGTAGCGGGAGCGGACGTCGCCGTCGTCGGCTTCGACGACTCCCCCACGGCCGCGCTCCTCTCCCCGGGCCTGTCCACCGTCGCCCAGCCGCTGGAAGCCGTCGGCCGCGAATGTGTACGGCTGCTGCTGGCCCGGATGGGAGAGCCAGGCCGGGCGCCCGAGCGTGTCCTGCTCGAACCGTCGCTGGTCGTACGGCACAGCACGCCGGCGTTAGGCGACTGAGCAGCCGCCACGCCGGGCCGCCACCACAGGGCCACGGGCCCCCGGCACCCCTGCTCACCCACGCCCTCCGGGCCCCTCGAACGCCACCCCCCTCTCCTACAGCGCGCCTTCAGGGCAGCTGAGCCGCACGTTTCATCCCCCTATGGAGGAATTCATGGTCCGCCACACGGCCTTCGCCGCCCTCGCCACCTGCGCGGCGCTGCTGACCGCGACCGGCTGCTCGTCCGGTTTCGACAGCGGCAAGGAGCCCGCACAGGAGAAGTCCGAGCAGCAGAAGCTGACCGTCCTGATCGCCACCTCGGGGGACGCCGAGACCCAGGCCGTCAAGACCGCCGCCGCCGCGTACGCGAAGAAGTCCGGCAACTCCGTGACCGTCGAGGTCGCCAAGGACATGAACCAGCAGCTGGCCCAGTCCTTCGCCGGGAACAAGCCGCCGGACGTCTTCTACGTCAACTCCGACCAGTTCGCCAACTACGCCAAGGGCGGCTCGCTCTACCCGTACGGCGACCAGATCTCCGACGCGGCCGACTTCTCGGAGCAGCTGCGCTCCTCGTTCTCGTACGACAACAAGCTGATGTGTCTGCCCAAGGACACCTCCACCCTCGGCCTGGCGATCAACTCCGACCTGTGGAAGAAGGCCGGGCTGACCGAGAAGGACTACCCGACCACCTGGGAGCAGCTGAAGACCGTCGCGGACAAGCTCACGGGCAACGGCGTCACCGGCCTGGTGACCAGCGACGAGTACCAGCGGCTCGGCGTCTTCATGCGGCAGGCGGGCGGCTGGGTCACCGACGCGGGCCAGACGAAGATGACGGCCGACACGGCCGAGAACGCCGAGGGGCTGACCTTCGTACAGGACCTCCTCAAGTCCGGTTCGATGAAGTTCGCCAAGGCGGTCGACACCAGCTGGGGCGGTGAGGCGCTCGGCAAGGGCAAGGCCGCGATGACCATCGAGGGCAACTGGCTCGACGGCGGCATGAAGCTCGACTACCCCGACGTCAACTACCAGATCCTGCCGCTGCCCGCAGGCCCCGCCGGGAAGGGCACCCTCGCCTTCAGCACCTGCTGGGGCGTCGCCGCCGACAGCGCGCACCACGAGGCGAGTGTCGACCTGGTCAAGTCGCTCACCTCGGCCGAACAGCAGCTGGCGTTCGCCGACGCGTTCGGTGTGATGCCGAGCCGTACCAGCGCGCTCACGACCTTCGCCGAGCAGCAGCCCCAGGCCAAGGCATGGGTGGACGGCAGCGCGTACGCGCAGGGTCCGGTCACGATCGCGGGCTTCGACAAGGTGCTGAGCCAGTTCAACACCGAGCTCCAGTCGCTGCGCACGGCCGATCCCAAGAAGATCCTCGCCGACCTCCAGCGCAACGGCGAACAGGCCATAGCGAAGGGCAACTGAGCCCGATGTCCCTCCGCCCGACAAGCTCGCGGCGCGGCGGGCGCGACCGGGACGGCGCGTGGGGCTGGCTCTTCGTCAGCCCCATGGTGCTCGTCCTCGGCTCGTTCCTGGTGCTGCCGATCCTCATGGCGCTCTGGGTGAGCCTGCTGCACTGGGACGGGCAGTCCAACCCGTTCTCCGGCCAGGCCGACTTCGTGGGCCTGGACAACTACCGCACGCTCTTCACCCAGGACGGTCTCGACCGCACGCTCTTCGCGACCGCCCTGCGCAACAACGCGTACTACGTCCTCCTGACGGTGCCGTTGCAGACCGGACTGGCACTGGGCCTGGCCCTGATCGTCAACCAGCGGATGCTGCGCGGCCGCGGCCCGCTCCGTACGGTCTTCTTCTTCCCGTCCGTCACCAGCTCGATCGCCGTCGCCACGGTGTTCCTCTTCCTCTTCCAGGGAAGCGGGGCCGTCAACGCCCTGCTGTCGTGGATCGGGGTGAAGGGGCCGAACTGGTTCGCCGATCCGCGCGGGGTGCTCTCGCTGGTCCTCGGCGGGCTCGGCGTCATCGACCCCGAGCACCCCACCGGGCTGCTGGCCGAGCACTCCGTGATGGGACTGTCGTGGTTCGAATGGCTGTCGGGTCCTTCGATCGCGATGTGCACGATCATCCTGCTGGCCGTGTGGACGACGTCGGGCACCTTCATGCTGATCTTCCTCGCGGCGCTCCAGGACATCCCGCGTGAGCTGGAGGAGACGGCGGCCCTGGAAGGGGTCAACCGCCGCCAGCTGCTGCGGTACGTGACCCTGCCCGCGCTGCGTCCCGTGCTGTTCCTGGTGCTCACCCTCGGCCTGATCTCCACCTGGCAGGTCTTCGACCAGGTGTACGTGATGGGTCAGGGCGCACCGGGCAACACCACGCTCACGCCCGCGTTCCTGTCGTACTCCGCGGGCTTCGACAACGCCGACTTCGGCCAGGGCTCGGCGATCGCGTTTGTCCTGCTCGCCCTGATCCTCGTGCTGACCGGCTTCCAGCGCTGGGCGCTGCGGGAGCGCGGCGTACGCACCGGGAGGAAGCGATGAGTACCACGAGCGAAACCGTTGCCACGGCCGAGGCACCGCGCGAGACCGATCCCGAGGCGGCGGGCAAGGCGAGGCGAAAGGCCGTAAGGAAGGCGGCGCGTGAGCAGGGGCGGCCCGTGCTCGGGCGCTTCCCCGTGGCGCTGCGGGTGCTGGGATACGCGCTGGTGGTGGGGGTGGCGCTGCTCTATCTGCTGCCGTTCGTGCTCCAGTTGGTGACCGGCTTCAAGACCGATCCGGACGCCGCCGCGAATCCGCTCTCGCTGCTGCCCACCACTCCGACGACGGCCGCCTACCAGCGCCTGTTCGGGCTGAGCGAGGCCGCGGACGGGGTGCCGTTCCTGCGCTGGCTCGGCAACTCGGCGTTTGTGGCCGTGGTGGTGACCGGGGGCCGGGTGCTGTTCGACTCGATGGCGGGGTACGCGCTGGCGCGGCTGCGCTTCCGGGGCCGTTCGGTGCTGTTCACGTTTGTCCTCGCGGTGATGGCGGTGCCCGGAGTGGCGCTGCTCATCCCGAAGTTCCTGGTGCTGAACACGTTCGGGATCTTCGACACGTACACCGGCATGATCCTGCCGCTGGTGGTGGACGCGGCGGGCATCTTCATCATGAAGCAGTTCTTCGAGTCGGTGCCGCGTGAGGTCGAGGAGGCCGCGAAGGTCGACGGGGCGGGGGTGTTCCGGATCTTCTGGTCCGTCGTGCTGCCGATGGCCAGGCCGGCGCTGATCACCCTCACGATCCTGTCGTTCCAGGGGTCGTGGAACGAGTTCACGCACTTCCTGGTCGCCACGCAGTCCGGTCAGTACGAGACTCTCACCACGGGCCTGGCCCGGTTTGTCTCCGGAGGCCTGGGCGGGGGTACGCAGTACCCGCTCAAGCTGGCGGCCGCGTTGCTGTCCACCCTCCCGGTGGCCGCGCTGTTCTTCTGCTTCCAGCGCTACTTCGTCAGCGGGGCGAACGCGGGGGCCGTGAAGGAATGAGGGGCTGACGGCTGCCCTTCGCGGGTGCGCCGTCCGCGTGACAGGCCGGTCGGCGGGGGCCGACCGGCCTGTGCGGTGGTGGGGGGGGTGCTGGGTGCGGTGCCGGGTGCGGTGCTTGTACGGAACAGGTCAGCTGAGCAGGGCCTGACCGTTCTTGACCACGTCCGAGCCGCCCTTCACGACGCCCTTGACGGCGCCGACCTTCTTGCCGAGGAGCCCGTCCGCCACCGGCTTGGTCTTTTCGCCGACGGTGGCGGCGGTCTGCGCCGCGCTGCTCAGGGTGGTGCCGAAGTCGGCCGACTGCGCGGCCTGGGCGGCGGGGGCGACGGCGGCGAGGAGGGCGGAGCCCGCCGCGGCGGTGGTGAGGATTCGACGTACGTTCATGATCGATACAACGCGCGGGACGCCAGGAGGACACGCGGCTTCAACGCGGAGAGTGCGCGGCTCCCGGGGTTCCGGGGGCCGCGCACTCTCGGGTGACTTCAGGGGTGGAGCGTCAGCAGTACAGGTTGGCGCCCGGCGCGACACCCAGGATCTGGGTGAAGCGGTTGTAGGCGTCGACCCGGCTCTGGACCTGCGCCGGGTTCCTGCCGTCACACTCCAGCGAGCCGTTGATGCTGCGGATCGTCTGGCCGAAACCGGCGCCGTTGACCATCGCGTTGTGCGGGGTCATCGTGCCCGGGCCGCTCTGGGTGTTCCAGTACCAGAGGCCGGTCTTCCAGGCGACCGCGGAGTCGTTCTGGACGAGCCACGGGTTGTGGAGCAGGTCGATGCCCAGCGCGTCGCCCGCGGCCTTGTAGTTGAAGTTCCAGCTCAGCTGGATCGGGCCACGGCCGTAGTACGCGGCCTGGCCGGCGGGGCAGCCGTACGACTGGTTCGGGTCGCAGTAGTGGGGGTAGTTGGCCTGGTTGATCTCCACCACGTACACGAGACCGCCGGTCTCGTGGTTGACGTTGGCGAGGAAAGCCGCGGCCTCCTGGCGCTGGGTCGTGGTGCTGCCCGTCTTGGTGAAGCCCGGGTAGGCGCTCAGCGCGTTGGTCAGACCGCTGTAGGAGTAGAACGAGTTCCGGTTCGGGAACATCTGGTTGAACTGGGCTTCACTCACGACGAAGCCGCCGGTGGGCGGGGGCGTGGAGCCGCCGGAGGGCGTGTTCCACTTCTGGTTCGCCGCGCCGGTGCAGGTCCAGATCTGGATGCGCGCGCCGTTGGCGGAGGTGTTGCCCGTGACGTCGAGGCACTTGTTCGCCGTCGGGTTGACGATGTCCTTGGCGCCGGAGATCGCCCACTTCTGGTTCGTGCCGCCACCGCAGTCCCAGATCTGGAGCTTGGTGCCGTCGGCGGTGCCGCGCTCGACGAGGTCGAGACACTTGCCCAGGGCGCGCAGGGTCCCGTCGCCGGCGACGGTCCACTGCTGTGCCGCGCTGCCGTTGCAGTCGTAGAGCTGTACGGCGGTGCCGTTGGCGCTGCTCGCGGCCGCGACATCCAAACACTTGCCGGCGATGCCGGTGATGCTGCCGACCGGGTCGGCGGCCGACGCCGGCACGGTGAGAGTGACCGAGAAGAGAGCCGCCACGGCCAGCGCGACGGCGGTACGGGCAAGGGTGAGACCCCTGAGCGATTTTCTTATCATCTCGACTGGATGTATCCCTTCACGCCATTAAGTACGGTTCGGGGCCGAACCATCACTTGTAGAGAAGCCGTCATGGCGCAACGAGCCGCCACACGCGAAGCTTGCGACGGGAGTCAATCGGCATTGGTCTAGACTTGTCAAGGACTCAACAAACGAACACCTGTCCCCAACGCCCTTCCCACCTGCGTGTTTTACGGTTTGTACGGCTCCGTCTTGGGGGCGTCGATCGTGCCGTCGGGGCCGATCTTCGGCAGCGCGGTACGGGGCTTGGGCATCAGGGCCTTCTTGAGGTCCTGGTTGCCCTTCGCGTCCAGGCCGTACATCGCCTCGTAGATCTTGCGGACGGCGGGACCGGAGGCGCCGGATCCCGTACCACCCTGGGAGATCGTCATCACGATCGTGTAGTCCTTGGTGTACGAGGCGAACCACGACGTGGTCTGCTTCCCGTGGACCTCTGCGGTACCGGTCTTGGCGTGCATCGGGATCTTGTCCTGCGGCCAGCCGCCGAACCGCCACGCGGCCGAACCACGCGTCGCCACCCCCGCCAGCGCCTCGTCGATGTTGTCCCGGGTCGCCTTGTTCATCGGCAGCTTGCCGTGTGCCTTCGGGGCGATCTTCTCGACGCTCTTGCCGTCGGCGCTGACGATCGCCTTGCCGACGGTCGGGGTGTAGAGCGTCCCGCCGTTCGAGATCGCCGCGTAGATGGTGGCCATCTGGATCGGGGTGACGAGTGTGTCGCCCTGGCCGATCGAGTAGTTGACGGCGTCACCGGCGCGCATCTTGTTGCCTTCGAGGCAGCCTTCGTACGCGATCCGCTCCACGTACGTGCCGTTCTTCTTGCCCTGCTTGCACCAGGCGGACTTGTTGGCCTTCCAGAAGTCCTGCTTCCACTGCCGGTCCGGCACCCGGCCGGTGACCTCGTTGGGGAGGTCGACCCCGGTCTCCTTGCCCAGACCGAACTGGTGGGCCGTCTTGTAGAACCAGTCGGCGGGCTTCTTCTTGGGGTTGTTGCCGCCGTCCTTCTGCCACTCCTGGTGAGCCAGGCCGTAGTAGACGGTGTCGCACGAGACCTCGAGCGCCTTGCCGATGGTGATGTTCCCGTAGCCCTGGGACTCGAAGTTCTTGAAGACCTGGTTGCCGATCGAGTACGAACTGGGGCACGGATAGCTGCCGTTGAAGCTGTAACCCGCGTTGACGGCGGCCGTCGAGGAGACGACCTTGAAGATGGAGCCGGGCGCGGCCTGGCCCTGGATCGCCCGGTTCAGCAGCGGGAAGTTCGACTTCTTGCCGGTCAGCTTCGCGTAGTCCTTCGCCGAGATGCCCCCGACCCACGCGTTCGGGTCGTACGTCGGCTGGGACGCCATCGCCACCACCCGGCCGGTCTTCGCCTCCATCACCACCACCGCACCCGAATCCGCCTTGTAGTTCCTGCCGGTGACGGCGTCGAACTGCTTGCGGGCGGTCTTCATGGCGTTGTTGAGCTCGTACTCCGCGACGGCCTGCACCCGCGCGTCGATCGACGTGATGACGTTGTCCCCGGGCCGGGCCTTCTCGGCCTTCGCCTGCCCCAGGACGCGCCCCAGGTTGTCGACCTCGTACCGGGTCACGCCGGCCTTGCCGCGCAACTGCTCGTCGTACGTGCGCTCCAGGCCCGAGCGGCCCACCTGGTCCGAGCGCAGGTACGGCGAGCTGGTGTCCTGCGCCGCGGTGATCTCCTGGTCCGTGACGGGCGAGAGATACCCCAGCACCTGCGAGGTGTTGGCCTTGCCGGGGGCGGCGTAGCGCCGTACGGCGGTGGGCTCTGCGGTGATGCCGGGGAAGTCCTCGGCGCGTTCACGGATCTGGAGGGCCTGCTGCGTGGTGGCCTCGTCGGTCACCGGGATCGGCTGGTAGGGCGAACCGTTCCAGCACGGCTGCGGTGTTTTCGCGTCGCACAGCCTGACCTTGTCCACGACGTCCTGGGCCTTCAGACCCAGGACACCCGCGAGCCGAGTCAGTACGGCCTTGCCGTCGTCCGGCATCTTCATCAGGTCGGTGCGGCTGGCCGAGACGACCAGCCGGGTCTCGTTGTCGGCGAGCGGCACCCCGCGCGTGTCCAGGATCGAGCCCCGTACGGCCGGCTGGACCACCCGCTGGGTGTGGTTGTTCTTGGCCTCGTCCGTGTACTCCTGGCCGTTGCGCACCTGGAGGTACCAGAGCCGGCCGCCGAGCGTGAGCAGCAGGGAGAAGACGAGCAGTTGAATGACGACGAGACGGGTCTGGACCCGGGGAGTCCGTCCCGTCTCCGGTATGTTGCTCACTCACGTCTCCCAGATCATGCCCTGCTCGCGGCCCGGTTCGGTGGCCGGGCAGCCGACGGCATCAAGAATCCTATTACCCGCCCCGAACGCCGATCGCCCCGATGCCGTGACACCCGGACTCCGTTGCGGGGGTGGGTATTTGACGGGCCGTCACTTCGTTCCTGACGATCCGTCACTTCACTTCCCCCGCGGACGGTCAGGCTTCCTCGAAGTAAGCGTCCAGCACCTCGTCCAGCTCCGCCGACCACTCCTTGAGCGCGCTGCGGGCCGGCGCGTCGACGTCCACGTGGTACCGGCGGCGGGTGATCGTGTGGACGGTGACGGTGAACCGGCGTCCGAAGCGGGGAACCCCGACCTCGACCGCGCCGATCTCGTCCCAGCGGAAGTCCGCCGCCTCGTCGTCCAGGGTGAACCGGACGCCGTCACGGTCGGCGGTGATGGAGGCGCGGCGGTCGCTGACCTCGAAGGCGGGGCCGTCGGCGGCGTCCTCGGCGGTGTTGTCCTCGGCGCCCTTGACGGCAGCCTTGCCGGACGTCTTGCCGGGCTCGTCCTCGCCGGTCGGCGCGGCGTCGGACGCCGCCTCCGCCTCCGTACCCCCGGACGTGCCGTCCCCGGACCCGGACTCGGACCCGGACCCGGCGGTCAGCTCGCCCGATCGCCCGGCGGCGTCCTCGGCCGCCTGAGGGGCCGTCTCCTTCTGGGGCTTCTTCGCTTCGTGCTCCGGAGCACTCTCCTCGTCCTCAACAGGGCGGGGGACCATGAGCCCAGGGATAAATCCCGGATCAGTCCCCGCGGCGTGTACGGGCTGGCTGTTCGGATCGATGCGCTGGTCCACGGGCGCAGTATGGCGGACGAACCTGTGCGAGGGAACGCCGGGCCCCCGGGGCCTGGGGGGGGGGGGGGCCGGGGGGGGGGGGGGGGGGGGCGCCCCCGGGTGGCAGTCATAGTCCCCCGGGTTGGGGGGGCAGGGGGCGGGGGGGGGGGGCGGCGGGGGGGGCCGCCCCCGCGGCCC
>NZ_JBIUXU010000007.1:354183-469569 GCF_044744165.1 Streptomyces sp. NPDC087420
GGCCCCTCCCGGCCCGGAATAAGGCGGCGGCCCGTCCGCGGGGCTTGGCCGGGCGGGCGGTGCGGAGCGTTGGGAGGCGCGAGGCGTCGCGGTGTCCGGCACGCCACGGTGATCCAAACGACAGGCCCTATGGTCCGGAACCCGGGTCCGGGTGGACCGCGTCCGCGATCCCCGCCCTCGCGGCCTCCAGCTGGGCGGCGAAGGCCACCCCCAGGAAGAGCGCGATCCCGGTGAGATTGGCCCAGAGCAGCAGGGCGACGAAGGCGGTGAGGGGCCCGTACACCGCTCCGAACGATCCGCTCCGTTCGACGTAGAAGGCGAGCAGCCAGGTGGCCACGACCCAGAGCACCAGATGGACCGCCGAGCCGAAGGCCAGCCAGGTGTAGCCGGGCTGGTCCCTGCGCGGGGACCAGCGGAAGATCACCGCCGAGGCGACCCCGGCGAGGGTCACTCCGACCGGCACCTCCAGCGGACCCCACCAGTCGAGCCACTGCCGTGACCAGCCCAGCGCCTCCACGACCGAGTCGCCCACCGCCTCCCCCGCGACCAGGACCAGGAAGCCCAGGGCCATCGGCACTCCCGCGCCGAGCGCCAGCAGCAGACCGCGGGCGTACTTCGCCGGGAAGGGGCGGTCGCGCTCCACGCCGTAGATACGGTTGCAGCCCCGCTCTATCTGGCCCATGGCGGAGGCGAGGTTCAGTACGGCGAACCCGAGCCCCACCCAGATCGCGACGGCGCCCGAGACGTCGGCGCCCGCGCTGCGGCGGGTGCCGTCCAGGGCTTCCTGGACCACGTCCGCGCTGGCTCCGGGGACGATCCGGGCGAGGGTCAGCTCGATGATCCGCCCGATGCTCTCGGTGTGGACGGTCGCCGTCACACCGACCAGCGCGATGGTGAACGGGACCATTCCGAGGACCACCTGGAAGCCCAGCGACCTGGCCTGGCTGAACCCGTCGGCGTACCGGAAGCGGGCGAAGGCGTCCAGGAGCAGTTTGCGGCCCCCGTAGCGGCGCAGCGCCATCAGCGCCTCGTCGCCGGACAGCTCTTCCCCGATCATGTCCCGCGTCTGCGGAACGTGCACGACGGTCCCCATGCCCCCCACTTTCCCACTGCTTCGCGGGCGTTTCGGCTGCCCTGTGATCGGCACGAGAAACGTGCCGATTTGTACGCGTGAACGGATTTACCGAGGGCACACGGCTGCTCGGAGGTTGATAACTATGGTTCCCCTGCTTCTCGTTCTTCTGCTGGCCCTGATCCTTTTCGGTGCCGGTTTCGCACTCAAGGCACTCTGGTGGATCGCCGTCATCGTGCTCGTCGTATGGCTGCTGGGCTTCGTGGTCCGGCCGGCCGCTTCGGGCGGCAGGCGGGGCCGGTGGTACCGCTGGTAATGCCGACGACGTGGTGACGTGGTGACCGAGCGGTCATGCGGTGGGCCCCGACCTTCGTGGTCGGGGCCCACGCACGATTCAGGGGGAAGTCTCGGACGCGGAGCGCAGCTCCTCGTTGATGCGCCGGGCCTCTTCGAGCTGGTCCTCAAGGATCACGATGCGGCACGCGGCGTCGATGGCGGTGCCGCCGTCGACCAGCTCCCTGACCCGGGAGGCGAGGCGCAGCTGGTACCGGGAGTAGCGGCGGTGGCCCCCGTCGGAGCGCAGCGGCGTGATCAGCCGCGCCTCACCGAGGGCGCGCAGGAACGCGGGGGTGGTGCCGAGCATCTCGGCGGCCCGGCCCATCGTGTACGCGGGGTAGTCGTCGTTGTCCAGGCTGTCGGTGAGGCTCCGGTTCTTCGGGTTCCGGCTCTCGTTCCCGGGCTCGCCCTGGGGCTTGTTCACACCCCGGACTCTAACCACACGAGGAAATAATGTCTACTGCGACCATAGTAGATTTTCGCTCATCCGAGCAGGAGGTAGCGGACACGCGCGTGGGCCCGCTCCAGGGATCGGAGCGGGCCCACGGGGGTGGGGGTACGACGGCCTGACGGTGACGCCGGACGGGTCAGTACGGGCCGGTCAGTACGGGCCGGTCAGTACGGACCGTTCACGTTGTCGATCGAGCCGTACTTGTCGGCGGCGTAGTTGCACGCGGCAGTGATGTTGGCGACCGGGTCGTAGCTGTCCATCGACGTACCGGACACGTGGTAGGCCTGGAAGGTCGGGTCGATGACCTGGAGCAGCCCCTTGGACGGGATGCCGGCGGCGGCGTTCGAGTCCCAGTTGTTGATGGCGTTCGGGTTGCCCGAGGACTCCCGCATGATGTTGCGGTAGATGCCGTCGTAGGTGCCCGGGATGCCATGGGCGGCCATGACGTCCAGCGACTCCCTGATCCAGCCGTCCAGGTTGTCGGTGTACGTCTTCGCCGCGGCCTGTACGGCGGTGGCGGCGCCGCCCGTCGCGGCCTTGGTGGCGGTGGTGGCCGCGGGCGTCGCGGCCCTGCCGCCGAGGGTCAGCCGGAGACCGGGCCGGATCACCGACGGGTCGGCGCCGACGGCCTTCCGGTTGTCCTGGTAGAGCTTCTTCCAGCCGCCGCTCAGGGAGTGGGTGCGGGCGATCTTGGCGAGGGAGTCCCCGGCGACCACGGAGTAGGTGGTGACACTCTTCTTCTCCGCGGTGACGGCGGCGCTGGTGCCGGTGGCGGCGCTCGCGGTGTGAGCGGCCACCAGCGGAAGGGCGAGCGCGACACCTCCGGTCCCCACGGCGACAAGGCGCCGGGCGAGCGGACTGATCCTGGAACGACGGTGCTTACCCTTTATGGGCATGACGAAATCCTCTCCGTCGCCTGCGAGGTGAGCTGTCGGGTTCGAGCTGGAGATGCCCGGCCGCATTATCAGTGCGACTTCACCCCGAGCCGGTCCTGTGACGGATCGGCGACTTACCTGGGTCCCCCGCTCCTGCCGTACGTGAGTGGGTGAGTGTGTATCCGGACAGCGGCAGGATTCGGCGATCCACCCGGAGTGGGGTGAACGTAAGCGAGAACGCCTGGCCGAAACAAGTCCTGAATTCACACCGAGATCTCATCCGCGAATCAGGTCGGCCATAACCAGGCATGCGGACCCGACACCGGGGAACCCAACTTTCCCTGCACGCGGGGGAAGTGACCGACAGGCGGAGAAACGCACCGGCCCGACGACGTGACGCACATCACCGTTTGCGCGGAGGGCCCCCTCCACAACACCACCCACACCGGCCCGGGTCCGACATGTCGGACCCAGGTCGCACGCTGTGGATCAGGCAGGTCCCGCGTCCTCCACCACCAGCACGTAGTCGGGAACGCTCTCCGTGCCGCGCACCCGCCGCTCCCCTCCGCCGGGGACGCGCGCACGGTTCGGAACCAGTCCATTCAGGCACGAATCACACCAGAACGCGACCGTTCCGTCCGCGTCCTCCGGCGCGCCGACGACAAAAATCATCCTCAACGCGTGCGAACGGCAGTGGGGACACGTCAGGCCGGGCACTGCGGAAGGACGCCGGTAGGCCTCCTGGTACGCGTCCGTCCACGCCTCGAAACTCGTCACTCCAGACCCTTCCCGGTGGTGGCCCACCATTTGTCCTCGTGTGCCTGAGCGGCCGCTTCCCGAGCGTTGCCCGAGTCATACGTCTTTGGATACCCCATCCCCGAACGGATCTGGTCCACATGGAACCGCTCGTGAACGAGGGTGCGCGCCAACTGCTGTTCATTGCGGAACGCTTCGCGCGTCAAAGTGACGCCCTGGTCGGGTGCCGTGGAACCGTAATACCCGATCTTCCCCTTGTCGATCTTGATTTTCACGTCGGAGATGTCGACCCCGTATTTCTGGGCGACCTCGCAGACGCATTCCATCGTCATCGGGAGTTTCTTGCTCCCACCCGTGCCCGAGGCGCCCTTGCGCAACAGTTCGGATTCGCCCTCGTCCGCCTTCTTGGCCTTCTTGACGGCTTCCGCCGCCCTTTTCTTGGCCACGGCCAAGGCGTCCTGAGCCCTCGCCAGACCGTCCTTCGCCTTGGAGACAGCCTTGTTGGCCTTGTACAGATCCTTGACTCCGCCGACGAGGTCGCCGACGCGCCGATCACCCGTTTGGCCAGTCTGGCCCCCTTGGCCCAGTCCGATGGAGCGCCGTACTTGGCGAGGATCTTCCCGGCGAGACCGCCGGCGAAGCTGCCCGCGATGTTCAGCACCGTCTCGCCGCAGGAGCCCAAGTCGCCGGTGGAGATGCAGTCGAGCGCCGCGTCGACGCCGAGGATGTCCCGGACGATCTTGACCAGGGCCTTGCCCGTCGACTTGATGCGCTGCTTGGCGGCACTCTGCTGACCCTGTGCGCCCTGTACGGCGGAGGCCGCGTCGTTCGCCTTGTTCTGGGCGTTGTCCACCGGGTCCTGCTCACTGCTCGGCACCGGGAAGCCGCCCCGGCACTCGATCAGGCCCTGCATGCACTCCGGGACGATCATGCCGCTCGGGTCGGCATGGGTGACCGGGCTGTTGTTCGCGTAGGCGTAGCCGTTCATCTGCTGCGGCTGGGTCGGATCGATCAGCGGGTCGACGGAGATGAACTTGCCGATGCCCGCGTCGTATTCACGCGCGCCCAGATGGGTCAGACCGGTCGACTTGTCCATCGTGCCGCCGACGTAGCCCTTTTCGCCGGGCCACGTGCCGGTCGCCGCGCCCCGCTCGACCCCGTACGGGTCGAAGCGACGCCGGGAGACAGCTCCTGTCGCGGCGTCGACCGCCAGTTCGCCCGTGCCGTGATGGTCGGCGGCGATGAAGGAGACCTTGCCGTCACCGGTGCGGACGGCGACCGTCTGTCCGGCGTGCGAGTAGTAGCGGGTGGCTTCCTTCTTGGCGCCGTCGGCGGAGAGCTTCAGCTCCGTACCGGGCAGGTACACCGTCGTGCCCGAAGGGTCCTTGCGCTGGACCCGGTTGCCCCCCGAGTCGGGGTCGACAGTCCTGGTCGTCCGGCCCAACTAATCATATTCGTAGCGCCACTTGTTCTGCTGCGCGTCGGTGACCGGCTCCAGCCTGCCCTGCGGGGTGTACGTGTACTTCGTGACGTCGTAGCCCAGCAGCGGGTTCGGGGAGTCACCCCGGTAGTGCCAGATCTCCGAGGTGTTGCCCACCGCGTCGGTGATCGTGGTGGTCGGGACGCCGCCCTTGGGCGGGTCGACCGTGGTGCGTTCGCCGTCGTAGGTGGTGGTGGTACGCCACTGCTCGACGCCCGAGACCGCCATGACCTGCGCGGTGGCGCGGCCCAGGCCGTCGTATTCGAGCACGCTCTGCGCGCGCCGACCTCGCCGTTGTGGACGATCAGCAGTTCTTCCCGGCGGCGACGGCGTAGCCGACCCAGTCGTCCGGCTCGTATCCGCCGCCGAGTTTGCCGTCGGCGCCCTGCCGGAATCCGATGGTGCCGAGGGCGGGTGAGGCGACGCCGGTCGGCGAGCCGTAGACGAGATGGACGAGCCCGGCGTCCCTGATCGTCCTGTCGGGCAGGTTGATGTCCTCGTACGGGATGCCCACGGCGATGTCGCTGCATCCGTCGAGGTTGGCGTCGTACACGGCGAACGAGAAGCCGAACTGGTCGCCGGCCTCCGCGCTGTCGGAGACGTTGGGCGAGTCCTGCGACAGGACGAAGGTGCCCTTGCCGCCGCCGTACGACATGGACCTGCCCGGCGCGCTCCTTCCCCGAGACGGTGGCCTCCGGGTCGGCGATGGCGACATCACGAATGCCGTCGCCGTTGAAATCGGACTGCGTCGTCCCCGCGCAGACCGCGGCGACGGCGGCCGGCGGCCCCGCCGTCGCTTCCTGAACCGGCACGGACAGGACGGCGGCGAGCCCGAAGGCCGCCACCCCCCGGCCCATGGGTCCACCCACAAGCGGCATTGCTCTCCCCCACCCCTGTGCGGTCCGCGCCCGGCTGGTCGGGCCGGCGAACCTCTGACAACCGGTCGGGGAATCGCCGCACCGTACGGGACGGCGAGTCCCCACGTCAGGCCGGGAAATGGGAGCCGGGCTCGGCGACAGGCCGCTGGGCGCGCACCGCTACGCAGCGCGTGAAAAAGCCCCCGCTTCCCCCGTCACTCTCAGCTGTCCAACCCCACCCCACAGCCACGAGACGCGGTGCCGGACTGTTCCACGAGCCCCCGACCTGCACAAGAACACATGTCCGACATCACCCGTCACGCCTGAAACACGTCTTCGTCACATGGGGTACATGCAAAAAACACCGCTTCGCCATAGAACCGCCCTGAGCGCCGGACGCACGCGACCGCCGCGACACGGCGGGGAGAGACCGTGGCGCGGCGGCCGGGGAACGAGCGTGGATCCGGCGCGGATCAGATACCGATCAGACCCCGATCAGGCGCAGTACTGCGCCTGTTTGCCGATGGACCGATACATGCAATCGGCGTTCTCGACGAGTTGGAGGACCGCGTCGCGGTTGCGGGACGTCTCCCGTTCGATCACCTCGTCGGGCGGGTAGAAGCCGCCGCCCGAGGAGCTGGCCGGGTACATCTCGAAGGTGTAGCTGAAGATCTTCTGGGTGCCCCACAGCCAGTCGTCGATCGAGCCGTCCGTGATGTACAGGTCGCTCGACTGCTCGGCCGTGTACCCGTTGCTCGCGCCCATCTTCCGGCCGACGGCGGCGAAGGCGTCGCGGTCGTCCTGGGTCAGTCCCGGCGCGGTGTCGGCGTTGGTCCAGCCGTACGGCCAGAGCACCAGCTGGCTGTACGTGTGGAAGTCGATGGCCGCCTTGATCTGCTGCTTGCCTCCGACGACGCGCGAACGGACGAAGTCGGCGACGACCTTCACCTCGGGGGCCGACTCGGCGGCGCGGCCGCGGTACGTCTCGGAACTGGCCGTGCCCGAAGAGCCGCCGCAGCAGCCGAACTTGTAGTCCCAGTTGCGATTGAGGTCGGTGCCGATCGCCGTCGAACCGGTGTTGGGCTGACGGTTCTTGCGCCAGCTGCGGTACGAGCCGGAGGCCACGTCGTACTCGCCGCCGTCCGGGTTGAGGTCCGGCACGATCCAGATCTCGCGGTTGTTGACGGCGCTGGTGACGCGCGAGTCGGAGCCGTACCCGGCGCCCAGTTCCCGTATCAGGTACAACGCCATCTCGACGGTGAGGTGTTCACGCGCGTGCTGGTGGTGGGTGAACAGGATCTCGGGCTCGCTCTCGTCCGTCGCGACGTTGTCGCTGATCTTGACGGCGATGATGTCCCGGCCCTGGTAGGTCCTGCCGATCACCCGCTTGGACATCAGGTTCGGGTACTGCTGGATCCGCTGGTCGATCTCCGTGTTCATCTCCGCGTAGTTGTGGTACCGGGAGTCCGCGGAGGGGAAGTCGAAGGGCGCGACGGCCGATCCGCCGCTCCTGGCGGGCGGCGCGGGGAGCGCGGTGAGCTGGTGGCCGAGGGCGCGGAGGCGCTTGGCCTGGGCGGTGTCGGCGCTGACGACCACCGCGTGGTCGTCGACCTCGTCGATCGACACACCGGTCGCGAGGAGGGCGGTCCGGTCGGCGACGGTGGAAGGACCGTTGATGGTGTACTGCCGGATCACCTCCTCGGCGGCGGCGGCCGGGGCGAGGTTCTTCGCGCCGGGCGCTCCGGAGGACGTCGCGGTGGCGGTGAGCGGCGCCGCGACGGCGAGCGCCACCAACGCCGCGAGGGTGGCGGTCTTTCTGGCGGTCTTCCTGCCGTGGATGCGTAGTCGCATGCTCTCTCCTGCTCGCGGGGGAAGTCTGGGGGTCTCCCCATGCGACGCATCGTGGGACGCTGGCATGAACCCGTCAAGGTACGGTCTTCGGCCACCGCTTTCCGGCGATACGGGGCGTCACGTCGCGGACGGGTCAGGCCGGTTCGAGGACGATCCACGTCCGGCCGGGGTGCAGCCGCATCGTCGTACCGCTCCCGGACCCGCCGTCCTGCGTGTACGTCGTGCCCGCGCCCTCCGAGGGCCTGCTCCACCGCACGGTGTACGACCGGCCGTCGCGGAGCACCACACCGGAGCCGCTGCCCACGGTCTGGGAGAACGGCACGAAGCCGGTACGGCTCCGGAAACGCGACTCCTTGACCTTCACCCGCTGGACGATCACGTTGTCGGCCGTCCAGGGGGACTTCGTACCGTCCAGTGCGACCGTGTACCGCGACCCGTCCCAGGTGAAGGTGAAGCGGGAGTGCGGCATCGAGGCCGTGGTGGTGGTGTTGGCCGTCCCGCCGGACGGCGTCTTCGCGGAGAAGCGCAGCCCGATGTCCTTGGCCTCGCCCGCACCGTCGGTGAGGCCCTTGGGATGGATGAACTCGTTGTGCGGGACGGGCCGGTCGGGGTCGCGGAAGAAGGCGCTCGTCCCCGTCCTGGCGACGATGTCCGAATCCTCCAGCACGGGCAGCAACCGGCTCTGCGCCCCGGAGAACGCGAGCGCCGGCCGGTTGTACTCGGCGAGGATCTGGAGGTCCGTCTCGCGGGCGCTGCGCACCGGGCCGATCGTGTCCGGCAGGTGCGTGCTGTCGAACACGGCCATGAGCCGTGAGAGCCCGCCCTCCACCTCGATGCCGTACACGAGGTCCGCGCTGTTGAGCCCGACCTGCGGGCGGGCCGCCGCCACGTTGTCGACCTTCACGGCGAGCACCCGGCCCGCGCCGCCCTTCTCACCGGTGAGGACGGAGGTGGCCGAGTCCCCGCTGCCGCCGTCACCGCCCGAGGACGAGCAGCCCGCGGCGAGGGCGACGACCAGCACTCCCGCCACGCCGGTCCCGAGCACTCTTCGACTGTCCACTGACGCTCCTCAGGTTCGTACGGCCGCCCCCTCCCGAGGATGATGACGCGCCGGCGGCGGTTGAGCGGGGAGCAACGCCCTAGGGGGTGGCTTTGTCGGCCTGACCGGCAAGACATCCCCTACCGAGAGGCGTGGGCCGGGAGGACGCGGTCCACGTGGATGCCCGGGACGTCGACCTCCGAGCTGTGCAGTGGCCGCTTGTCCATCGCGGACGTCTGGACGAGGGTCAGGCCGCCGGCCTTGGCCATCCTGGCGTCGGTCCCCGCCGGGCCGGAGTCGAGGACGAGGTTGCCCGCGCTGTCCACCCGTACGGCCCTGATCAGCGCGGCGTCACAGCGCAGCGCCTCCTCGCGCCGGTACTTCGCGCGACCCCGCGACGGCTGTGAGGGCTGCGACGGGTCGTCGTCGTCCGGGCCGACCGGGGCGAGGAAGGCGGCGATGCTGGCATCCGCCGCCTCCAGTCGCTCGTTCAGATCCGTCGGGGGCAGCCACCGTACGGTGATCTCCCCCGTGAGGTCTCCCGCCCGCCCGCCGTCCCCGGCGCAGGTCAGGCGGGCCACGCCACCGGATGCCAGCAGGGTGCGTACGGGGCCGCTGAGCAGCACGGCCTCGGAACACACCACGTGCAGGCCGGTCAGACCGGCCTCCCGGACCGCGTCGACCAGCGCCCACGGCAGGGTGTCGGCATCCTCGCCGCCGATCGCCACCGCGGAGCCGTGGGCGATGCCCGCCACGGCGGCGGCACCGGAAGCAGCTCTTTCCATGCGTCCAGTACACCACCGCCGGTCCCGCGCCACCTGGGGAGCGAGAGCGCGGGCCGTCTTCGGCGAAACGGTGCGGAATCGGGCTCCCTGTACACTCCGCGATCATGGTAGGCGAGAATTATCACGATTTTTTCCTCGGCTCGGCGAGTGCCGTCGGGGCATTGATCGGACTGTTGTTCGTCGCGATCTCCGTGTCCCCGAAAGCGGTCACCGGCAGGTCGGAACACCACAAGGAACGGCTGAAGGCGGCCACCGCGATGTCGGCCTTCCTGGACGCGCTGGTCGTGTCCATGGTCGCGCTGATGCCCGGGGACAACCTCGGCACCGGTTCGTCGATCATGGCGATCGCCGGGATCTTCTCGACCGTCGCTCTCGCGGTGACGGGCCTGCGCGCGGGAGTCACCCGGGACCCGGCCCGCGCCCTGTTCCGCTGGTCGCTCCTGATCAGCGCTTTTCTCGGCCTCTACATCGTCCAGTTGGTGAGCGCCCTCCAGATCAACGGAACCGCGTCCGACGCGACGCACGTGAAGACCCACTCCATTCTGGTGATCATCATGTTCATCATGGGGATCAGCAGGGCGTGGGAGCTGGTGGGAGGCAGTTCGCCCCGGTTGATCGCCACCTTCAGCCATCCCGGCACGGCGGAGCCCGCCGGCGGGGACCAGCCCGGTGACACGGCGTGAAGGACGACGATCCGCGCGGCCACGGTCCGGACCGATCCGGACCGTGGCCGCCGCCGTACCCCACGTGACGGGAAGAGGTCAGAAGACCCGCACACTCACCGCGCTGACCGTGAGGGGGCTGAGGCTTCCGCCGACGTTCAGTGAGGCGCCCGTGCAGTTCTCGCCCGCGTAGAGCGTCGCGGCCCGGGAGTTGGTGTTGACGGCCGAGAAGGCGCGGCCGGCCCAGCCGTGTTCCGCCAGGCTCACACAGGCGCTGGTCGCCGGGGGGAGGGCCTGGACCGTGAACCGGGCGCCGGCGTAGCCCGCGCCCTCGAACAGACAGAGTGTGTTGCTGAATTCGCAGGAGCCGGCCGGGGCCGCCTGGCTCGCCGGGGCCGCCTGGACCGTACCGGCACCCGCCGCGAGGAGAAGGGCGGCTGCCGCCGTGACGGACAGGGCGCCGGGACGGCCGGGACGCTTGGTGCCGAGGCGGGTGAGAGCGCTGAAGGAAAGCATGGTGGTGCCCTTCTGTGAGGAGTGTGTCGGTGTGATCGGTGCGATCGGCGTGGTCGGTGTGATCGGTGTGGTCGGTGTGGTCGGTGTGATCGCCGCGGTGGGTCTCGTCGCGGTTCCGCGTGTGAGGTGAGGCGCTGTACGGGGGTACGGGGGTACGGGGGTACGGGGGTACGGGGGTACGGGGGTACGGGGGTACGGGGGTACGGGGGTACGGCGTCGTGATCAGTCGGTGGGCCCGGTCCCGCCCGCGCGACTGGCGAGGAGCACCGCGGCCAGTCCGGTCAGCGCGGCGCAGACCCAGAAGACCTGGGTGTAACCCGTCCAGGTGGCCACCGTCCCGGTGACCAGGCCGCCGAGCAGCGTGCCGGTCTTGAACGCGCTGGAGTAGAGGGACGAGGCCACGCCGAGCCGGGAGGGCAGGCGGTCCTGGAGGATGACTACCGGGATGCTCAGGACCACGGCGGTCCAGAGCGCATTGGGAATCTGGAGCAGGAGCAGGGCGGCCCGGCCGGACGCGAGGGGCAGCAGACAGAAGAAGACGGTGGCCAGCGCCGAGGCCGCGACGACCAGGCGGCGCTTGCCGAGCTTCTCGGACCTGGCGCCCACCCACACCAGGGCGGGGATCTCCAGCGCGGCGCTCAGCCCGAGGAGCCAGCCGACGAAGCCCTGGCCCAGGCCGAGGTCCCGGGTGACAAAGAGCGCCAGGTTGATCTGGTACATCATGTTGGCCGTCAGCAGCAGCACAACGGCCGTGAGCAGGGCCGCCGTTCCCCGGTCGAGTCCGGCGAACGGGTTGCGGGGGGAAGAGGGGGCCTCGGCGGGCTCACCGCCGTCCGTGCCGTCGGCCGGCGCCGGCCGCGTGGCGGACGGCAGGCCCCACCGGCTCAGCGCCGAGGCGACCAGCGACAACGCGGCGGCCGCCAGGTACATCGCGGTGAAGCCCTGCCGGGCGATCAGGGTGAAGGCGAGCGGGGGCCCGATCACCCAGGACAGCGAGGTGATCGAGCGGAGGAAGCCGGTGAAGAACGCCGCGCCCTGGCCGCGGGTGTCGGCCAGTTGCCTGCTGTACGCGAAGAGCTGGGCGAAGCTCGTACTGCCGACGCCGAAGCAGCACACCCCGGCGACCAGCAGCAGGTAGTAGTCGCGCAGACCGGCGTAGGACAGCCCCCCGATCGCGAAAAGGAGCGTGCACAGGGCCAGCAGGCGCCTGCGGTCCCGTACCCGGTCGGAGAGCACACCGATCACGAGGTCGACGCCGATCTCACCGACGGCCCGCCCGGCGAAGAACAGGCCGATCATCAGCGGGGTCGCGCCCACCTCGTCGGCGAGGAAGAGACTGGCCGAGGTCGAGACCATCGCACCCGACACCCCGACGGCTCCGGTGACCCCGACGAGCCGGCCGATCGCACCTTCGCGGAGGAAGGCCCGACGGGCGCCCTTCGCGGCGGGGGACGCGGACGAGGCAGCGGAGATGTCGGTGGTCGGATCGGGTTCGGCAGTCATACCGGCTCTTCCTTGGTCCGGCCGCCGGGGCGGCAGCGGGAGACGCGACAGCGGGACACACGATCCCACTCCGGCAACTGTGCTCTCCTGTCAGCCCCGTTCACCGCCGGCGGGGGTGAGAACCTTGTGCGCGACCCGCTCCGCCTCGCGGAGGACGGCCTCCCGGTACCGCTCGCTCAGGGCGGTGACCGTCGGCAGGACGCGGCACTCCTCGACGCTCTTGTCCCCGTAGGGGAGCGCGAATCCGGCCAGCGGCACCACGTCGAGCGGCGCGCGCGGATCGAACAGCGCGTCGGTCTCCGGGGAGGGCAGGAGCGCCCCTCCTTCCGTCACGGCACCGACCACCAGGCCGGTCCTGCCGTTGATCGTGCCGCGTACGACACCGAGCGCGCGTCCTTCGCCGCCGGCGGCCCCGGCGAGTTCGCGTGCCACGTCCGGGTAGATCCGGTCCGTCTCCAACCAGCCGAAGACAAGAGCCAGTTCGAGATCCAGGCGCGGCCACTTGTCGAGGTAGTACCGGTTGTTGACGTGGGCCGTGGCGCCGTTGGCGGAGAGATCCCGCGCGTGGGGCAGGTGCAGTCCGACGACGTCCTCGCGCAGGACGATCGGGGTCCCGGTCGAGGCGACCCGGAATCCCCACTCCTGGTCCTCGGGCCCCCATCCGTCGAAGCCCTCGTCGAAGAGGAGTTCGTGGCGGTGGAGCGTGGCGGCGGACAGGGCGAGGAAGCCGCCCCGGGCGAACACCCAGGGGAACCGGGCGATCGCCGACGCGTAGGCGGGCGACCAGCGTTCGTCCAGGACGTCCGTCGTTCCCGCGTCGAGTGCGGCGAGGGCCTCGCGGTAGTGGCTGAACGGCAGCGCCTCGACGGCGTCCACCTGGCTGTCGACCACCTCGTCGTAACCGATCATCTGGCCCACGACACAGATGCTCTGACCGTGCGCGTAGTGCCGGTCGTACAGGTTGCGCAGGCAGTTGGGGGGCAGCACCATGTCCGCGTCGAGGAACACGTACACCTGTCCCGTGGCCTGCCTGATCGCCAGGTTCCTGGCGCGGCTCAGGTTCCACTTCTCGTCCGACATGACGGTGACGATGTCGAGCCGGTCCATGAACTCCTGGCAGGTGGCGACGTACTCCCGCGAGTACTCCAGCGCGCCGACGACGACCTCGAACTCGGAGCGGTCCATGGTCTGTTCGGCCAGCGCGGCGAACACCAGCCTGATGTTGTCCAGGCGTTGTTTGTAAGGGATCACGACACTGAACTTGGGGCGACCCATCTCTGCTCCTCGCGTGGCTGCCGGAGATCTCCCGGGGGGAGGTGGAGATAGTTTGGCACAATATTGCCAAGCTAGGCAAGTGCCGGGCAATTATCAGGGTCGCCCCTCATCACGCATCTACGCGAGATCCGCGACCAGTTGGTCCAGGACGTGCAGCGCGGCGGCCGCCCGTACGGGGTCCTGGTAGTACGGGTCGTCGGGGACGGGCAGCGAGCCCGCCAGCGCCCAGCCGCGCCCACGCGCCCAGGTCGCGTCGTCCACGCCGAGCGCCGCGCGGTAGACACCGCGCACCTCGTCGGGCAGGAAGTTCCAGGCGGGCAGCAGGTCCACGGCCGGATCGCCGGCGGCCAGCGTCCCGAAGTCGATGACCGCGCTCAGCCGGCCGCCGGCCAGCAGGATGTTCCCCGTCCCGAGGTCGCCGTGGATCCAGACCGGCGGCCCTTCCCAGGCGGGAGCCCCTAGCGCCGCCTGCCACACGGCGGTCAGCGCGTCGGTGTCGACCAGGCCCTTCATGGCCTCGATCTTGGGCAGGACACGCGCCTCGGACGCCAGGGAGTCCCGCTCGTCCCCCATGGGCACGCCACGGAACGCGTTGCTCCACTGCGGTCCCGGGGCGCCCGTGGCGTCGACCGCCTGGAGGGCGGAGACGAAGGCGGCCAGCTCGGTGGCGGCGCCGGCCGGGTCCACGAGGGCGGCGCCCGACGCGTTCTCCCCGGCCAGCCACCGGTAGACCGACCAGGAGAAGGGGTAGCCCTCCGCCGGCTTGCCCATCGCCAGCGGCTCGGAGACGGGGAGCGGGAGGTGCGGCGCGATGCGCGGGAGCCACTCGTGCTCACGCTCCACCTGCCCCGCCCAGCGCGGGAAGCGGGGCAGCCGTACGGACATGTCGTCGCCCAGCCGGAACGTCGCGTTGTCCATGCCGGGCACGGGGATGGTCGCCAGGGGCAGGTCCGCCCACTGCGGGAACCGGTCCGCGAGCAGCCGGCGCACGAGGGCCGCGTCGATGGGCACTTCGTCCGTACTGGTCGATGACACGCGTGTCTCCTCGGTAGGGGGCCTCATCCTGCCGGGCAGGACACCGCCCATCAACTGGGGCCGCCGAGGCCGCCGTTCGCGCCCGTTCCGGCCCTCCACAAGACATTGCCAAGCTAGGCAACATTATGACAACCTATCACCTCACCCATTGACATCCGTACGGCCTCCCGGCCGTGCGCCGCCAGCATCCAGGGGAGTGGGACGGCGTGCAACCAGACCCGAAGTGGACCGCGGGACGGCCCGGCGCCACCCCCGACGAAGGCCTGCACGAGACGTTCGCGCGCACGGCACGGGCACGCCCGGACGCGGTCGCCCTGGCGGGGGCCCGCCGGAGCATGACGTACGGGGAGCTGGACCGTACCGCCGACGCCTGGGCCGCCCGGCTCGTGGCCGCCGGAGTCACGCCGGGCGCGTTTGTGCCCGTCCTGCTGCCCAGGGGACCGGAGTTGGTGGTCGCGCTGCTCGCGGTCCTCAAGGCGGGCGCGGCGTACGCCCCGCTGGACCCGGAGTGGCCGGCGCGCCGTCTGCGCGAGGCGGTGGCCGATCTGGAGGCGCCCCTCGTGGTGGCCCGTTCCGCCACCGGGATCCCCGACGGCCACGGCCTGCCCGTGTGGACGCCGCCCGCTGGACCGGTGACGGCCCCGCCCGGTTTCCGGGCCGCCGAGGTCGCCGGCACCGACCCGGCGTGTGTCTTCTTCACCTCGGGGACGACGGGCCGGCCCAAGGGGGTCGTGACGCCCCACCGGGCGACGGCCCGCCTCTTCGCACCGGACACCTTCGCGCACTTCGGCGCCGGTACGGTGACGCCCCTCGCGGCCCCGCCGCCGTGGGACGCGTTCTCGCTGGAACTGTGGTCCGCCCTGCTCAACGGCGGCCGCTCGGTGGTGGTCGAGGACCCGTACCTCTCCCCCGCGGCGCTGCGCGACGGGGTGTCGGTCCACGGGACGGACACGGTCTGGCTCACCAGCAGCCTCTTCAACATGATCACCGACGAGGACCCGGCGGCCTTCGAGGGCGTGCGCCAGGTCATGATCGGCGGCGAACGGCTCTCCACCGCGCACGTCAGGCGCTTCCTGCTGCGGCACCCGGCGATCGTGCTGCTCAACGGCTACGGGCCGGTCGAGAGCACGGTGTTCGCCACGACCCACCGCATCACACCGGCCGACTGCGACCTGCCCGGCGGCATCCCCCTGGGCCGCCCGGTCCCCGGCACGGGGGTCCATGTCCTGGACGGAAACCGGGTGTGCGCCGTGGGCGAGACGGGGGAGATCTGCGTCGCGGGGGAAGGCCTCGCGCTGCGCTACCTCGGGGATCCCGCCCTGACCGAGGCCGCGTTCACCGAGGTGACGATCGACGGTGAGGCCCTGCGCGTCTACCGGACCGGGGACCTGGGGGTGTGGGGCGCGGACGGGCTGCTGCACTTCCGGGGGCGGGCCGACCGGCAGGTGAAGATCCGGGGACACCGGGTGGAGCCCGCCGAGGTCGAGCGCCAGGTGGAGCGGAGCCTGCCGGCCGTACGGACGTGCCGCGTCCTGGCCAGGACGGATGCCGCCGGTACGGCACAGGAGTTGGTGGCGTTCTGCGTGCCCGCCGAACCGGGGGATCCGCTGGAGGGGGCGACGGCCGCCCTGGCCGAGGCCCTTGTCCCGTACCAACGGCCCTCCCGGGTGGTCGCGGTGGACGCCCTTCCGCTGACATCCCGGGGGAAGCTGGACGAACGGGCGCTGCTGCGGCTGGTGCCGGCCGCGCCGGCGGGCGGGGCCGGCGCGGACGCGGGCGGTGGGGACCCGGGAAGCGCGAGGACCGTACGTACGGTGGCTACCGGCGGCGCCGTTGGCGCCGGCGATCTCACCGATCTCACCGATCGCACCGATCGCACCGACCTCACCGACCTCGCCGATCCGACCGTACGGGCGGTCGCCGAGACGTTCGCCGCCGTGCTCGGCCGGGAGGATGTCCCACTCGACACCCCCTTCGTGGCGCTCGGCGGCACCTCGCTCGGCGCCGGCCGGGTCTGTGCCCGGCTGGCCGCGCGGCTCCACCGTCCGGTCCCGGTCGCCACGCTCTACGAGCGGCCGACCGTCGTCGCGCTGGCCGACTGGCTTCGCACCACCCCGCCGCCCGACGACCTGCCGGGGGCGCCGCCGGAGACCGGTGACACCCCCCTCACCCCCTTGCAAACCGTCTATCTGACCCGGCAGTTGCTCGCACCCTCGGACCTGACGGCACACTGTGTGCTGGCCTGGCTCGTGCAGGGGGACCTGGACACGGCGGCCCTGGAGACCGCGGTCGCCGAGACCCACCGACGCCATGAGTCCCTCAGCGCCGCGTACGTCCTGGACCCCGCGCCGTACGCACTGCTCGTGGACGCGCCCCCGCCCCCCGTCGAGATCCTGCCGTCCGAGCCCACCGCCGACGCCGCCGTCCTGGCGGTGCGCGCCGCGCTCTCCAGTCCACTGGACCCGGAGCAGGGCGAGATGTGGCGGACCGTCGTGGTCCCGGTGGCCGGGGCGCGGGCTTCGGTGTTCGGGGTCGTGGTGCACCACGTCGTCTTCGACGGCTGGTCGGAGTCCGTCCTCGCGCGGGACCTCGCGGCGGCGTACAACGCGGCGAAGGGCGGGGAGCGGATCGCCGAGCCCCTGCCTCCCTCGCTGGCGGCGATCCACCAGGAACGCGCGCGCTACCGGCGGCAGACCGCTTCGGCCGCCCATGAGGACTACGTACGGGGCGAGTTGACCGGCGTACCGGACCTGCGGTGGCCGGCCGGTCCCCCGGATCCGGCGGCCGGAGGACCCGGCCGCGTCGAGGTGCCGCTGTCCTCCGCCGTACTGGCCGGCGTGGACGACCTGGCCCGCGAGGCGGGCGTCACCCGCTTCGCGGTGCTGCTGTCGAACTGGGCGTCGGCCCTGGCGGAGGTGACCGGTCAGCGCGACTTCGCCGTGGGCGTCCCCGTGGCGCAGCGCGACGGCGCGCGGCTCGACGGTGTGGTCGGCTGCCACATCACCATGCTGTGCCTGCGGTTGCGTGGTGCCGCGCTGGATGGTGGTACGGACGCCGTCCGCGAGACCACGCGCATCACCGCGCGTACCGTCGCCGCGCAGGACGTCGCTCTCGGGGACATCCTCAGTCTGACGGGCCGGCCCCGTACCGGCCGGCCGCCGCTCTACCAGGTGCTGTTCGCGCTCCAGGACAACGCGGTCCCCCGCCTCGAACTGGCGGGCGTACGGACCGACTTCCTGCGCCAGCCGTATCTGGACCTCCCGCTCGAACTGCACACCGAACTGTGGCCGGACGAGCGGGGCGGGCTGCGGGTGGAGGTCTCCTTCCGCCCGGAGGCGGTCACGGAGACCACCGCCCAGGAAATCGCCAAGCGCTTCACGGACCGTCTGCGCAGCCTGTCGCCGGGCGTGGTGTGACGGTACGGCGTGTGGTGTGACGGTACGGGCCCGAGGACGACGCGGGACCCGGCACAACAGGCCCCGAGAACAGGTCGGGAACAACGGAAGGGTGAAGGACATGGTCATGAAACAACGCCGGCTCACACACATCTCGGCCCCGGAGGGCGTCGAGCCGAGTTCCGGCTACACCCACGTGGTGACGGGACCGGGGCGGCTGGCCGCGCTCGCCGGGCAGATGCCGTTCGACGAGAAGGGCGCACTCGTCGGTGAGGGCGACCCGGCCGCCCAGGCACGCCAGGTCTTCACGAACATGCGGGCCTGTCTGGCCGCCACGGGGGCCACCTTCGACGACGTCATCAAGCTGACGTACTACGTCACCGACGTGGCGTTCGTGCCGGCCGTCCTGGCCGTACGGGACGAGTTCATCGACACCGCGCGCCCGCCGGCCAGCACCGTGGTGCAGGTCGTGGCGCTGTTCCGGCCCGAACTGCTGCTCGAAGTGGACGCGTTCGCGCTGGTCGGTGACACCGTCGGCGCCGCCGCCCGCTGATCCGGGAAACCACCCCCGACACAACCACAGGAGCACCCACCACCATGACCGTCACCACACCACGACCCCACCCGTGCACCGGGCAGATACCCCCGTTCGACGGCGAGTTGGGGGCGCCGCTGCGCGCCATCCTCGCGGAGCTGCCCATGCCGCTGACCCCCGGGCTCGTCGCCGACCGGCGGCGCAGGAGCCTGCGCGGCCGGCTCTCCGACGACGAGATCCGGCGGGACGGGGCCTTCACGATCGAGGAACTGGCCGTGCCCGCGACGGCCGACGCTCCCGAGATCCCCCTGCTGCTCTGCCGTCCGGCCGGGACGGCCGCGCCGCGCGGTGTCATCTATCACACGCACGGCGGTGGCATGGTGGCCGGCAGCCACCGCAGCACGGAGCTGACGGGCGAGCTCAACCGGGCCGAGGAGCTTCAGCTCGCCGTGCTGTCCGTGGACTACCGGCTCGCCCCGGAGCACCCGGACCCGGCGCCGGTGGAGGACTGTTACGCCGGCCTCCTCTGGCTGGCCGAGAACGCCGGGCGGCTCGGGCTCCCGGCGGATCGTACGGTCGTCAGCGGCAACAGCGCGGGCGGGGCCCTCGCCGCCGGTCTCACCCTGCTGGCCCGGGACCGCCAAGGGCCGCCGCTGCTGGGGCAGTTCCTCCAGTTCCCGATGCTCGACGACCGGTGCGACAGCTTCTCGGCGCGGCAGATGGGCCGGGTGGGGCTCTGGGACGGGGAGTCCGACGCCGCGGGGTGGACGGCACTGCTCGGCGAGCGGCGGGGCACCGACGACGTCTCCTGCTACGCCGCGCCCGCCCGGGCGGGCGACGTCTCAGGACTTCCGCCGGCCTGGATCGAGGTGGGGTCCGTGGAGGCGCTGCGGGACACGGCCGTCGCCTACGCGTCCCGGCTCTGGCAGGCCGGTGGCGAGGCGGAACTGCACGTGTGGGCGGGCGCCTTCCACAGCTTCGACGAGTGGGTCCCCGACGCGGTCGTCTCGCGGACGGCGCATCTCGCGCGGGTCGGCTGGCTGCGGCGCGTACTGGCCCTCTGAGCACACTCATCCCCTCGTCCCCACACCCTGATGTTCCCGGTGTGGGGGCGAGGGGATCCGTTGTTCCCGGCCGTTTCCCGGCCGCCCTCGGGGGCTGTGCCGTCCTCAGCCCTCGGCGGCGGACCTGCGCTGGCGGGACGTCTCCAGCGCGCCCGCGAGGATGCGCCAGATGTCCGCCGCGAGGTCGATGTTCGACGCCTGCCTGGCCTGCTCGCCCAACTCCCTGAGCCGGCTCAGGCCCCGCTCCTCGTCGCCCTCCAGAAGCAGCAGCTGGCTGTCGAGGATGCTGAGCCTGATCCGGTCACGGTAGGTCATGCGCATGTCGTCGCAGTTGAGTTCGTCGTGCGCGGCGCGGGCGTCCTCGTACCGGCCCTCGTGGAAGGCGAGATAGGCCTGGAGCATCAGCAGCTCCTGGCGCATCACCGACGTACCGACCAGGGCGAGCGCGCCCTCCACCTCCTGGAGGTACGCGCGCCCGAGGTCGGTGAGCGGCGGCTCGGTCTGGAGGCAGAGCGAGGCGGTCGCCAGCCGGAGCCGTACCCAGAGAGTGAGGTCGACCCGGCTGTCCAGCTCGTTCATGGCGCGTTCGAGGAACTCCCGGGCCCGCTCGTGGTCGCCCTGCCGGAAACGCACCGTGGCGGCCGACCAGAGCGCCTCCGTCCGCATGACCTCAGAGCCGCCGTTCTCCACCAGGGTGACCAGTTCGTCCACGTGCGCCCTGGCGTCGGGCAGCCGGCCCGCCTCGGCCTCGGCCGCCACGAGCGTCTGCAACGCCGTCCCGACGTCGGAGACGGACAGCTTGCCCTGCGTGGCCAGCTGATAGGCGTGGGTGGCCATGTCGATGGCACGGGTCACCTCGCCCGTCGCCCTCAGCAACCGGGCGAGCTGGGACTGGGCCCTGCACTGCAACTCGGGAAGCGCCAGTTCGTCGGCGATCCTGACCAGTTCCTCCAGGGCGGCCCGCTCCTCGGCGTGCTCGCCGCGGCGCTGCCAGTGCCTGGAGATGATCCACAGGGCCTGCCAGCGCAGCAGGAGATCCTCGTCCTCCGCCTGGTCCAGCGCGATGATCAGGCGTTCGACCGTCTCGTCACTGTCGGAGGAGGTCGCGAGGGACAGCGCCTGGGCCAGCGAACCGCCGCTCGGCGGCACATCGAACGCCGACCGCTCCACGGCAAGTTTCTTGACAAGGTATGTGACAACACGCTCGGTGGGTTGTCGCGCACCGGACTCCAGTCGTGACAGGTACCCGGTGGAGATTTCCTCACCCGCCAGAGCGGCCTGGGAGAGCCGGCGCGCCCTCCTCAGCTCTTTGAGGCGACGACCGAAATAGGGCTGTTCCATCATGGCGGTCCCACTATTCACGGGGATCCAGATACACACGGATCCAGTTTTCGGCCGACGGTCGACCTCCTGCCTCAGCGTCTCAGACACCTCAGAAGAGTCACCATTATGCCTGACGGTCACTGTAACAACCACACTGCGTGCTGACAAAGTTCCAGACCGGTTGGCAATTGATCTCCCTGGGACGGGATCACCCTGAGTCACACTTTGGCAGATCCTAGGCAAGTACTTGCCAAACAGCTTTTCCAGTTACTAGCTTTATTCCTCGTCACCACCCGGCGTCGCAGCGCCGCCCGAGTCAGCCACGGATCCACTGGAGTTCCCATGCGCAAGTTCACCGGTACCTCGTCCACCTCGGCCGTCGCGGCGTTTTTACTGACACTGCCGGCCGCCACCGCTCTCCTGGCGCTTCCGCTCGCCTCCGCGGTGGCTGACATCGACTGGCCGGGGAACACCCTCACGGCTGTTTCCGCCTTCGACACGACGACCAACAGCATCGACTGGCCGGGGCCGAACCCCGTGGTCAACCCGGCCGGCGCCCCCGGCACGGACGACATCGACTGGCCGTAAGGCCCTGGCCGGGAGACGGGACCCCCGCCCGTTTCCCCCCCACTTTCCCCGTTTCCCCCGCCTTCCCCGCCTTCCCTTGCTTCTCCCTTGTTTTCCCGCACCACCCGGCTCCCCCAGTGCCGACCCGTCGAGGACTCTCCGGCGTCGCCGCCCCCCCTTCTTCCGGTGTGCCGTGCCGACCGCGCACACCGACCCGGCCGTACGAGGCCATCGCGGCGCGCCGCCCGCCCTTCACCTGCCCACCCATCAAGGAGCATCGATGTCAGCCGAGCAGCAACTCCCGGTGAACACCCCCACCGTCGCGGTGATCATCCCGGCCCGTAACGGCGCCGCGTACATCGACCGCGCACTGGCCTCCCTCGTGACCCAGACCGTCCCGCCGGACGAGGTGGTTGTCGTCGACGACGGCTCGGACGACGACACCTACCACCGGGCCCGCCGGTGGGTCGACCTGCTGCCCCTCAAGGTCATCCGTTCCGACCCCCGGGGTACGTGGCACGCCCGCCGCACCGCGATCGAGGCCACCGGCTCGGAGTTCATCCTCCAGCTCGACGCCGACGACACCCTGCTGCCCGGCGCGGTGGCCGGCATGACCCAGGCGTACGCGCGGCAGCCCGGACTCATCGCGCCCCGGCGGTTCCTGCTGGTGGAGGGCGAGACGGAGAACATCCCGCGCCCGGTGGTCGAGCGGCTGCCGGACTCCCAGGACCAGTACGTCTACATGCTGGTACGCAACTACATCGGCGTCGGATGCCTGTACAGCAGGAAGGACTACGAGGCGGTCGGCGGCTACCGGCCGTGCCGTTACGCGGAGGACTGGGACCTGTGGCTGCGGTTCGCCGCCGCCGGCATCCCGATCTCGCTGCCGGCGGAAGCCACGTACGTCTACAACATGCACAGCAAGAACATCTCCACCAACATCGACATCGGCGCCACCGACCTGGAGATCCTGCGGCGGTTCCTCGACGCGGGGACGGAGACCCACCGCCGTACCGCCAAGCTGGCGTTCCTCCAGCGCGCGGGCATCGACTACGTCGAGGAACTCGACAAGGCCACCGTCGCCGAGGCGTCGGTCGACCTGGCCGCGCTCGGCCTGGTCGAGGACGAACACCTCCAGGTCCGCAAGGACACCGATCTCGGGCATGTCCTCGTCGGCAGCTCGACGGCCGGCGACGGGCAGCGGCTCGTGGTCGTGTCGCCCGACGGGAGCGAGACACGGCTCCGTTCCCTCGTGGCGGCCGGCGGAATCCTGGAGGCCAACGAGACCGACCAGCCGTCCCTGCGCTGGGAGGGCTGCGACCTCACCTGGTTCGGCTGGCACTGACCCGAGCCCACCCGACCTCCCCTGCCCTGACCCGAGCCGACCCGACCCGAAAAGACCATCACAGACCAAGACAGAGCGGAGCCCGACCTCATGACGCTAGAGACACTGACCCTCGCCGCGCCGGCTCTGGACGGCGCCGACCTTGACCGCTTCGAGCGGCTGGGCTACCTGGTCCTCCCCGGTTTCCTCCCCACCGAACTGGTGTCCAAGGTCAAACCCGAAGTCGACAGCTGGGTGGACGACGGCCTGCGGACCCGGTCCATCGCCTCCGCGACCCACCCGGAGATCCACGGCGTCCCCCCGGTCATGGAGCTCGAACTCCCGGGCCACGGTGAGCTGATCAACCACCGGCCCCTCCTGTCGCTGCTCGCCCAGCTGATGGGTCCCTCGTTCGTCTTCCACCACCTGCACAGTGACCGCCAGGCCCCCGGCATCGCCGGAAAGTCCTGGCACCACGACTACGAGCAGACACCGCAGACCGACCGCGCCCACAGCATGATCCACGCACTGCACTACCTCGACGGGCTCTCCCCCGACACCTCCTCGCTGGTGGTGCTGCCCGGCTCGCACCACGAGGTGGCCGAGAAGACGGCCCGCGGTCACCTGGGGACACGCGAGCTGCCCGGCGAGGTGGTCATCGACCGGCTGCCGAGCGGGTCGACGGTGGTCCTGCACTCGGCGCTGTTCCACGCCCGCCGTCCCCGGCCCGACAGCCCCGGGAAGCCCCGCTACTTCGTCGACGCCTCGTACTGCCAGACCGGGACCCTCTGGCCGCCGGTGAAGCCGTACTGGCGCCACATGCTGCGCCGGGCCGGGGAGTTGGGGCTCGACGGCGGCGGATGGCCCGAGCTGTTCGCCGAGCGGCACTTCACCGAATACGTCAAGCCCGCCTGAACGGATGACATCGAGGGGGAACAGAATGCTGTACGCGGGAGTCGCCTGGAGCGCCGCCGGCTACGAGGTCGAGACGGTCGACGGGGACGGCCGGCGGATGACGTCCCCGGTGTCGTTCGACGCCCGGCGCGCCGATGAACTGATCGCCCACCTACGGGGGATGGGCCACCGGCTCGTCACCGTGGTGGACAGTACGAACGGGATACTCGACGGCCGGATGATGGCCGCGGGCCTGGACGTGTACCGCGCGGACCCCCATCTCCTGCCGTCCCGGCCGGTGTTCGGCTCGGTGGGGGCCGGGGAGCTGGCGCGGGTGGCGGCGCGGCGCGGGCTCGGCTCCCTCGCCAGGCTGGAGAGAAGACGCGGTACGCAGACCGGCCGGGAGGACCTGCTCGCGGAGTGGATCGCCTCGGCGACGGGCGAGTTGGCGGCGATGACGACGGCGGGCCTCTGTCTGAGCCACGGCCGGCGCGACCGGCGCGAGATCGCCCTGACCTTCGACGACGGTCCGCTGCCGCCGTACACCGGGCAGATCCTCGACGTCCTCGAACGGTACGGCGTACCGGCGACGTTCTTCTGTGTCGGGATGAACGCCCGCGCGTACGGCGAGGAGATCGTCCGCATGCGGGAGCAGGGGCACGGGGTCGCCAATCACACCTGGTCGCACCCGTTCCTGCCCGATCTGTCCCGGGCGCAGCTCGTGGAGCAGATCGACCGGACCGGGGAGGGGATCGCCGAGGTGGGGGGCGGTGCCGTGCCGACCCTGTTCCGGCCGCCGTACGGGTCGCGTACGCCCGAGGTGATGGGATGGCTGGCCGGGACCGACGCGAGGACCGTCCTGTGGGACGTCGCGCCGGACGACTGGACCATGCCCGGCGCGGATTTCATCGCGTCGGCCATCCTCGACCAGGCACGTCCCGGGTCGGTGGTCCTCCTGCACGACGGGGGCGGCGACCGGTCGCAGACCGTGGGCGCGCTGCCCGCCGTCATCGAGGGGCTTCTGGAGCGGGGATTCCGCTTCGTCCTGGTCGACGACATGGTGCCGGCCGCGGTGGTGTGACCGTCCCTGGCAGTCGTACGACCGTCCATGGCGGCCGTGGGGTCCGTGCACCCGACCGCCACGGGCGTGTTCTTGGTGTCACCCGTGTTCCCGCCGGCCCGGTGCCTCGTACCGGGCCGGCGGGCGCGGGCCTCTTCCCGATGCGGCGCCACGCGCCCCGGCGCCGTCCGTCCCGCTCATTGGAGTCGAAGCGATGACACAGCTCGAAGCCACCACAGACCTGCCGCGGACGAACTGGGCCGGCAACGTGTCCTACGACCCCGGCCGGGTGCACCGGCCGCGCACGCTGGACGAGTTGCGCCGGCTCGTCGCGGAGCGGAGGCGGATACGGCCGCTCGGCAGCGGTCACTCCTTCAGCGCCGTAGCCGAGGCGCCGGGGGACCGTGTCCTCCTGGACGGCCTGCCGCCCACGGTCCGCCTCGACCGGCGGGAGGCGACGGTCACCGTCGCGGCGGGTACGCGCTACGCGGACCTGGCGTTCGCGTTGCAGCGGGCCGGGCTCGCCCTGGCCAACCTGGCCTCGCTGCCGCACATCTCGGTCGCCGGATCGTGCGCGACCGGTACGCACGGTTCGGGCGACAGCCGGCGCTGTCTCGCCGCCTCGGTGGCCGGGCTCCAACTGGTGGGCCCTGAGGGCGATCTGGTGGAGCTGCGCCGGGACACCGACCGGGACACCTTCGCGGGGTCGGTGGTCGCGCTCGGCGCGCTGGGCGTGGTCACCCAGGTCACCCTGGACGTGGAGCCGTCCTACGACATGACACAGCGGGTCCGCGTCCGGGTGCCGCTCACGGAGGTCGCGGAGCGGTTCGGCGAGGTGTTCTCCGCCGCGTACAGCGTCAGTGTGTTCACGGACTGGCTCGGTGACGAGACCCAGGTGTGGCTCAAGGACCGGGTCGACCGGAGCGGGAAGGGGGAGAACGGCGGTTGGGCTGGCGGGGAGCCCGCTCGGGTGCCCCTCAACCCAGTGCCCGGCATGCCTCCGGAGTTCAGTACGGAGCAACTGGGCAGCGTGGGCCCCTGGTTCGAGCGGCTGCCGCACTTCAGGCCCGAGCTGACGCCGGGTGCCGGGGAGGAGTTCCAGTCCGAGTACTACCTCCCGCGCGAGGCGGCTCCCGCCGCCTTCGCGGCCCTGCGCGGCATCGGGCACCTGCTGGCGCCGGTGCTGCACATCGCGGAGGTCCGTACGGTCCGGGCGGACGACCTCTGGCTCAGCCCCGCCCACGGCCGCGACTCGGCCACGTTCCACTTCACCTGGATCAAGGACGCGGCGGCCATCACGCCGCTGATCACCGCCGTCGAGGAGCTTCTCGTGCCGCTGGGGGCCCGCCCCCACTGGGGCAAGCTGACCTCGCTGGGCGCGTCCGAGATCGCCGCCGGGTACGAACGGGCCGTGGAATTCGGCCGGTTGGCGCGGAAGTACGACCCGGAGGGGAAGTTCTCCAACGGCTTCCTGGAGGCGCTGTTCCCCGAGGGGTGAGGCGCGGGACGGCGACTTTCGTCCACCCCCGGGCCGTCCGCTCACCGGGACGCCCGCTGTGCCTCGACGATCCGGTCGACGGCGGGATTCGCCCCGCCCCGGCCGGCCGACCTCTCCGCGTAACCGGGGAACTGGCCGGCCACGGCACAGCGCAGCCGCAGTGCGGCCGGCGCGACATTGACCTCGCACCGGTTCTCCTCGATCGCGCGCAGGACGGCGTCCGCCACCTGGTCGGGGCTGACCGTACCGACACCGCTCGGCACGGCGGCCCCCGTGGCGGCGAACATCCCGGCCTCGCGCACGAAGCCCGGCTGGATGAGCGACACACCGACACCGGTGCCGTGCAGGTCCTGCCGGAGACTGTGGGAGAAGCCGCGCAGGCCGAACTTGGTCGCGGTGTAGAGGGAGGAGTACGGGGTCGCGGCCTTGCCGGACAGCGAGCCGACAAAGGCGAGGTGCCCGCTGCCCGCGCTCACCATGCGCGGGGCGAGGAGCCGCGCGAGCAGGATGGGCGAGCTGAGGTTGACGGTGAGGGCGCGCTCGATCTGCGCGGGGGTGTAGTCGAGCAGGTCGCCGCTGGCGGGCAGGGCCGCGTTCGCGAGGAGGATGTCGACGTCCGCGCACTGCTCGGCGAGGGCGGTGACCTGCTCGGGGTCCGCGAGGTCGGCGACCACGGGGCGGGCGCCCAGCTGGGCCGCGAGGGGGTCGAGCGTCTCGGCGCGACGGCCCGTCACCACCAGCCGCGCGCCCCTGCCCGACAGTTTCAGCGCGAGGGCGCGGCCTATGCCGCCCGTCACACCGGTGAGCAGAACAGTTGCTCCAGCGATACGCATCAGGGCGACCTCCCGGTCCGTGGTTCGGGCCTCTGCCGACGCACAGAACGATACGCACCTGGCAACTCCACGTCCATCATCTTGCCAAAACTTCACAGGAGTTGGGCCGCGTACGCCCAGCTCCAAGACTCGACTCCGGTACGTGAATCGTGCGCGTCGGGCTCCTTTTGCCAGATGCCCGGCGCTCTTTGGCAAGGAAAGAGAAGGTCAAGGGAGCAAGGTCAACGGGCCGCCTCCGTACGGCCGGTCGCGCGGTGGATCCAGAGGACGAGGGCCAGGCAGACGAGCGCGGTCGCGCACAGCAGCACCGGCACCATCCGCGGTCCCGACCACTCGATCACCCCGCCGAACGCGGGTCCCGCGGCGACACCCCCGATCATCGACGCGGCGATCACGTACGCGCCGGCGCGCCGTGCGGTGGGGACGGTCCGGTTCAGCCAGGTGAGGCCGGTGGGGAAGATGGGGGCGATGAACAGGCCGACTCCCGCGTACGCGTAGGGGGCGGCGGCCGGTACGGTCGCCAGCGCCAGGCAGCCGACCATGCCGACGCAGCTGACGGCCACGATGACCGGTTCCGACAGGCGCAGGGTGAGGGGCACCACGAGGAAGCGGCCCACCGTCATCATGAACCAGTAGACGGAGGTGGCGGAGGCGGCGAAGGCCGACCCGTACCCGACGGTCTCCAGGTGGGTGGGCTCCCAGCCGCCCACTCCGGCCTCCACGGCCACGTGCAGGACGTACAGCGCGACAAACGCGGCGAGGATGCCGCCCATGCTGCGGCGCAGCACCGCCGCGTCCGTGGCGCCCGCCGCGCCCGCCGCACCAGGCAGGACGGGCGAGCCGCCCTTGTCGCTGACGCCCCGGAGCGAGAACAGCAGCAGCGCCGAGACCACACCGAAGGCGGCGAACACCACCATGTACCGGCCGGGGCCCAGCAGTCCGATGAGCGCGGGGCCCGCGACGGCGCCGATGCCGAAGTGCGCGTTGAGTACGTTGAGCATGGCGGCGCCCCGGTTCCCGAAGCCCACCGCGAACAGCTGGTTGAGGCCGTAGTCGATCCCGCCGAAGCCGAGCCCGGAGACCAGCGCGGCGACGAGCGCGGCCGGCCAGGACGGGGCGAGGGCGAAGCCCAGGCTGCCGAGCGCCATCAGCGCGTACGAGGTCCCGAGCAGGGCGCGGTTGCCCACCCTGCCGTGCACCCGGTTGAAGACGAGGACACCGGCGACGCCGCCGGTGAAGTGGGCGCTCAGGGCAAGCCCGGCGGCCGAGGGCGTGAGCCCGAACTCCTCGCGCAGCGCGGGAATGGCGGGCCCGTACAGCGACTGGAGCGCCCCGATCAGGGCGAAGCCGACGCACGAGGCGACCAGGGCCGCGGTGCTGAACATCCGTACCCCTGGCACCTCTTGGTGCCGGTCGGCCTCGGGTGCCGTACGGCTCGTGAGCGGCGGCTCAGTCATGGTTCCTCCCGGACAACTCGGCGTAGCGGGCGGCGATCTCGTGGGCGAAGGCCATGATCGTGCCCTGCGGGCTGATGCCGGTGACCCCCGGCAGCACACTGGCGTCGCAGATCCGCAGCCCGGTGAAGCCGTAGGGGCGGCCGTCCGCGTCGCACACACCGCCGCGGTCCGCCGCGCCCATCCGCGCGGACGCCATGCCGTGCACCGACACCAGCTCCCAGTCGGCCGGCCGCACCCGGTCGCAGAACGTGTCGGCGTCGGCCGGGGTGTGGAGCGGTGGCGCCGACGACACCGGGGGCAGCAACTCGGTGGCACCGGCGGCGAACAGCACCTCCGCCGTGGCGCGGAAGGCGTCGCGCAGGGCGCTGTGGTCCCCGGTGGTCATGCCGTGGCGCAGCAGCACTCCCCCGCCGGGCGTGGCCCTGACCCGTGCGGTGCCGGCCATGCGCACCTGGGTGGTGTACACACCGAGGCGGCCGAAGTCGGCCAGCAGCCGCTCGGTGTCGGCGGGACCCCGGCCGGCCACGGCGGCGGCCAGCGAGCCCCGGGACACGTTGGACGGCATGATCAGTACGCCCCGGTCGTCGAACTCCTGGACCTGGGCGGTGAAGAGGGTGCCGCGCTCGGCGCGGACCTCCCCGGGGAAGCGCGCCACGGTCCGCAGGTTGACGTGGAGGGCCAACTCCCGTCCGGCCAGACGCCGGTGGATGTGGCTGCGTTGCAGGAGGGCGGGGGTGCCCAGCGGTCCCGCGGCGAGGAACACGGCGCGGGCCCGGTGGACCGTACGCCTGCCGTCCGCGTCCACGGCGAGCACCCCACGGGCGGCACCGCCGTCGTGCAGGACACGCAGGACGCGGGTGCCGGCCCGTACGGTGGCGCCCTGGGCCTCGGCGAGAGGCAGGTAGCTGACGGCCATGCTCTGTTTGGCGCCGCTCGGGCAGCCGGTGGTGCAGCGGTTGCTGTGCAGGCAGCCGCGGACCGCGCGCCGGGCGTGCTTCCAGCGCCAGCCGAGCCGGTCGGCGCCCTCCGTCAGGAGCGAGGAGTCGCGGTTGCCGTCGCCGTGGCGCTGGACGGAGACGCCCAGGCGGTCGGTGACGGTCCGCAGATGGGCCTCCAGGTCGGCGGCGCGGTAGCCGTCGATGCCGGAGTGCTCGGCCCAGCGCCGGAGCAGCGCGGGCGGGGGCTCCCACAGCAGGCCGCCGTTGACGACCGTGGTGCCGCCCACACAGCGTCCTTCGCCGTACGGGAAGGTCGGCTCGCCGAGGACGGGGATCAGCCCGCCGTGGCGGTAGAGCGCGCGCATGTTCTCGGCGGGGCCCGCGGCGGCGAGCCGGGCGGTGTCGACCCTCGGGCCCTCCTCCAGGACCGTCACCTCCAGCCCGGCGGCGGCCAGTTCGAGGGCGGCGACACTTCCGCCGGCGCCCGAGCCGACGACCACGACGTCCGTGTCGATCGTACGGACCCCGCGCACCCCGCCACGGCCTGTCGCTCTCATGCCGGTCCCCTTCCGCTGCCGCCCGTACGCCGGTCGAGGGCGCCGAGCAGCGCCAGTGCCGTACTCGACCGCACCACCTCGGTGAATCCGGGCAGTGCCGTGAGGGCGGCCATGCCCCGGCGCGCCTGGTGCGGGGAGGCGCGGCGCAGGGAGCGCCCGGTCCTGAGCCGGTACGCCACGGGCAGGGCGCGCAGGGCGACGGCGTATCCGGCGCGGTAGGGCAGGGGCAGGGTCGCCAGGGTGCCGAGGACGTGCGTCTCGGCCGCCGCCCGGGCGCCGGGTTCGGCGAGGCACGGGTAGTTCCTCAGCCAGTACGAGCGCAGTCCGCTCCCGCGCAGCGCGCCGCGCATCAGTGGGGGGCCGTGCATCAGTGTGGGGCCGTGCATCAGTGTGCCTTCCCGGCCGGTGCGAAGCGTTCCACGACGAAGTCCGTGAGCAGCCGCAGCGCGCCCCTGGCCAGTACGGCGTCCAGGGCCCGCAGGAAGATCCCGGCCTCCTCCTCCCCCGCCACCAGCGGGGGCGAGACCATCAGCGCGATCCTCCGGTTGGAGCCGAAGAAGGTGAGCACGTCGTGATCCCGGTAGAGCGCGGCGATCACCGCGCCGGTGAGCAGCTTGGCGAAGATCTGGGGGTCCCCGGCCAGCGGGCCCGGCAGGATCTCCCGTACCGCAGACGGCAGTTGGGGGCCCTGCCGCAGATACACGCCGTGCAGCGCGCCCCGTCCCGCCGTCCCGGTGATCAGCGCGGGGTACGTGGCGGCGAGGTCCGCGAGGCCCGCCGACAGGAGGTCGCCGAGCTTGCGCGCCCGTCCCGGGAAGTCCTCCTCGACCGCGACCGCCACGGCCTCCAGCGCCGTCGCGGTCTCCTCGCCGAAGCCGTAGTAGGTGGTGCTGTGCAGGGTGGCGTCGCCGAGGTTGTCGTAAGCCGCGCGGAAGACCGGTTCGCGGGTGACGTACCCCGAGATGGAGGCCTTGCCGCCGCCGAACGACTTCGACATGGTCACCACGTCGGGGACCAGTCCCGGGTGGCGCATGAAGTGGAACAGCTCCCCGGTCTTGCCCCAGCCGGTGTACACCTCGTCGAAGATCAGGACGATGTCCTGCTCGGTGCAGATCCGGCGCACCTCCCGCAGGAACCCGGCGGAGCATTCGCGCAGGCTGGAGGCGCTGAACGGTTCGAGCACCAGCGCGTAGACGTCGCTGTCGCCGCGGGTGCCGGTGTGCCGCTCCAGGGCCAGCTCGAAGGAGGCGAGGTCGTCGTAGGCGAAGGAGTCGGTCCCGGGGATCCGGGGAAAGTCGAAGTGGATCTCCGGGGAGGCGGTGAGGCTGCCCGCGCCGAGCAGTTTGCCGTGGAAGGCGATGTCGGTGTGCAGGACGGTGCCCCGCCGTCCGCGGTGGTATTTGTACGCGAGTTTCAGGGCGCCCTCGACCGCCTCCGCGCCGGAGTTGGGGAAGTAGGAGACGTTCAGGTCGCCGGGGAGGAGCGCGGCGAGGTTGTGGCTGAGGGCGGCGACGTAGGGCGAGAAGTAGTTCTTGTGCACCTCCATCCGGCGCTCCCGGCGAAACCGGTCGCGGGCGGCGAGGACGCGGGGGTGGTTGTGCCCGTGGTTGAGTACGCCCACCCCGCCGGTGAAGTCGAGGACACGCCGCCCGTCCTTGAGCCGGATCCAGCAGCCCTCGGCGCTCTCGGCGAGGTCCTTGCCGAAGCCGAACGCGCCGATCAGGGAGACCTGGCTGCGGCTGACGTATCTGCCGTAGAGGTCGTGGACCTGGCCGATGGAGAGGGCTTCGGCCTGGTCGAGTGTGAGCAGCTCAGTCACGGGAGGCCTCCGTGGCACGGGCGGCGGGCCGCGTCCGCAGGCGGTCGGCCATCAGCCGGCCGGCCGACCGGCCTTCCCGTACGGCGTAGTTGGTGCCGCGGTCCTCGGGGAACACCTGGGCCATGCTCGCCAGGTAGAGGCCGGGCAGCCGGGTCTCCAGCGGGGGCATGTCCTCGCGGTAGCCGGGGGTGATCACCGGCTGGGCGTGCTCGGCGCGCCACACGTGGTAGTCGTCCACCCAGGAGCGTTCGAAGCGCGGGAACATCCGCCGCAGGTGCGGGAGGCTGTGGGCAAAGACCTCCTCGTCGCTCATGCGGTACAACTCGGCGTCGGCCGGGAGGTACTTGGACAGGTAGACCACGTGCTTTCCGCCGTACCTGCCGGGGTCGTCCATGTTGGTGTGCTCGATCACCCCCACGTACGGGAACGACGGGTCGTTGACGTTGAGCCAGTAGGTGTCGGAGAGGCGGCGGTTGTTCTCCAGGACGAGGCACACGTTCGCGAGGTACGGGATCCGGCGCAGCTGCCGGAGCAGCGCGGGGGCCGAGGGGTGGGGTTCGGTGTTGGACGGTCCGGACTCCAGCAGGGCGGCGGCCTGTTCGGGGGCCACGGTGAGCAACACCTGGCGGGCGGGGAGGTGTTCGCCCGCGGCTGTCCGTACGCCGCTGACCCTGCCGTCCTCGAAGGTGACGGAGTCGACGGGCGTGCCGGTGAGCAGGTCGACGCCGAGCGCGGTCAGGCGTTTGTGCAGGGCGGTGAGGAGGGTCTCACTGCCGCCGCGCAGGTAGTAGAGGGTCTCGCTGCCCGACTTGGTGCGGCTGCCGCCGCGCAGGTGCAGCTTGGTCCACATCCAGGTGGCGCCGACCTGGTCCGCGTAGTGGCCGAACTTCCCTTCGAGGAGCGGGCGCCACACCACGTCGTACACCCGGCGCCCGCCCAGCGAGACCAGCCATTCCTCGGCCGTACGGTGTTCCAGCTCGCGCCAGTCCTTGACTCGTTGGGCGCGCAGCGCCAGGAGGCCGAGCCGCAGCCGGTCGCGGAGGGGGAGCGGGGCGAAGCGCAGCAGGTCGGTGGGCCGGGAGAGGCGGTAGATGGAGTTGGCGTAGAACATGCCGGTACGGGTGACGTGCGCCTCGACGGCCTCGGAGATCCCCAACTCCGCGCACAGGTTGAGGATTTCCTCGTCGGAGGCGAACCAGTGGTGGTAGAAGCGCTCGATGCGCCGGCCGCCGCCGACGTCGAAGCTGCCGGCCAGCCCGCCGATCTCCGGGTCCCGCTCGACGATCCGCACCCGGTGCCCCTTGGTGGCCAGTTCGAGGGCGGCGGACAGGCCGGTGAAGCCCGCGCCGACCACGATGACGTCCGACCTGATGTCCTGGGCGCTTGCGGGGTTCCTCAACTCGCCGTTCACACGAACTCCTTGATGGGTCGTCGCGGTTCGCTGCCGTGCGCCGTACGCGCCTCGGAGGTGCGCCGGGCGACCAGATAGGGCGGCCGGCCCTGCACCTGCTGAAAGGCCGCGAGGAGGTACTCACCGAGCACTCCGCTCGCCAGGGACTGGAGCCCGAACACCCCCAGGGGCACGGCCCGCCGGACGCTCCGGCGCGCCACCCCCACTCCAAAGGCGCCCAGGAGCGACGCCGCGCCGATGTAGGTCGGCAGGCGCAGGGGCAGCGCGCTCCCGCTGGCGAGCAGACCGCTGCGGGAGAGGGCGATCATCTTGCGCGGGGTGTACTTGGTCCCGCCCGCGAGGCGGGCGTCGCGTTCGTACTCGATGCTGGTCTCGGCGAAGCCCGACCAGCTGATCGCCCCGCGCAGGAACAGGGCGCGCTCGCCCGCCAGGCCGGTCAGGAAGTCGACCACCTGGCGGTCGAGCAGCCGGAAGTCCCCGGTGTCGAGGGCGACCGGGCGGTCGGAGAGCCCCGCGAGGATCCGGTAGTACGCGTACGCCGTGGCCTTCTTGAGGTGGCTCTCGCCGTGTCGGGCGGTCCTGCGCGCGGAGACCACGGACCAGCCGTCGAGCCATGCGCGGGCCATGCGCGGGATGAGTTCGGGCGGGTCCTGGAGGTCGGCGTCCATCAGGACCACCGCGTCCCCGGTGGCCTCCGCGAGTCCGGCCAGGCACGCGGCCTGGTGTCCGAAGTTCCGGCTGAACCGGACGGCCCGCACGGTGGTCGCCCGGTCCGCGTACCCCTCGATGAGGGACCAGGTGGAGTCGGAGCTGCCGTCGTCCACGTAGATGATCTCGTGCGGCAGGTCCCGTACGGCCTCGGTGACCCGCCGGTGGGTCCGGTCGAGCACCTCCTCCTCGTTGTAGCAGGGCAGGACAATGCTGATGAGGTAGTCGTGGGGCCGGTCGGGGTTCCGTTCGTCGGTGGTCATGGTGCCCTCCGGGATGAGGCCGCTCAGTGCTCGGCGGGGGCTGCGACGGAGTTGAGGACCAGGGCGTACGGGGGCTCGGGGACCAGGTAGAAGTGGTCGCCCGGCACACGCTGTTCACGGAAGCCGCCGCCGGTCAGTCCGCTCCACGGGCGCCGGTCGGCGTCGGGGTCGGCGTCGCCGACGATCGTGGTGACCGGGCAGCGCAGGAGGGGTTCCGGGCGGGGGAGGTAGGAGTGGAACATGTGGCTGTCGCCCCGGATGTACGGCAGGACCAGCTCCTGGAAGACGGGGTCGGCGGCCAGTTCGGGGTCGGTGCCGCCGAGGGTGATCAGCCGGGTGACGACCTCGGCGTCGTCCTCGTCGATCTCGGTCACGGGCTCGGGGGGCGGGTAGTCGGCGTCGCGGGAGCCGGAGGCGATGAGGTGGGCGGGGGTGATGCCACGGGCCTCCAGGGCCCGCGCCGTCTCCAGGGCCACGGCGGCCCCCATGCTGTGTCCGAACAGCACGAGTGGCAGGTCGGGGACGCCCGGGAGGGCCGCCACGGCGTCGGCGGTCGAGCGGGCCAGGTCCCGCAGGTCGGTGGGGACGGGCTCGGCGAGGCGCTCGGCGCGCCCCGGGTAGCGGACGGCGTGGACGCGGACGCCGGGCAGGTGGTGGCCCCAGTCGCGGAAGAACGAGGCTGAACCGCCCGCGTGGGGGAAGCAGATGAGCTGCCACTGGGGGTCCGCCACCGGGACGGCGCACTGGAGCCAGGTCGACGGCTTCTCCGTCACTTCGCTCACGTCAGTCACTTCAGTCACTTCAGTCACTTCACTGTCTCCTGTTCCGTACGCTGCCGCTGGGCCCGCAGGACGCGGGCGCGCCGGGCGGTGGCCTGCCGGGAGGCCGTGAGGACCGCGTCCGACTCCGTACCGCTGTCGCGGATCAGCGCGACCTGGGCCAGGACCGTGGTGTGCCGGAAGAGCGCGACGACCGAGGGCCGCTTTCCGGTGTGGCGCTCCAGGGCCTCCTGGAGCTGGAACATGGCGAGGGAGTGGCCGCCCATGTCGAAGAAGTTGACGTCCGTGGGGACGGAGGTGTTCTGGAGCACCTCGGCCCAGGCGGCCGAGACGCGGGTGGCCAGATCGGTGTCGGTGTGCGGGGCGGTGTCCGTGTCGGTGTGACTTTGGCCGGCAGCGGCGGTGTGGGTGTTTTCCGCCGCCCGTGCCGCCAGTGCCGCCCGGTCCGCCTTGCCGTTGACCGTACGGGGAAGGTCTTCCAGCACCGTGACACGGGCCGGGACCATCACGGCGGGCAGCCGCCGCGCCAGCTCTTCCCGCAGCGCCCCGCCGTCCGGGCCCGACGGCGCGAGCACGAACGCGGCCAGTCCCGTGTCCCCGCCGACCGGTACGACGACCGCCTCGCGCACTCCGGGGAGCGCGCACAACTGGGCCTCGACAAAGCCGAGTTCGACCCGCTGGCCACGGATCTTCACCTGGTGGTCGCGGCGGCCGACGAAGTCGAGCGTCCCGGCGTCGTTCCAGCGGACGAAGTCGCCCGTACGGTACATGCGGGCGCCCGGCGCCCCCGCGAACGGATCCCCGACAAAGGCGCGGGCCGTGGCGTCGGGACGGCCGAAGTAGCCACGGGCCACGCCGGCGCCGCCGACGTACAGCTCACCCTCGACCCCGCGCGGCACCGGCCGCATCAGCTCGTCCAGTACGTAGAGCCGGGCCCCCGGCACCGGACGTCCGACGGACACCGGGCCCGCGCCGTCGAAGCGGTGGTAACTGGCCCACACGGTAGCCTCGGTGGGGCCGTACTCGTTGACGAGGGACACCGGGTCGCCGTGTGAGGCGAAGTGGCGCGTGACCAGTTCCGCGGGGAGCGGCTCGCCCGCCACGATCACGGTGTGGAGCGAGCGCAGCCGCTCCGCGCCCAGCCGTTCGGCGGCGTCGAGCACCACCCGGTACAGCGAGGGGACGCACAGCATCTGGGTCACCTGGTGCCGTTCGACCAGCTCCACGAGCCGCTCGGGGTCGCGGACCTCGTCGGCCGTGGCCACCACCAGGCGTCCGCCCGCCGTGAGGGTGCCCCACAGGCCGGCCACCGAGGAGTCGAAGGCCAGGGGGGAGACCAGGAGGAAGACCGGTTCGCCCGGGTAGACCGTACGGCGGGCCAGGGTCGAGGCCGCCAGCTGGCCGTGCTCGACCAGGACGCCCTTGGGCTCTCCCGTGCTGCCGGAGGTGTAGATGAGGTACGCCGGGTCCTGCGGACCGACCCGGTGGGCGGGCGGGTCCGCCGTGTGGGAGCCGGGCCGGGCGGCCTCGCCCTCCGCGTCCACGAGCGGCAGCCCGAGACCCCCCAGGCGCGCCCCGGCCTCCGAGGTGACCACGACGGCGCTCACCCGGGCGTCGGCAAGGATGTCGGCGACACGCCGTTCGGGGTGGGACGGGTCGACGGGGACGTACGCCGCCCCGGACCGCAGGACGCCGAGTACGGAGGCGACCATGGCCGTCGACGGGTCGGCGACCACGCCGACCCGGCAGCCCCGGCCGACGCCCAGCGCGGCAAGTTGGGCCGCGACACGTCCGGCCCACGCGTCCAGCGCGCGGTAGCTGAGGGCGGTGTCGCCGCTGTGCACGGCGGTACGCGCCGGTTCCGTACGGGCGTAGTGCGCCACGAGCTCGTGCACCGGGGTCCGCCCGGACAGGGGCAGGGGTGCGCCCCGTCCGAGCGCCGTCCATGCTTCCTGGTCCCTCGCCCGGGTCTCGGTCCGGCCGGGCAGCAGGCCCGTTCCCAGTGAATCCGACATCAGAACTCCTCTGCGGGTCGTCGTTCGTTCGGTCGTTCGTCGTTCGTCGTTCGTCGTTCGTCGTTCGTCGTTCGTCGTTCGTCGAAAGGGGGCGCCTGAGGCACATTTCTGGCAACTCCGCGCATCCGCGGGCGGGCTACACGCGCCTCAGGCCCGTACTCACCGTGACAGCCAGCACCACCAGCAGTCCGGCGAGTGTCATGGTCAGCCCGAACCCGTCCGCGAACAGGCCGACCAGCATGGGACCGGCGAGGAACCCGCCGTACGTCAGGGTGTTGACCTTCGCCAGCGCGGCGGTCGCGCTGCCGGTCTCGCCGTCGGCGGCTCCGTGGCCCACCGCGCTGAAGATGATCGGCACGATCACCGACAGCCCAGCGCCGTGCAGCCCGAACCCCACCACCGCGACCGCGGGCGTGGGGCTGAACACCACCACCGCGAGGCCCGCCACGGCGATGGCGCCGCCCCCTCGGACCAGGGCGGAGGGACCGTACTTCTGGTTCAGCCGGTCCCCAATGAGCCGGCCGCCGGTCTGGCAGAAGCTGAAGGCGATGTACGCGAGCGACGCCGTGGCCAGGGTCGCGCCGAGTTCGTCGCGCAGGAAGATCCCGCTCCAGTCCCCCACGGCGGACTCGGACACCAGCACGACGGTCCCGGTGAGCCCGAGCACCACCACGCGGGGGGTCCAGCCGTCCCGCCAGCCGACGCGCTCGCGCTTGCCGTCCGCCTCCTTCTTGCCCCGGTCGGCGGAGCCCGGCAGCATCGACCGGCCCGCCACCGCCCCGATGACCGCCAGCACCAAGCTGACCAGCAGGAAGTGCTGGGTGAAGGAGAGGCCGGTCTTCACGGCGATGCCGCCGAGGACGGCGCCGACCATCGTCCCGATGCTCCAGGCCGCATGACAGCTGTTCATGATGGGGCGTTCCAGGGCCCGTTCGACGGCGATGGCGTGGGCGTTCATGGAGACGTCCACCAGGCCGTTGACCGCGCCGAACACCAGCAGGGCCGCGCCGAACTGGACCCGGTCGCCGGCGAGCGCGATCCCGGCCAGGGAGAGGGGCAGGGCGACCATGGTGGTCCGCGCGATCGGGCCGCTGCCGAAGCGCGCGACGAGGGCCCCGGCCGTCTGGAGCGTGACCAGGCCGGTGACGACCGGCAGGAGGAGGAAGAGGCCGAGCTGGCCGTTGGACAGCGCGTACTCCGTCTTCAACGACGGCATCCGCAGGTAGTAGTTGGCGAAGAGCAGCCCGGCGATCAGGAACGGCGCGGGCGCCGCCCAGCGGGCACGCCCCGGTGGAGTCACCCCCCTGCCCGGCGTGATCCCGACGCGGGGATCCGCCGGCCCCACCCGGCTCGCCTCACTCACCGAAGCGGCCCGGTCGGGCACCACGTTCTCAGGCACGGTCATCGCGGGCCCACCTCACTGTCAGCCAAAGCACGGACGGCTTCAGGCACTTGAAAGCCTGTCAGGATGACAACACCTTGCCCTATAGTTGCCATCTCTGGCAATGTCGTCTCGCGAAAGGACCTCACCGATGAGGAGTCCCGGCCGTGTGGCCCTGGTGACGGGGGCCAACAAGGGGATCGGCAAGGAGACGGCGCGCGCGCTGGCGCGGCGGGGCGTGACGGTCCTGCTCGGCAGCCGCAGTCTCGACCGGGGGAAGGAGGCCGCGCGCGAACTGGCCTGGGAAGGGCTGCCCGTGACGGCCCTTCAGCTCGACGTCACCGATCCCGCCGGGGTCGAGGCGGCGGCGGAGCACGTACGGAACACACACGGACGGCTCGACGTCCTGGTCAACAACGCGGGGATGTTCGTCGGTTCGAGGGCGGTGGAGACCACCCCCGACCGGATGCGTGACATGTTCGACGTGAACGTCTTCGGCGTCGTGACCGTCACCCACGCCTCGCTGCCCCTTCTGCGCCGCTCCCCCGCGCCCCGGATCGTCAACGTCTCCAGCACCACGGCCTCGCTGACCCTGACCGGCGACGGGGCCGATCTCCCCGGCGACGCGGACCGGCGCTTCGCCTACACCAGCTCCAAGGCGGCGCTCAACATGCTGACCCTCCAGTACGCGAGGGCCTTCGCCCACGATCCCGGCCTGGCCCACTTCAAGATCAACTCAGCCTCGCCCGGCTACACGGCGACGGACATGAACGACTTCCGGGCGCCGCGCTCCGCCGAGGAGGGAGCGCGCGTCATCGTGGAGCTGGCCACCCTGCCCGACGACGGACCGACGGGCGGATTCTTCGACGACCACGGCCCCGTGGCCTGGTAGTACCCGCCGCCCCAGCGCCCCTCCGATCGCACCCAGGACCCAGAAGGAACGCCCCGACACATCCCTTGGAGTCAGCAACACCATGGACGCAACCCGGACCACCCCCGCACCCCGTCAGCACCTCATCGCCGACTCCCGGCTCGAACAGGCCCGGGCACGGGACCGGCGGCACGTGTGGCACACCTGGTCGCCCCTGGCGGCCGACCGTACGGCGCTGATGATCTCGCACGGCGCCGGCCACCGCGTGTGGGACGTCGACGGGAAGGAGTACCTCGACGCCGCGTCCCTCAACTCCACGTGCGGGTACGCGCGTCCCGAGGTGATCAGGGCCATCGGCGAACAGGCCGCCCGGTTGCACCACTTCGACCTCTCGCTCGCCAGCCAGGAGCCCGCGGGACTGCTCGCCGAACGCCTGTCGTCCTACCTGCCGCCGGAGTTGTCGAAGACCCTGTTCGTCAACAGCGGCTCCGAGGGCTTCGAGGCGGCCCTCATGATCGCCTCCGCCTACTGGTCCCACCTCGGCCGCCCCCGGTCGAGGGTCGTCGGGTTCGCGCGCGGCTACCAGGGCTCCACCCTGCTCACACGCAGCATGTCGACCCTGCCGCGCAGTCAGCACCTCCTCCGGTCGCCCGTGGACGCCACCCTGGTCGACCTGCCGCTGCCGCCAAGGGAGTTGCGCCGCCCGGAGTCCGCGCCGCTGCTGCTCGCCGCCTTCGAGCGGGCCCTGTACGAGAACCCGGCGGACCCGCCCGCCGCCGTGGTGGTCGAGCCGTTCCTGAACGTCGGCGGCGCCATTGTCCTGCCGCCCGGCTTCCTGCGGGGCCTGCGCCAACTGTGCGACGCCACCGGCACGTTGCTGATCGTGGACGAGGTGTTCACGGCGTACGGCCGCTCCGGGCGGATGTTCGCGTCGCTGCGCGAGGACGTCACCCCGGACATCCTGGTGTCGAGCAAGGGCCTGAGCGGCGGGTACGTACCGATCGCGGCGGTCAACGTCCAGCAGCGCGTCCACGACACGTTCGGCGAGGACCCGGTCATCGGCGGCCTGCGCTACGGCCACACCACCTCCGGGCACTCGGTGGCCTGCGCGGCCGCCCTGGCCACCCTGGACGTGGTGGAGAAGGACGGTCTGGTCGAGCGCGCCGAAACGCTCGGGAGCGCCATGCTCGACCGGCTGGCCCCGCTGGCCGCCAACGAGCACGTGGTCGACGTCCGGGGGCTCGGGCTCATCCTCGTCGTGGAGACCTCGTCGGCGGAGACCGCCGCGAGCGTGGTGGTCCGCGCCAGGGAACAGGGGCTGCTGCTGCGGCAGGCGGGGCCGTCCGTGATGGCCGTACCGCCCCTGGTGATCGACGACGAGGGCGCCCGCGCGGTGGTCGACGGTCTCGCGGGCGCGCTGGCGGACACGGTCGCGTAGCTCCGGCTGAACGGAAGGGTTGTACGGAAGAGGTTGCACGGAGGCCCCTGGGCGGCGGGTGCCGCACAGGGGCCGAAGCGTGTGTTCCGGTGGGCCGCCGGCCGTCAGATGCCCTGGGACGCCATCTCGATCGCGGACCGGTAGTTCGCCGCACCGGTGACCACACACGCCCGGTACGTACGGTTGTCCCGCACCGCCAGGAAGTAGTCCTTGACCTGCTTCCAGTACTGGCGCAGGTAGCTCGGACCGGGGAAGAACGCGGGCGGCCTCGGCACCAGCGCGAAGGCGCGGGAGCATTCGAGGATCTCGTTGGTCACGGTCGAGAGTACGGCCTCGACCTCACTGTTCATGTTCCACCCGGCGGCCAGCTCCGGCGTCCAGATGGTCCCGGCCACCTCCCGCAGGTGCGCCTGCTCCTCGGGCGACGGCTCGCTCTCGGCCCCGAAGGCGACGGCCGTCACGGCGGCCCCGGACGCCGACGGCTGTGCCTGCGCCGTGACCGCCGTACCGACGGACAGTGTCGCCAGGACGGCGACCAGTGTGACAGCCGACATGGAACGGGATCTCTCCGCCTTCATCGTTCTCCCTCGACACGTCGTGCCCGGGGCGCGTCCCCGGGCGGCACCCAAGCTGACATGTGCCGATTCGGACGGTCAACGGGGCCGAACGCGCCGGGCCGGAACCGGCCAGTCCCGGTGCGCCGCCGCCCCCCACGGACAGGCGTCTGGACGGAGCCCTCGGGATCGCCCAGGTCCCGCGCCAGCCGGCGCAGGTGCGGGCCGTACTCGGGGTCGGCGAGAGCCACCGCGAACTGCGCGGTGAGGTACGCCAGCGGGTTGCCGGTGTCGTACCACGTCCCCCGCATGACCTGCCCGTACGCCGCGTGGCGCCGCGCGTACGCGTTGATGGCGTCGGTCAGGTAGATCTCGCCGGTGCGGTGTTCGTGCCAGCACCGGGTCTGTTCGCGCAGTTCGTCGATGATGGCGGGGGTGATGACGTACCCGCCGATGGCCGCGTACGCGGAGGGCGCGTCCTCGGGCTTGGGCTTCTCGACCAGGCCGGTGATGCGCAGCAGCCCGTCGTCCAGGTCCTCCGCGACCACCGGGACGCCGTAGCGCCGGGAGTCCGCGGGGTCCATCGGGATGAGGGCCAGGACGGGGCTGTTGGTCATCTCGTAGGCCCTGATGAGCTGTTGGGCGCGCGGGACCTCCGCGACGAACACGTCGTCGGGCCACAGGACGAGCATCGGTTCGTCGTCGAAGTTGCGGGCCGCGTTCAGGACGGGGGTGCCGTTGCCGTACGGGCCGTGCTGGTCGAGGTACGTGATGTGCCCGAGCCGGGACAGCTCGGCGACGTCCTCCACCGCGTCCGCGTACGCCGGCTTGCCGTCGATACGCAGCTGTTCGGCCAGGGCGGGGTTGGGCCGGAAGTGCTCCTGGATCAGGCCCTTGCCCCCGGAGACCACGATGGTGATGTCCGTGATGCCGGACGCCACCAGCTCTCTGACGGTGTGTTCGATGACGGGCTTGTCACCGATCGGGAGCATCTCCTTCGGTGTCGACTTCGTCAGCGGCAGCAGGCGCGAGCCCAGGCCGGCGGCGGGAATGACGGCCCTGCGGATCGTCGTGGTCATGGGACCCTCTCGGTTCGACGGGCGGACGCTCAGGCGACACCGGCGCTGTACGTGGAGGTGTCACCGCTCACGGTCACGCTCGGGCGGCCGTCGACCCCGACCGGGACGGAGCCGACGACCGTGCAGCGCTCGGCGCGGCGGTCCTCGGTGCCGTAGTCGTGGATCGCGTAGTGCTGGGTCGCGCGGTTGTCCCAGATGGCCAGGTCGCCGACGCGCCAGGTCCACCGGACGGTGTGCTCGGGCCGGACCACGTACTCCTGGAGGATCCGCATCAGGTCGCGCGAGGCCTGCGGGCCGAAGCCCACCGCCCGGCGGGCGAAGCCCCCGAGGAGCAGCGACCGTTCGCCGGTCTCCGGGTGCACGTGGACGGCGGGGTGCTCGGTCTCGTACAGCGTGGAGATGTACTCCGCGCGGGCCGCGACCGTCTCGTCGGTGTAGTCGGAGTCGTTGCTGTGCACGATCCGCAGGCGGTCGGCCAGTTCGCGGAGGGGCTCGGGCAGGCTCTCGTACGCGGCAACGGTGTTCGCCCACATGGTGTCACCGCCCACCGGCGGGATGACCTTGTTGTGGAGGAAGGCGAGGGCCGGCGGCTGTTCGACGAAGGTGAGGTCGGTGTGCCAGTGGTTGGCGCGGGTGCCCGCGCGGGAGTCGATCTCCCGTACGGCGGGCCGGTCCTTGGGGGCGCTGTAGACGGGGTGTCCGAGGGTCAGGTCGCCGAACCGGCGGGCGAACGCCGCCTGGCTGTCGTAGTCGAGCCGCTGGCCGCGGAGGAAGACCACCTTGTGGGCGAGGAGGGCGCGGCGCACCTGCGCGACTGTCTCGTCGCCGAGCGGTCCTGCCGCGTCCACACCGGTCAGTTCGGCGCCGATAGCGCCGGCCAGCGGGACGATCCCCACGTCGGTCAAGGGCAGTTGGGTCATGGTCACGGTGCACGCCTTTCTGACGGGCTCGGGGAAGGGCGGGCGAGGCGCCCGACAGCAAGTTTGCCAGCCATTGCCCAACGTGGCAACGGTATCGAGCCGCTGGAGTTATCCCATTGTGCCAAGTTGAGGCAGAACATTGCCAGCGCATGTCCCGCCTCGTAGAGTGGCGATCACGAACCCCCGAGAAGCCGAGGAGCGGTCATGGGACAGCAGGATCTCCACGTGGTGTTCGCGGTGGACCAGAACTATGTCGACGCCGCCGCCGTGGTGGCCCACTCGATCGGCGCCGGCCTGCGCGACACGAGCAGCCGCCCCGCCTTCCACGTCATCGACTCCGGACTCGGGGCCGACGGCCGGCGGTTCCTCGCCGACGCCCTGGGCCGGGTGGGGGACGTGGACCTCTACACCGTCCCCGACCGCCTGGAGATGGCCACACCCCGCAAGCACTGGACGGCCGCCACACTGCACCGCCTGCACATCGGCGACGTCGTCCCCCGGGACATCGGCCGTGTCATCTACCTGGACGTCGACACCCTGGTCCTGGACGACCTGACGGAGCTGTACCGGTACGACCTGGCGGGGAACACCATCGGTGCCGTGATCAACGAGGTGGCGCCGGCCCGGGTGCTGACCCTGGGCGACCGGGCGAGCCTCAGCCAGACCGGCGCCAAGCCGCCCGGCTACTTCAACGCGGGAGTCCTGCTGATCGACATGGACCGGTGGCGGGCCGAGAACACCACGGAACGGTCCCTGGACATCTACCGGACGTACGGGAAGGACATCCCGACGCTCGACCAGGACATCCTCAACTACCTCTACGCGGAGCGCTGGACGCCCGTACCCGACAAGTGGAACAAGCTCATCGAGCACCCGGTGCACGGGCGTTTCGGCAGCGGGCGTCTCGACTATCTGACGCGCCGTGAGGGAATCATCCACTTCATCGGCGGGGACAAGCCGTGGGGTGACGTGTTCCCCGACAACGCGCTGCGCCGCCTCTACGAGGAGTACTCCTCCGTCCTCGCCCTGACCGGTTCGTCGTGACCGTCCGGCTGGTGTCGGTCGTCGGCGGGGACACCTCTCTCCTGGCCCACATGCTGGCCCACTACGAGGGGCTCGGCGTCGAGGCGTTCCATGTGATCCGCCATGTGGAGAGCATGGCGGACCCCGCCCTCCCGCCGTCCGTCGAGGTCGTCCGGGGCGCCGGGCACGACTTCACCCGGATCAGTGTCGGACCGTGGCACGAACACCTCAACCCGCGGCTGATCCGCGAGACGATGGCCGAACACCCCGACGACTGGTGGGTGGTGGCCGACCTGGACGAGTTCCAGGTCTACCCCGACTCCCTGAAGGAGACGGTCGCCCACTGCGAGCGGCACGGATTCGACTACGTGGAAGGGGCGTTCCTCGACCGGGTGGCCGCCGACGGCTCCTTCCCCGACCCCGAACCGTTCGGTTCCGCGCCTCTGTGGCGGCAGTACCCGCTCGCCGGACTGGTGACCCTGCGGCTCATGGGCGCCCGGCCGACGAAGGTGCCGCTGGCCCGCGGCCGGGTGGAGCTGGGGTACGGGCAGCACAACAGCTGGACCGGCCGGGGCGCCCCCGCGGAGCGTGTGTACGCGCAGGTGCACCACTTCAAGTGGACCGCCTCGGCGCGCGAGCGGCTGGCCAAGCGGGTCGCCGCGTACTCCTCCGGCGAGTGGCACATCAACAACGCGAAGATCATCGATGAGTCGCGGGCGTTCCTGGACCATGTGGCGGCCAACCAGGGCCGCTTGGTGGTGGACGATCCCCGGCTGGCCTTCCAGCGCTGCGCGTTGGAGTACGGGGACTACGCCGGATGGGCGGACCTGGCCGCGATCCTGAGCCGGCGGTACGTGGAATTCGACGCGGCCCGGGCGGCGACGGGCCGCCGGGAGGCGGGCTGACCCGGAGGCCGCCGCCGAAACGAACCGCCCCGGGCGGTGCGCCTCCGTACGGAATACGGATCGGCGCACCGTCCGGGTCGTTCACGTATGCGGCAGCTGGCTCGTGGTCCCGCCGGTCTCAGTGCGACACCGCCACCACCGCCGGCTCCACCTCGAACGACAGCAGGGCGGTCACCTCCGCCGCCAGCGCCCGTGCCTCACGGGGTGTGGCCGCGCCGACCACCACAAATCCGGCCCGGTCGCCCGAGTTCCGTACGGGAGCGATCACGTCCCCGGGCCCGACGCTCAACTCCGCCCGCAGCACGGCGGGATGGGCCAGGACCCGCGCCCAGCCGGTCACCCCGACCAGCCGCCCCGGCTCCGGGGCGAGGAAGGCGACGGCGGCGGCACGGGTCGGGACCAGGTCCCCGGTGTGGTCGCGTCCCAGGGCGTCGTCGTACAACAGGCCGAACAGTTCAAGTCCGGGGATGGCGTGGGACAGCAGCAGGTGGAGCCAGTCGCCGCCGGGACGCGTGTGCACCTCGCCGAGGACGATCCCGGCGTCGGTGACCCACAGTTCGGCGTGGAAGACCCCGAAGCGCAGGTCCAGCGCCATCAGCGCCCGCACGACCTCGTCCTCGACCTCCCGCCGTACGGGGCCGGGCAGTTCGGCGGGCAGGACATGGCCGATCTCCACGAAGTACGGGGGCGGCAGCTTCTCCTTCGCGGTGATCGCGAGCACCTTGGGCCCGTCCTTGAGAAGCACGCCCTCCACGCTGAACTCCGCTCCCTCCACGAACTCCTCCACGAGGAAGGGCTCGCTGGTGGGCAGTTCCTCCACGGCGCGCGGGAGGTCGGCGGGGCCGGTCACCTTCCGTACCCCGACACTGCCCATGCCGTCCCTGGGCTTGACCACCCAGGGGCCGTACGACTCCGCGAGGAACGCCTCCGCCTCGCCGAGGCCGGCGCACAGCCGCACCCGCGGCTGCCGGAACCCGGCGGCGGCCAGGGCGGCCCGGCAGGCGTCCTTGTCGCGCACGCGCCGGACAGCCTCCGGGGTGTTGCCGGGGGCCCCGGCGACCGCCGCACACCGCGCCACGCTGAGCTGTACGGGATCCCGCAGCCCGAGGACCAGGTCGAAGGAGTCGCCGTCCGCGAGGCGTCGGCGGGCCCAGGCCTCGGACAGCACCGGGTCGTCGGGGTCGACCGGGGAGACCTCGTCGGCCAGTTCACCGATGGCGGGGGTCGCCGCGAGGACCTCACTCCTGCCGGTGACATGGGTACGGATCCCCCGGGCGCGCGCCTGGGTCAGCGCGGCGGTGACGATGTCCAGGCTGGACGCGAGCGGGCTCGCCCCGCCGACGAAGAGCAGGTGGGGAGGGGTGGGTAGTGCGGTCACAGGTGCTCCTGAATGAGGGCCGGGCGGGGTCAAGTCCCATGAGGGGACGGGTGGTGGGGCGTCTCAGGGGGAGGTCAGCACGCTCTGTTCCGCGAACCAGCTCGCCAGCCGGCGGATGCGGTCGGCCGTGTGCGCCTCGTCCTTGCCCTCGACCACCGCCGTCCCGGCGAAGACGCTCGACGCCTGCGCGGCGTCCGCCAGCAGGTCGCCCGGCCGCGCCTGGAGCGACACGTACCGTACGCCGTCCCGGGCGGCCACCTCGTCGTCGGCCGGGCGGGACACGAGCCGGCCGGGGGCGGTGGCGAGGAAGACGTCACCGAACCAGGTGGCGGCGGTCGTCGGGGTCGCGGCGGAGGGGAGGCCGAGCACCGACCTGGCCCACTCGTCGTGCAGGTCGACGCCGTGCTGGAGGCGGATCATCTCGTCGAAGGACCCGCCCGGAATCCGGCCGCCGCACTCACCGAAGACGAGCGTGTCGCCCTGTTCGAAGACCTCCAGGTGGAACACCCCGTCGTGGTGCCCCAGCGCCGCCATCACCCGCCCGGCGACCGCGTGCGCGCGGGCGTAGAGGTCGGGGCACTCCTCCGGGTGCTGCATCACGGACGCCACGATCCCGCCCTCGCGGATCGCGATGACGTTCTGGAGGTAGCGCCCCACGGACGTGAAGACCACCTCGCCGCCGCGCACCACACCGTCGATGTGCAGTTCGCCGCCGTCCACCCATTCCTCGGCGAGCCAGGGCGCGCCGACGCTGTCCTGCTCCAACTGCCGTGCGATCTGCTCGCGTTCCGGGTGGCTGTTCCAGGTCCGTACCCCCCGGGTGGAGGAGTCGGCCAGCGGTTTGAGCACCCCGCGCACGGAGGGGAAGCCGACCAGGTCGCGGGGGCGGACGATCACCCGCGAGTCGGCTACGGGGATGCCGGCCGCCCGGATGCGCCGCTTCTGGAGGTCCTTGTCGCGCAGCGCCAGCGCGTCCACGGGTGTCATGGGGCTGCGGGCGCCGCCGAGCACCGCCGCGTTCACCAGGGTGAACTCGAACTGGCTGGTGACGACGTCGAAGCGCTCGGCGTCCAGTCCGTGGCGGACCAGTCCCGCGAGGGTCGACTCGGTGTCGGACGGGTCGTGCACGGCGACGGTGTGCGCGTCGTCCAACAGGTCCCCGCGCAGGTCGAGTTCGCTCGCGGTGAGGACGCAGGTCACCTCGGCGCCGAGGCGGTGGAGGGCGGTCACCGCGTCGGGCCGCCAGCCGATCAGGAGTACGTGCGGGTGGGCCATCTGGGCTTCTCCTGGGAAGGGTTGAGGTCTGCGGGTCTGCGGGTCTGCGGGTGGTCGTGACACCACGCGTGAGGCGGCGGTGACGTGGGGTGTTCAGCGCGCGGCGAGGTACAGCGGGATGCTCTCGGGACCGGCGACGTGGATCGAACGCAGCCGTACGACCGGGCCGTTCAGCTCGATACGGCCCACGGTGTCGAGGATCTCGGTGAGCAGGATGCGCATCTCCGCGCGGGCCAGGGTGCTGCCGATGCAGAAGTGTTCACCGGCGGCGAGGGCGATGTGCCGGTTCGGGGCGCGGCCGATGTCGAAGCGGTCGGCGTCGTCGAAGATCTCCTCGTCGCGGTTGCCGGACGGCACCCAGACGACCACACGCTCGCCCGCCTCGATCCGCTGTCCCCGGATGACGGTGGGCGTGGTGACGGTACGCATGCTGTGGGTCGCGCTGGAGGTCCAGCGGAGGATCTCCTCGCCCGCGCTCGGCAGCAGGCTCCGGTCCTCGCGCAGCCTGCGCAGCTCGCCGGGGTGTTCGAGGAGGGCGAGCATGCCGCCCGCCAGGGCCAGCCGGCCGTTCTCCGTGGCACCGACGAGGTTCTCGCAGTTGAGCAGGATCTCCTCCTCGGTCAGCGGCTCGCCGTCGATGGTGCCGTGGACCAGGGAGGTGACGAGGTCGTCGGTGGGATGCTCCAGCCGTTGGTCCATGAGGTCGACGAAGTACGCCATGAAGCGGTGGTGCGCGGCCAGCGACGTATGGGCGAGGAAGGCCTCGTTGGTCCACTGGAACAGGTCCTCGTGGTCCTCCGGGGGGACGCCGAGGATGCGGCCGATGACGTACAGCGAGACCCGGCCCGCGACGTCGTGGACGAAGTCGCAGGTGCCCTGTTCGACCGCGCGGGCCAGGACCGCGCGGATCGCGTCCCGCATGTACCCCTCCAGCTCGCGGACGGCCCGCGTGCTGAACCAGTCGGCCATGAGTCCGCGCAGCGCCTTGTGGCGCGGCGGGTCGGTGAGCGCGAGGGTGGTGCCGCCGCCCGGGTCCTCGCCCATCGCGACCGGCCGCAGCAGGACGCCGCGCGCGGAGCTGAACGTACCGGGATCGCGGTAGACGGACCTGATGTCGGTGTACCGCGTCAGCGACCAGAACGCGGGCAGGTCCCCCGCCTCGTGGTGGTGCACGGGCGCGTACGCGCGCATCCAGCGCCACACCTCGTGGGGGTCGCCGGTGGCGTGCAGTCCGGGGTCGGCGAGCTGTTCTGGCCTCAGGGCAACGGTGACCGTCATGACAGGGCTCCTGGGGGACGCGTGGTACGTACGGTCCAATGTGAGGCAATAGGTTGCCACATGAGTCACAGTCAAGGCAATCTATTGCCAACAGAGTGCTGTCAGGACACGCCCCGGCGCGGACGGCACCGCCCAGCGACCGAAGGGGAAGCATGTCCCGTGACCGTTCTCTCGACATCGCCGTCACCGGCCTCGCCGCGCGGTTTCCCGGCGCGACCGACCTCGCGGACTGGTGGTCCGCCCTGGTGGCGGGACGCGTCCTGACGCGGCGTCACACACGTGGCGAACTGCTCGACGCCGGGATGCCGCGGAGCCTCCTGGACGACCCGGACTTCGTCCCCGTGCACGGCCATCTGGACGACGCGGACCGCTTTGAGAACACGCTCTTCCGGGTCAGTCCCCGCGAGGCGGAGATGATGGACCCGCAGCACCGGCTGATGCTGGAGGTCGCGTGGGGGGCACTGGAGGACGCCGGGTGCAGGCCCGGCGACACCTCGGTCACCGGGGTCTTCGCGTCCGCGAGCAGCAGTGGCTACCTGCGCGCCATGGTGGCGGGAGGCGCGCTCGACCCGCTCACCCTCGAAGACGCGCTGCACGGCACCGAGCCCGACTTCATGGCGAGCCTCCTCTCGTACAAACTCGGCCTGACCGGACCGGCGGTGGCCGTGCAGACCGCCTGTTCCTCCTCGCTGGTCGCCGTCCACATGGCCGTGCAGGCCCTGTTGAACGGGGACTGCGACCAGGCGCTGGTGGTCGGGGCGGGCATCGCGCATCCGCAGGGCGGGCACCTCCACGTGCCGGGCGGCATCCACTCGGCCACCGGGGCGTGCCGCCCCTTCGACGAGAGCGCCGACGGGGTGGTCGCCGGGTCCGGCGTCGCCTGTGTGGTGCTGCGGCGGCTGGCCGACGCCCTGGAGGACGGCCCCGAGCCGTACGGCGTGGTGCTCGGTACGGCGATCAACAACGACGGCGCGTCGAAGGCCGGCTACTACGCGCCGTCCGTGGACGGCCAGGAGGCCGTCATCCGGGCGGCGTTGGCGGCGGCTGACGTGGACGCGGGGTCGCTCGGGTATCTGGAGGCGCACGCCACCGGTACCCGCGTGGGCGACCCGATCGAGTGGACGGCCGCGTCCGCCGCGCTCGGTGGTACGGGGGCGGGCCCGGCCACGATCGCGGTCGGCGCCCTCAAGGCCAACACCGGCCACCTGGACAACGCGGCCGGGGTCGCCTCGCTCATCAAGGCGCTGCTGGTGGTCAAGGAGGGGGTGGTGCCGCCGGTGGCGGGCTTCACCCGGCTCAACCCGCTGCTGGAGACGGCCGATTCACCGCTGTACGTGCCCGCCGAGGCCCGGGAGTGGCGGGGGCCGCTGCCGCGCAGGGCCGGGATCAGCTCGTTCGGCGTCGGCGGGACCAACGCGCATGTGGTCATCGAGCAGGCGCCGCCGGTACAGGCCGCGGAGACCGGCGGCGAGGAGGACTCCGGTCATCTTGTGCTGCTGTCCGCCGCCGACCCCGAGGCCCTCGCGCGCTCCGCCCAGCGGCTCGGCGCGCATCTGCGGCGCGCGGAACCGGCCCTGGCCGACGTGGCGTTCACCCTCGCGGCCGCGCGCGCCGAACTGCCCGTACGGCTGGCGGTGGCGGGGCGCACCGGCGCGGAGATCACCGAGCGCCTCGCGTCCGGCGCGGGGGTCGTACGGGACGAGGTCACCACGGGTGGCCTGCCGGCCCCGGCGCTGTTCCTCTTCCCGGGGCAGGGGTCCCAATACCCAGGCATGGCAAGGCCGTTCGCCGAGGCACTGCCCGGCTTCGAGGACGCCCTGCGGGACTGCCTCGCCGCGTTCGACCCCGCGACGGCCAGTGTCGTACGCCGCGCGCTGCTGGACGAGTCGTTCCCCGCGGCGGAGCTGGAGGCCACCGAGCTGGCCCAACCCGCCCTGTTCGCCGTGGAGTACGCGGCGTCGGCCGCGCTGCGCGCCCTCGGTGTCACCCCGGCCGCCGTGGCGGGACACAGCCTCGGCGAGATCACGGCGGCCTGTGTGGCCGGCTCGCTGGACCTCGCCGACGCGGCCCGACTGGTGACGGTACGCGGCCGGGCCATGGCCGACTGCCCGCCGGGCGCGATGCTCGCGGTGGGCTGCGACGAGGCGACGCTCCGTACCCTGCTCGCGGAGAGCGGGCAGGAGCTTGAACTCGCCGCGCACAACGCCCCGGAGAGCTGTGTCGTGGCGGGCGCCGAGGACGCCGTCGAGGCGTTCCGTACCTGGCTCGGTGAGAGCGTGCCCACCAAGCGGCTGCGGACGAGCCGCGCGTTCCACTCGGCGCTCGTCGAACCCGCGCTCGCCCCGCTGTCCGCCGCGCTCGCGGGGATCACCCTGCGGCGGCCGGTGCTGCCGTTCGCGGCCAACGCCACCGGGGAACTGGTCCCGGCGGGCGCCCGGATCACCGCGGACCGGTTTGTGGCCCAGGCGCGGGGGGCGGTGCGGTTCGCCGAGGCGATGGAGACCCTGGCGCGGCGCTTCCCGGGCGCGGTCGCCGTCGAGATCGGCCCGGGACGGGTGTTGTCGGCCCTGGCCGTCGCCGCCGGGCTGACTCCGGTCGCGCTCTCCCCGGCCCGTACCGACCGGCCGGGCGAGGAGGTCCTGACGGCCCTGGGCACGCTCTGGGCGAAGGGGCTGCCGCTCGCGCCGACAGCGCTGAGCGGCCCGGGACGACGCGTACACCTGCCGGGATACGCGTTCGCCGGACCGCGCTGGATGGCCCCGGAGGCCCGCCCCCGCGAGGCCGCGCTCCGGGGGGTCGCAGGACGGGCGCCGGGGACGGCGGAGGGTCCGGGCACGGCGACGGCAAACGGGCAGTTGCCTGACGTGCGGGTCGAGGAAGCGCCGGCCGCCGAAGACCCCGCGACCGTCCTCGCCGGGCTCTGGGCCGAACTCCTCGGCCACACCGGCCTCACCGGCGACTCGGACTTCTTCGACCTGGGCGGCGACTCACTGGCGACCACCCATCTGGCGCGCCGGATCAAACTGCGGCTCGGGGTCTCCGTATCACTCCGCGACCTCCTGATCGGCCGCACACTGGGCCGTCAGACCGAGATCGTCCTCGGCCTCCTCGACCGGTCCGTCGTCCGAAGCTGAACCCGGACCCTCTTGCCGCTGAACCCGGACCCCCTACTCGGGGACGCCCTGGAAGCCGGTCAGCACGGTGGTGAGAATCTCCTGTGCCTCGGTGTACGTCGGGCCGCTCGGCTGCCCGCCGGGCGCCGGGGTCGGGTCCGGCTCCGGGGCCGACAGGCTCTCCTCGGCGACCTTCAACACCTCGACGAGAAAGCGTCCGTTGGTGCCGTACACCACCGCCTGGCCGTACTCCACGGAGGTGTCGGTCGGTGTGAGCGGCGGCCTGGACGCCCTGGGCAGCTCGCCGACAGGGGCAAGCTTCCCGTCGGGCCCGATGGTCCAGCCCGGCCCGGGGGAGGGCGGCGCCGCCCGGTACCGGGCGTCGCTGAGGACGGCCACCCCCGGGCCGTGCTTCCCCGCGGTGGCCCGCGCGACGGTGGTGACCGGCGCCTGGGAACGGGAGAGGGCGGTCAACGGGGCGTCGGCGGTGCGAGGGCCGCAGTCGCGGGCCGCCGTGAGCACCTCGGCGAGCAGTTCGGAGGTGTCGGTCCGCCGGGGCAGGAGGTAGACGCTGACGCTGAATCCGGGGTCGTAGCGCTCCGACCGCAGTTCGTACAGAGCCGGTACGGGCACCGCCTTGCGGGTGGCCGCCCCCGCGTCGGTGATGCGCACGTCTCTGTCCAGCTCCACCAGCCGGCAGGGTGAGATCCCCAGGGGCCGGTCCTTCTTGGGGCGGTGGACCACACCCGCGCGCAGCTCGGAGACTCCACGGTCCAGCTGGGAGTCCATGATCCGCTGCATGTACGAGGGGTCGAATTCGTCGCCGGAGGCGCTCGGGTCGGCGGGGCTCGACGCCCCGTCCGACGAGGTGCATCCGCTCACCAGCAGGCCGCCCAGGACCGCCACCGTCGATAAGAGCCGTCGTAATCCCATGCTCCGACGGTACGGCAGCGGTCGACGCGGCGGCACACTCCACGAGAAGAATGACAGCGTCAGGTACGAGGTGTCCCGGGCCGTACGAGGAACGCCAGCAGCCCCGTGCACACCAGCGTGACCACCCCGAGCACGTCCCAGTACAGCCACGCCTCACCCGCGTCGTGGAGCATGAGGAACAGCGACCCGCCCGCCAGCGATCCCAGCGCCTCCCCCGTGGACCAGCAGACCTGCCGCAGGTGCATGACCTCCAGGCTGGAGCCCACCCCGAGCCCGGCGAACGCGGTGCTCATCATCGGCGCGAACATCATCTCGGCCAGGGCGAACACCAGGACCGCGACACCCGCTCCGAACAGCGGTGGCAGGCCGACCCCGAGCAGCACCATGGACACGCCGAAGAGGATGTTGGCGCGGCCGAGGATGGCGAAGGGGGTCCTCCCCGCCGCCATCAGCTTGCTGATCAGCGCCGTGACCGCCGTCTGGAACAGGACGATCGACACGGCGGGCGCGGCGATCAGCACCGAACGGGCCGCCGCCGACTCGAAGTCCCGGCCGACGGACAGCGCGAACGCCGAGTAGAACTGGGCGTACACAAACGTGCCCAGGGTGCTCACGACCACCAGCCGCAGCATGGCCGGGGTCCGCACGACCCGCAGCAGGACCGCCTTGCTGACCGGCCACGTGCCGGAGGTGGCGGGCGGCCTGCGGTGGGCCGGGACACCGGGCACCATGACCGCGCCGGCGCCCAGGTAGCAGAGCGCCACGAACCCCATGAGCAGCCGGGGGTCGGAATCCGTGTAGAGCAGGTTGGCGACGAACGGGCCGAGCATCGCGCCCGCGTTGACGGCTATCTGGAACAGGGAGAAGATCCGGTTCCGGCCGATGTTGTCGTGCACGACCTCGGCGATGAGCACGCGCGACAGGGTGAAGTGGATGCTCACGCCGGTGCCGGCGAGGACGAGCAGCGCGCACAGCGCCCACGCGGTACCGGCGTACGGCAGCGATCCGAAGGCGACGGCGGAGAGCAGGACCCCGCCCACCATCCCGGTGCGGTAGCCCACCCGGTGCAGCCAGCGGTTCAGCGTGAGCGCGGCGAGTCCGGCGGACGCGGTGTAGCAGAACAGCCCGGCGCCCACCACGGCGGTCCCCGACCCCGGCGCCCGCGCGGCGAGCAGCAGGCCGAGCACGGGAAAGACGGTGAACAGGCCGAGACTGCCGAGGAGATGGTCGAGGGAGAGCGCGGAGCGCAGGTGGCGCGGAGCCCGCGCCGCGGGCGCTTCGAGGGGGGTAAGGGTCCCCGGCTGGTGGGTCATGGCCGGTCCCCCGCCCTTGTCCACCGTACGGAGAGAGCGCGTTCCGCCATGTCGATCAACTCCTTCTTCGCATCCTTCGCACAGGCCTTCGCGCAGGAAGAGGCAAGGCGCGCCGACCTGGTGACGTGGCATCAGTGGCACCGCTTGCCCGAATGCCCGGCACTTGCCTGAATGCCCGACACAGTGTCAATATCTTGCCAAGCTTGTCAATCGGGAGGCAGGACATGGCACACGGACAACGGACGGCGCCGTACGGAAGCTGGCCGTCCCCGCTCGGCGCCGCCGACGTCGCCCGGGGCGAGGCCCAGCTCGACTGGGTGGGCTTCGTCGGGGACGAGGTGTGGTGGACCGAGGCGCTGCCCGAGGAGGGTGGCCGCGCCGCCCTGATGCGCGGTGGCCCCGACGGACCCGAGGAGGCGCTGCCCGGCGGCGGTTGGGACGTACGGACCCGTGTGATCGAGTACGGAGGCCGCCCCTGGCTCGCGCTCTCCGACCGCGCCGAGGACGGCGTCGTCTTCACCCACGCCGGGGACCAGCGTGTCCATCTCTGGCGGCCGGGCACGGAGCCGGTGCCCCTCAGCCCGCCCGGCGCGTGGCCGGCCGAGCTGCGCCACGCCGACCTGGCGGTGCGCGGCGACGAGGTCTGGTGCCTGCGCGAGCGGGTCGAGGACGAGGAGGGCACCCGGGTCACCCGCCATCTCGTGGCACTGCCCCTGGACGGCAGCGCGGCCGACGACGCCTCCCGTGTACGAGAGTTGACGGCCAGTCACCACTTCATGAGCGGTCCGCGCATCGAGCCCGGCGGCGACCGGGTCGTCTGGCTGGGCTGGGACCACCCGGACATGCCCTGGGACGCCACCCGGCTCATGGGTGCCGTGGTCCGGGCCGACGGCACCCTGAGCGAGCCGGCCGTCCTCGTCGGGGACCGCCTGGCGGTGACGCAGGCGGAGTGGGCCGCCGACGGATCGGGCACGCTGTACGCGCTCGCCGACCCGGACGGGTGGTGGAACGTCCACGAGGTCGCGCCGGAGGGCGGCCTCCTGCGCAACCTGTGCCCGCGCGAGGAGGAGTTCGGCGACGCGCTGTGGCGGATCGGGCTGCGCTGGTGCCTCCCGCTGCGTGACGGCACGCTCGCCGTCGTGCACGGCAAGGGCCGCCGCACGCTGGGGATCCTCTCCCCCGACGGCACGCTCACCGACCCGGAGGGCTTCGCCGGGGCGGGCGCGGAGTGGTTCTCGTTGGCGACCGACGGCCGGCGCGTCGCCGCGGTGTGCGCCGGGCCGCGACAGCGCCGCAGTGTGGTCCTCGCGGACCCGGCGGACGGCAGTGTGCGAGTCGTACGGCCGCCCTCGGGCACCACGCTCGACGCGTGGGCGACCACGCCGTACCGCCGTGCCTTCCGCGGCGACGACGGCCAGGACGTGTACGCCCACGTGTATCCGCCCTACAGCCCCACCCACACCGGACCGGCGGGCGAACTCCCGCCGTGGGTCGTCTTCGTGCACGGCGGCCCGACGAGCGGCACGCCACTCGTGCTCAACCAGGAGATCGGCTTCTTCACCAGCCGGGGCATCGGTGTGGTGGACGTGCAGTACGGCGGCTCCACCGGTTACGGCCGCGCCTACCGGGAGCGGCTGCGCGGCGACTGGGGTGTCACGGACGTGCGGGACTGCGCCGCCGTGGCCCGGGGGCTGGTGGCCGAGGGGCTCGCCGACGCGGCGGGACTCGCCATCCGGGGCGCGAGCGCGGGCGGTTGGACGGCCGCCGCGTCGCTGTGCGCCGAGCCGGAGCTGTACGCCGCCGCCGGGATCTACTACCCGCTCCTCGACCCGGTGATCTGGAGCGCCGGTGGGACGCACGATTTCGAATCGCGTTATCTGGACGGGCTGATCGGTCCCTGGCCGGAGGCGAAGGACCGTTACGAGCGGCGCTCCCCGCTGGCCGGCGCCGACCGCATCCGCGCGCCGTTCCTGCTCCTCCAGGGGCTGGACGACCGCGTCTGCCCGCCCGCCCAGAGCCTGCGGATGGCGGAACGGATCGCGGAGACCGGCGGGGAGTGCCGCTACCTCCGCTTCGAGGGCGAGGGGCACGGATTCCGGAAGGCGGCGAACACCGTCACCGCGCTCCACGCCGAACTGGCGCTGTACGGCGACGTGTTCGGCTTCACGCCCTCCCTTCCGGCGGAATCCTCGTAGGCCGGCGGCCGTACGGGGCCCGGCGGGGGACCCCGTACGGCCGCCTGGTCCTCACACGCCCAGGAAGCGCTCCAGGACCACGGCGATACCGTCCTCGTCGTTGCCGGGGGCCACCTCGTCGGCCGCCGCCTTCACCTCGGGGGGCGCGGCGGCCATGGCCACCCCGTACGCCGCCCAGTCGAGCATCGGGATGTCGTTCGCCATGTCCCCGAACGCGATGGTGTCGGCGCCGCCCAGGCCCAGGCGGTGGGCGGCGAAGGAGAGGCCGGTGGCCTTGGTGAGGCCCTTCGGCAGCAGCTCCACCTCGCCGGGGCCCGCCTTGACCACCCCGACCAGGTCCCCGGCGACCCGTACCGCGACCGAGGCCAGCTCGTCCTCCGTGAGGGTCGGGTGTTGTACGTAGAACTTGCGGACGGGGTGCGCCCACAGCTCCTCCTCGTCCGCGTCCGGGACGAGCGGTGTCTCACCGGCGAGGTCGTGCAGGTAGCCGGGCGCGGCCACCACCACCCCGTCCAGTCCCGCCCGGTCGGCGGCGAGGATCAGCGGTCCTGTCACCGCCTCGATCAGGGCGACCGCCCGTCCGGCCGACCGCCGGTCCAGCGTGACGGACGTCAACTGCCGGTGCGCGGCGGTGTCGTACACCTGACCGCCCTGCCCGCAGACGGCGAGCCCGGTGTACCCGAGGTCCGCGAGGACGTGCCGGGTCCAGGAGACGGACCGGCCGGTGACGACGATGTGCCGCGCGCCCCGCTCGGTGGCGAGGGACAGGGCGGCCCGGGTCCGCGCGCCGATCGTACGGTCGGAGCGCAGGAGCGTGCCGTCCAGGTCGGTGGCGATCAGGGCGTACGGCAACGGGGCGGGGGCGCCGGTCACTTCATCCTCCGTTGCTCTGGTAGTGGCGCAGGTTCCAGTTCCAGAAGCGCTTGGCGGCGAGGAACAGCAGGACGCAGACCGCCGGCGACCACCGGGTGAGCCAGGCGAGCGGCCCGTGCTCCGGTTCCTTGTCCAGGAGGACGAGGACGGGGAAGTACGCGACGAAGGCCAGCGGCAGGACGTACGTGAAGATCCCGCGCAGCACGACGGGCAGGATCGACAGCGGGTAGTTGCCGATCGTCGCCATGATGTCGTCGATCCACTTGCCCACCCCGTGCGCGAACGGCGAGCGCAACAGCAGCGCGGCGAGCGGGAGTTGGACGGCGGCCTCCAGGAAGACCCCGCCGACGATCGCGGCGCCGAGGTAGAGCACGGCGCCGATGCCCCAGTCGACCGGGGCCTGGGCCACGGCCATGGCGCACACGGTGACGCCGACGAAGAAGTCACCGAGGGCGTTGATGTTGAAGCGGCTGATCAGGATCTGGGTGAGGACGGACATGGGGCGGAGGAAGTAGCCCTCGACCCGGCCCTCCTCGACCAGTTCGAGCAGTTGGTCGGAGAGGTTCCCGAAGACCATGGTGAACAGTCCGTGCGACATGAGCCGCATGCCGACGATCAGCAGGACCCCGCCGTTCGGGAAGTCGCCGAGACCGTCGAAGCGGGTGATGAGGACGGCGGCGAAGGCGAGCGTCGAGGTCTGCCAGAGGATGCCGAAGATGATCTCGAACGCGAAGTCGCCGGGGTATTCGAGACGTCCCCGGATGTTGACCGCGGTGGTCCGCAGGACGATCCGCAGGACACGGACCGTCCGGCGGACGCGGGCCCCGGCGGCGGCGCGCGGCCGGGTGGGCCGGGAGGGCCGGGGGGCGTCGACCGTGGTGGTCATGGTTCAGCCTCCTTGTGAGGTGACGCGCCGGGCCGCGCGCGACCAGACGAACTTGGTCAGCACGGCGAGAGCGACCACCCAGCACACCTCACGCAGCAGGTTCTCGGGCGCGTCGGCGAGCGGGATGCGGCCGACGTAAATCGAGATGGGCACGTTGATGGTGGCGGCGAACGGGAGCACCGACGCCGTGGTGAGCAGCCAGCCCGGCAGGAACCACAGCGGGACGAACACCCCGGAGAGGAGGTCCTGCACGAAGCTGTACATACGGGTCAGACCGCTGTTGGAGGTCAGCCAGAACGTGGCGAGGTCGACGAGCTGGCCGAGGTAGTAGAGGATCATCTGCCCGAGAATGAGGCTGACGACGAAGACCAGTCCGACCGTGGCGGACGCGGGCGGCCGGATCACGCCGGCCGCGAGGGCGATCAGGTAGCCGATGAGGGCCCACACGGCGCCGTACCCCATGTCGCCCATGGCCCGGTACATGTAGTAGCGGCCGGGCGAGATCGGCCGGAGGAACCAGTAGATGACCGTGCCCTCGCGCGTGCGCTGGGGCAGGTTGTCCTTGGTGACCATACGGTTGCTCCACCGGATCCGCCCGACGAGGATCGCGAGGGCCGCGTACGTGACGGCCTGGTGGACGTCGAGCCCGGCGACCGACTCCTTGCCCTCGTAGACCGCCGTCCACAGCAGGTAGTACAGGTAGACCTGCACGCCCATCATGAAGGGGGCGAGGAAGAACCGGCCCCGGTAGGCGATGGTCTGGTAGAGCGGCACGATCCGCCAGATCCGCCAGGCGCGCCCGCCGCCCGGCCTGCCGCCGGGGCTGCCACCCGCCCGGCCGCCCGCTCCGGTGGTGACCGCGGCGCTCACGGGACGAGGATTTCGTTCTTGGCCTCGTAGGCGTTCCGCATGAGTTCCTCCAGGTCGGTCTCCTCCACGGTCATGCCGACCACGGGGAACCCGGCGATCAGGGCCCGCACCACGTCCTCCGGCGTGTGGCCGTCCTCGGGGGCGAGCGTGGCGCGTGTCCCCTCGTGGGAGAGGACGCGCGCGCCCGCCACCCGTACCTCGGCGACCGGTTCGCCGAAGGTGACGTTGACCGTCCTGCTCGCGCCGTACTGGTGCTTCATGCCGTCGAGGGTTCCGTCGAACACCAGCCGGCCGTGGTTGATCAGCAGGACGCGCTCGCACAGCCGGGCCACGTCGGTCATGTCGTGGGTGGTGAGGACAACCGCCCGGCCGCGCTCGTGGACCTGCTGGAGGAGGAACGCGCGGGTGCGTTCCTTCGCCACCACGTCCATGCCGATCGTGGGCTCGTCGAGGAAGAGGATCGCGGGGTCGTGGAGGACCGCGGCCGCCATGTCACAGCGGACGCGCTGCCCGAGCGACATGAGCCGTACCGGCGTGTCCCAGAACTCGGAGATGCCCAACACCTGGTCGACGTCGTGGAGTTGACGTTCGTAGTCGCGGGGGGCGATGTCGAAGATGTCCTGGATCAGGCCGAAGGAGTGCCGGGCGGGCAGGTCCCACCAGAGCTGGGTCTTCTGCCCGAACACCGCGCCGATCGCCCGGGCGTTGTCCGCCCGGTTGAGGTGGGGGACACGTCCGTCGACGTACACCTCGCCGGACGTCGGGGTCAGGATCCCGGTCAGCATCTTGATGGACGTCGATTTTCCGGCACCGTTGGGGCCGAGCAGGCCCACCAACTCGCCCCGGCCGACCGTCAGATCAAGATCGGATACCACGGTGCGCTCGTCCCTCGCCGGGCTCATGAGCGACCTGAACGTGGCGAAGCGCCCGGTGGTCGGGCGCCTCACCTTGTACGTCTTCGTCAGGCCACGCGTCACGATGGCCGCCGATTCGTGCGGCATTCCGGTTCCTTTCGGTGGGGGGTGGGTGGGGGTGTGTCAGGGGGGCGCGGGTCAGTGCGCGTAGAGCGAGCTGAGCGCGGCGATGCCCGGGAGGTCACCCAGGAGGTCGGGGTCCTTGAGGGCGTGCAGGTCGGTCTCCCACAGCTCTCCGGCGGAGCTGACCAGTACGGAGTCGGCGGCGGCCGGGCCCGGCGGCGACGCGGGCGCCGGCGGGGACGGAGACACGGACGTCGGCGGGGACGACAACGCGGGCGTCGTCAGGGTTGTCGACACGGACGGTGACACGGGCACCGTCACGCGGTCCCATTCGACGCCGGTGAACGGTATCCCCAGCACGGCCGACACCGACTTCACGGCGCTCTCGGCGGCCAGCGGCGCGAGGGTGAGCTTCGACGGGCTGACCACCACGGCCCGGCCGCCGAGGAAGTCGTGGCTGAACTCGTCCGCCACCGTGCCGCTGCTCGGCAGCAGCCCCGACTTGACCGCCGCGTACCCGGAGATCAGCCGCACGCCCGCCAGCGGGCCCGGCCTGACGACCCCGCGCAGGGTGGACAGGACGCGGTGCGCCCACCAGCCGGCCAGCTGTCCCCCGGCGCCCCGCGCGCTGTCGAACGACTGGAAGTCGGAGACGAGCCAGGTCGTCCCGCTCTCGTGCCCCGTCCGGCCGGCGACGAAGAGTCCGTGTTCCTCACGCTCGGGGAAGACGGCGCTGATGACGGGCAGGTGCCCGCGCAGCACCAGCATGAAGGACTTCCGGCACCGCACGACGGGCGGCAGGCCCGAGCGGGCGAGGATGCCGGGCGCGCCCGCTCCGGCCGCGACGACCACGGCGCGGCTCGCTATCGTCTCGGTGGTGCCGTCCGGACGGACGAACTCGCTGAGCACACCGCCCGGTTCGTCCGCCGTCCGGCTGATGCTGCCCCGGGCGAGGTCGATGCCGGTGGCCGCGGTCCGCTCGCCGAGGCAGCGCAGGACAGGGCCAAAGTCGTAGGTCTCCTCCTCGCTCCTGAACGAGGAGACAAACCCGTCGCCGAGCCACGGCGGCGGTTCCACGGGGCGGACCGGGAGGCCTGAGGCCTGCCAGTGCTCCTGGGCGCGCCGTGACGCGTCCGGGTTGGAGAACGACACCACCGAGCCCGGCGTGACGGGCGTCAGGCCGGCCGTGAGGGCGTCCCAGTGGTCCCGCGCGCGCTCGAACAGGAGTGGCAGGCGTGGTTCGTTCGGGCCGAACGCGTAGCCCCGGTGCAGGTATCCGTGCGACTGCCCCGACTGGCCCCCGCCGAGCCGCCGCTCCTCGACCAGCAGCACCCGAGCGCCGCGTGCGGTCAGTCCCAGTGCCGTAAGTATTCCCGCCATGCCCGCACCCGCGACCACGACGTCATAGCTGCGTGTCACTGTTGTCCCTGTCCTGGATTCAGGCACCGACCTGTCCCGGGCGTGTCCGCCTGTCTAGGCGTGGCCGCCTGTCCGGGGCGTGTCCGCGAACGGGTTGACGTGTTCGACCGAGGCGACCAGCCCGGACGACTCCGAGAGGCCCACCAGCCAGCACTCGCCCCGGGCCGTCTCCAGCAGCAGGCCCGCGTTGCCGCGAGGCGATACGGAGCGCAGCGGACCGAGCCCCGCCAGCAGCAGCCGGTCCTGCGCGTCCGACGACGCGCCGGGGTGCCGGGCCACCACGTTCCCGCTGACGAGGCTGATCCGTACGTCGATGAAGAGCGCGACCGAGATCTCCGTGGTGTCAACGGTCATCGTCCACCACCTCCGCCAGGGCCAGCGCGGCAAGCGTGGCGGAGTCCTGGATCCCGCCGTCGCGGGCCAGTTGGCGCAGCTCCGGCCACGACAGGGTCCGTACGGTCATGCCCTCCTCGAACGGATCCCGGTCCGTGGGGCCGGCCTCCGCCACGGCACGCGCGCTGTACGCGTGGCAGGAGGTCGTCGAGAAGCCGCTGCTCTCGGCGAAGGTCCCGAGGTGCCGCAGGTCCGTCACCCGCAGGCCGGTCTCCTCCAGCACCTCGCGCCGTGCGGCGGACTCGGGTGACTCCCCCGCCTCGATGCCCCCTTGGGGGAATTCGACGCTGCGCGCGCCGCCGAAGGTCTGCCGCGGCAGGTCCACGACGACGAAGCGTTCCTCGTGCCGTACGACCACCAGGACGGAGTCCGGCTTGCTGACCATGAAGTACGTGTGCCGGTCCCCCAGGCCGTCCTCGTACCGCTTGCGCAGGATGGAGAACCAGGGATTGCGGTGGACCGTCTCGCTTCCGATCTCACGCATGGCTCCCACCGGCTCAGGCCGGCGGGGTCAGATAGGTCTTGGACAGGGGATGCCCGCCCCGGCACAACTCGTCGTACGCGGCGGCCAGTTCGCGGGCCCGGCCGGTGGCCCGGGGGTCACGGGGAGCGACGCCGTCCGTGCTGTCGACCAGGCGGATCCCCAGCAGCGTCCCGGCGAGCAGGACCTGTCCGTCGTACAACTCCTCACGCAGGACGCGGCGTTCGGTCACCTGGTGGCCGAGGTCGCGCGCGATGTCGAGGAGGATGCGCTTGGTGATGGAGTCCAGGACGCCGGTGTCCACGGAGGGGACGATGATCTCCTGGTCGCGGACGATCAGGATGGCGGCGCCGTCCGCCTCGGCGACGTGCCCGTCCTCGTTGAGGATGAAGATGTGCTCGGCGCCCCGCTCGGTCCTCTCCCGCTCGAACACCCGGAAGTCCAGGTACGAACCGCCGGACTTGGCGAGGGGGCCGATGGGTCCGCCGAAGCGGCGGTGGGCGCTGACCACGGCCCGTACCCGCGGCGGCGCCACCGGGGCGAACTCGAATCCGCCGATGTACATGGCCCCCTCGCTCTCGGGCGCCAGGGTCGACCGCCCGCGCGCGGCGTAGAACGTCGGCCGCAGGTAGACGTCCTTCCCAGGGTGGTGGGAGGCGACCTCGGCCAGCGCGGCGAAGACCTCGTCCCGGGTCTCCGGCGCCGGGATGTCGGCGATGCGCGCGGAGTTGAAGAGGCGGTCCACGTGCTGCTCGGCGGCGAGCATCAGGTGGCGGTCCCGCTCCGCGTCCCAGAACGCCGTCATTCCCTCGAAGACGTTGGCGCCGCGCAGCGCCAACTCGTCCCAGACATGGACCCGTGCGTCCTCCCAGGGCACGACGGATCCGTTGAACCACATGACTCTGTCACCCATGACTTCCCCCAGCCGTTCGGTAGTTCAGTCGTTCGGTAGTTCAGCCGTTCGGTCGTTCGGCAGTGCGTGCGTTCAGACGTTTCGCGGCGCGGCCGCGAGTTCTATCCCGCTGATCTCCAGGCGTGCCTTTCCTTCCGTACAGATCAGGAAAGGCACGTCGACATGGGCGAAGTCGATCCCGCCGGCGGCCAGTTCGGACAGCGGTACGGAGATCCGCGTCCACTCCCCGGCGGGCAGCGCGTTCAGCCGGGCGGAGATGTCGAGTGCGGGCTGCCGCGGGTAGTCGTTGTGGCAGGCCAGGTAGAACGGATCGGCCGGCGGATCGACGACCCGTACGCCGAACGACAGCGTCCCGTCCCGCGCCACCAGATCCCGCAGGTCGGCCGGCCGGCCTCCGTGGGCCTGCGCGTACACGAACGTCCTGGTGCCCTTGAACGTCAGGGACACCCCGTCGCGCCCGCCCGGTGTCCCGACCGGCTCCGTCGTGATGAAGACGGTCTCGTGCCGGCCGTCCGAGGGGATCGGCTGGGGCCCGTTGGCGGTGGCGCTGACCTCGAAAAGGTACGCGGGGTCGCCGGGCCCGACCACCAGCGTGTCGCCGGTGAACAGCTCGGCCGGCGGGGCGTCGTCGTCCTCATCCAGCGGCAGCGGGTACGGCCCCGGGCCGTCCGTCGCGGCCGGGCCGCGCAGGGTCAGCCCGGACCCGTACGGGAAGAGCGGCGCGTGCTTGCCGACGGGCTCCTCCTCCCCGGGCGGCACCTGGTAGTCCGGGATGTGGGGCGGGACCCGGTGCGAGGTCGTCGTACGCCGGCCGCGGGGCCAGCTGAAGCTCAAGCGCCCTCGGAAGTCGTACGGTTGCTCCCCCTCGGCGTCGGTGAAGAGCAGGTCGGTGATGCCCTGCGCGGCGGGTCCGGGGAGCCACGCGGCCACGAAGGCGTCGGAGAGGTTGATCTCCTCCGTCACGTAGAGCGGGCGGCCGCTGAACAGGACCGTGACCACCGTGGCGCCCGCGGCGCGCAGTTCGCGCAGGATCTCCAGGTCGCGGGCGTAGGACGGCTTGAGCGCGGCGTACTCGACGGTGTGCCACGGGCTGATGGACCCGAGCATCTCCGCGTAGGTGTCCTCGCCGATGCCGACCACGACGACGTCGTGCCCGGACGGGTCCGCGTGGTCCAGAAGGGGGTCGACCGTGCAGTGGCCCTCGCCGACGACCCCGGCGACGGCGCCCGCCAGCGTGGCCCCGCCGGGGAAGTCGTCCAGCGTGACGTCGTCGCCCTGCCAGGTGACGGTGAAGCCGCCCGTCTGCTTGGTGATGGCGTCGGCGGCGCTGCCGGTGACCAGGACCCTGGCGGTGCGGGCGAGGGGCAGGACGGCGTTCTCGTGCTTGAGCAGCACGAGCGACTTCCGTACGGACTCGCGGGCCAGCGCGCGGTGTTCGGGTGCGCCGAGGATCTCCTCCCGGCCCGCCAGCGACCGGTCCTGGGGCCTGGGCTTGTCCCACAGGCCGGCCCGCATCTTGACCCGCAGCACGCGCAGTACGGCGTCGTCGATGCGGGACATCGGGATGTCGCCGGAGTTCACCCGCGCCAGCGCGTCGCGGTAGACGGCCTGCCACTTCTCGCGGGACGAGATCATGAGGATGTCGACCCCGGCCTTGATCACGTTCCCGGCGTCCCCCTGGGTGCAGCCCTCCACGTAGGGGTGGGCGTCCCAGTCGCCGACGACGATGCCGTCGAACCCGAGCGCGTCCTTGAGGACGTCGGTGATCAGGTAGGCGCTGCCGTGGGCGCGCTCCTCGGAACGGTCCTCGCTCTCCCAGCCGCTGTAGGAGACCATCACGGACTGGGAGCCGGCCTCGATGCCGGAGAAGAAACCCATGGCGTGGATGTTGCGCAGGAGGTCCTCGCTGCACCGCGCGATGCCCCGGTCCTCGCCCCCGAAGGTGCCGCCGTCGCCCACCCAGTGCTTGACGCAGGAGATGACCCGGGAGTCGGTACGCAGGCCCTCGGCGTCGCCCTGGAGGCCCTCGACCATCGCACGCGCGTAGACATGAACGATCTCGGGGTCTTCGGAATAGCCCTCGTAGCAGCGGCCCCAGCGCAGGTCCCTCGGGGTGGCGACCGTCGGGGCGAAGGTCCAGTCGATGCCGGTGGCGGCGATCTCGCGCGCGGTGACCGCGCCGATGCGCCGGATCAGGTCCGCGTCGTGCGCCGCGCCCAGACCGATGTTGTGGGGGAAGATCGTCGCCCCGTGCACGTTGTTGTGGCCGTGCACCGCGTCGCTCGCCCACATGAAGGGAATCGTGAACGGCCGGTCCTTGTACGCCTCTTGTGCGGCCTCCCAGAAGCCGCCGACCGTCTCGGCCCAGGCCTCGGCACCTGCTAGCCGGTCTCCGCCCGGCCAGCGCCCCGCGCCGTTCAGCGCCGAGCCGATCCGGTACGTCCGTACGTCGTCGGCGGTGAGCTCCACCAGGTCGGGCTGGATCATCTGCCCGATCTTCTCCTCGGCCGTCATACGCGCGAGGATGCCGCGGATGGCCTGTTCGAGCGCCGGGTCGGGGGCGATGTCCGACCGTAATGACGGCCACGCCGGGAGATGCGTCAACTGGTTCACGTACTTCTCCTAAACGTGCGGAAACGCCGTGCGATACCGGGGGCCGCCCGACGGATCGCGGTCCTCATTGACCGGCTCGGGCTCAACGCGGATGAACCCTCGCATTCGACTGATGCCTTGTCAATCTTGTTTGTACAAAGTCTAATTGAGGCATCCGCCGTGCCCATTTGAGGCAGCCGCCGCCCTTCTGACCTGCGGCGCGGCACCAGGCACGCCAAATCGGCGGCCCCCTTCCCGGCACCGGGAAGGGGGCCGCCTGACGCGTGTCAGCCCTCCACGGTGAAGCCCGCCCGGAGCAGCGCCTCCTCACGGGAGGAGGGGCCGACGAGCAGCTCGAAGGCGCCCGGTTCGACGATGCGGTCGCCTCCGGCGTCCACGAGGGTGCACGCGGCGACGGGCAGTTCGATGAAGACCTCGCGCGACTCGCCCGGTGCGAGGGACACCTGCTGGTACGCCTTCAGTTCCTTCTCCGCCCAGGTGACGGACGTGATGGTGTCGCTGACGTACACCTGGACGGTCTCCAGCGCCGGACGGGTGCCGGTGTTGGTCACCACGACACGCGCGCGCACCGCGTCGGCCGCCCCCAGGGTGGTCGTGAGCACCTTGAGGTCGGAGTACTCGACGGTGGTGTAGCCGAGGCCCTCGCCGAACACGAACGCCGGGCTCTGGGTGAGGTCGGCGTACCGGCTGCCGTGCTGGCCGCGTACCTGGTTGTAGTACGTGGGCTGCTGGCCGGCGTGCCGGGCGAAGGAGATGGGCAGGCGCCCCGAGGGCTCGACGAGGCCGAGGAGCACCTCGGCCACGGCGCGGCCGCCGAGCATGCCCGGGTTGAAGGCGTGCAGGATCGCCGCCGCGCCCAGCGCGGACGGCGGCAGGACGAGCGGCTTCGAGCTGATCACCACGACGACGAGCGGCTTGCCGGTGGCGGCGAGCGCGTCGAGCAACGCGACCTGTCCGCCGATGAGTTCGAGGGTCGCGGTCGACCGGCCCTCGCCGACCAGCTCGATACGGTCACCCACCACCGCGACGACATAGTCGGCGGCCTCGGCCGCGGCGACGGCCTCGGCGATCAGGGCGTCGTCCGGCTCCACGGGGACCACGACGTGCGGCCGGGGCTGCCCGTCGGGGAAGAACTCCCCCTCGGGGTCCGGGCCGACGGTGACGATGTCGGCGCCGCGCGCGTACGACACGGTCCAGTCGGCGGGTACGTGCTCACGGAACCCGTCCAGGACGGTACGGATCATGTGGCGCGGCTGGCCGTCCGGCAGCCAGTCGGCCTGGCCCGACGACCCGGCCCAGTCGCCGAGTTGGGTCTGCGCGTCGTCGGCGTTGGGCCCGACGACGGCGACCGTGCGGGGCGTGGCGCCGGGGGCGGCGACGGCGCGGCCCTCCTCGCCGGCCACCAGTCCCCCGGCGAGCGGGAGGGTGCCGTCGTTGGTGAGCAGGACGAGCGAGCGCCGGGCGGCTTCCAGGTTCAGCTCGGCGTGGCCGGCGCTGCCGATGATCTCGGCCTGCCGGACGGCGTCGGGGTGCCGGGGGTTCTCGAAGAGCCCCAGCTCGAACTTGAGCGTCAGGACACGGCGTACGGCCGCGTCGATCTCCGCCTCCTGGAGCGTGCCCGCCGCGACCGCGTCCTGCGCGCCCTCGAAGAACTGGGGCGTGGTCATCACCACGTCGTTGCCGGCCCGGACCGCCGCGGCGGCGGCCTGCGCGTGGTCGGCGTACACCTGCTGCTCCCACACCATGCGGCCGACGTTGTCCCAGTCGGTCACCAGCGTGCCGGTGTAGCCCCACTCGTCGCGCAGCACGTCGTTCAGCAGCCAGTCGTTGACCGTGATCGGCACGCCGTCCATGGACTGGTAGCCGAGCATGAACGTACGGCAGCCCTCGCGCGCGACCCGCTCGAACGGGGGCAGGAACCACGAGCGCAGCTTGCGCCGCGAGATGTCCGCCTCGCTGGCGTCCCGGCCGCCCTGCGTTTCCGAGTAGCCCGCGAAGTGCTTGGCGCAGGCCAGGATCGCCGTCGTGTCGGACAGCCCGTCGCCCTGGTAGCCGCGCACCATCGCGGAGGCCAACTCGCCGATGAGGAAGGGGTCTTCGCCGAACGTCTCGCTCACGCGGCCCCAGCGCAGGTCGCGGGTGATGCACAGCACCGGGGAGAAGGTCCAGTGGACGCCGGTCGCCGCGACCTCGACGGCCGTGGCCCTGGCGATGCGCTCCACGAGGTCGGGGTCCCAGGTCGCGGCCATGCCGAGCTGCGTGGGGTAGATCGTGGCGCCCTCCCAGAAGGAGTGCCCGTGGATGCAGTCCTCCGCGACGAGCAGCGGGATGCGCAGGCGCGTCCGCCCGGTCAGCTCGGCGGCTTCGAGGACGCGCTCGGGCGAGGCGTGGAGGATCGACCCGGCGTACATGTCCTCGATGTGGCCCCGTACCCCGTCCTTCGCGTTCAGCTGGAGCATCTGACCGACCTTCTCGGGCAGGGTCATACGGCCGACGAGGTCGTCGACCCGCTCCGCGACGGGAAGTCCGGGGTCGAGGTAGGGCGGCAAGGAGCCCACAGCAGTTCCTTTCACAACGTCGAATGTGTGTGTCGAGCGGACACCCGGACGGGGCGGCGGCGGTTCCGCTTCACGTCGTGTCCGCGGCGGAAGGACACGGTGGGGGAGCCCCGCGACGTCGGTGGTCGTCGTCCTTCGCCGGTCACCGGGCCAGGCGTGGGGCAGACCGCGGTCGTGGTCATGGTCGGTGGTCTCCCGGGTCGGAACGGCTTGCTCAGGCCACTCCGACTCACGGTAGCCCAATACCGACCTAGTGGTAAGTATGTAGGTGTGCGAACCTGCTCGGGGCCGTCCGGCCCGGGGCATCCGAGGGGCGTGAGAGCTGTCCGACGAGAACGCGAGACCGGCCGAAGAGACCGACGAGACCGACGCACGGACGCACGGACGCACCGGCGCACCGGCGCACCGGCGAGACAGGGGAGAGTGGCGAGTGACCGCCGAACCGCACCGTGGCCACGCGAAGGCCCGCGGCTACGCGAAGGGCCGCGCGAAGCGGCGTGAGATCATCGATCACGCCATGGCCCTGTTCGGTGAGGTCGGCTACCGCGGGGCCTCCCTGCGGGAGATCGCGTCGCGCTGCGGCATCTCGCACCCCGGTCTGCTGCACCACTTCCCCACCAAGGAGTCCCTCCTGTTCGCGGTGTTGGAGCACCGCGACGAAGTGGACGGCGAGTGGCTGGCGCTGGGTGGCGCGAAGGGGGTCGACCGGCTGCGGCGGCTCGCCGACCTGGCGGAGCTGAACGCCACCCGCCGGGGCATCGTGGAACTGTTCTCGGTGGTCGCGGCGGAGGCGACCTCCCCCGAACACCCGGCGCACGCCTACTTCGTGGAGCGCTACCGGGACTCGGTCGCGTCCACGGCACAGGCGTACGCCCAGGCGTCCGACGAGGGCATTCTGCGCGACGGCATCGCACCGGACGCGGCGGCGCAGCAGCTGATCGCCCTGATGGACGGGCTACAGGTGCAGTGGCTGCTCAGCGGCTGCGCCACGGACATGGCGGGGGTACTGCGCGCACACCTGAGGACACAGCTGACGGTGGCCCTGTAGGCAGTGCCCGGGGTACGGGCGCGGCCGGGGCGACGACAGTACTGACAGCCGGTCTCAGGCTTCCCCGCGAGGAGTTCACCAGGTGGTGAAGAGAAGGCCGACGAGCCGGCCGTCCTCGCTCGTCGCCTCGAACCCCGTCATGCTGATGCCGACGTACACCGGGAACCCCAGCATGTTCGCGCCGCTCTCCGGATCGACGACGTCGTTGGTCCAGTTGCCTCGCTCCGCGAGGGCCTGACCGGACAGCAGCGCCCTCTCCGTCACGCGGAGGATCTCGTTCTTCTCGTCCCCCTCATGCGGCTGCGTCACACGACTCGCGCGCTCGCTCCACAGACAGGCGTAGTTCTCGAACTCCGGCCCCCGGTCGTCATAACCGTCGTCCCAGCTCGACTTGGCCAACTCCTCGGGTTCCGCGAGGGGTATGAAGAGCGAGGTCACGTAGTACCGGAGCCCAGACTCCCCGTCGTCCCACGCGACACTGCCCGCGTAGACGGGGTACGTCCCGTCCGGCACCCTGTGGGCACGCCCGCCTCCCTCGTTCTCGTACTCGGGGGTCGTCCACCGTACGATCCCGTCGACCACCACCAGATCTCCGGCCCGGTCGATCAGCGGGGGCGGTCCGGGCATCGAGTCGATCTTGGTACCGGGCCAGGTGTCGCTGATGAATCCCGGCGCGAAGGCGTCCATATTCATGGCCACAACCTAACTCGACCACGTGGCGCGGCCGGTGGGCACCTGTGCCGGTGTTGCCAAGGTCCCGGTCCGCTGTGCGGCACGGATACCCGTGCGGCCGGTGCGACTGAGCGCCGAAGAAGGCGCGGACCGGGGGCAGTTGGAGCGCACGCCGGTACGTCGCGGCCCGGCCACACCGCTCGGGCGAAAACAATGCGCGGGCCTCTGCCGGGGGCCTCGGCTACAGTCGGCTCTCTCTTCCTCGGTCACGTATCGGTCAGGCACCCGCGAGCCGGGGTCAGACAGCTCACTGGGGGATTGGGCAGGATGCAGTGCGAACACACCGACCTGCCCGACGTGCTGACGTACCAGAGCGGCGCCGACGGACGTCCGTCGGCTGAGGCATCCAAGTCGCCCCAGCCGCAGGCGAGTTCACCCGGTGCCTCCGGCACGAACGCCTGGCCGCGGTCGTGACCATGGCCAGGACCGAGCGTGTCCACTACCCCCGTACACCACATCTGCCCTGGTCGCCGGGGGCGACCTCGGACGCCGTACGAGCCGCCGTCGGCGACCACCACACCGGCTTCGCCCTCCTGGCCGGGCAGGTCAAGGAGTGGGCGAAGGCGCGCGGACTCGACTCCGCCCCGTTCGGCGGACTGCCGGGTCTGGCCTGGTCGGTACTCGCGGCCCGCACGACCCGCGAGGCCGGCGGCCTCCCCCACGCCGCCCTGCTCCGGCACTTCTTCGCGACGTGGGCCGCCTGGGACTGGCGCGACCCGATCGCCCTCACGCCCACCGACACCACCACCACGGCCCAGATCCCGACGACCCCCACCACCCCGGTCCAGATCCTCACACCCCCCGCCACCCCGGTCCAGATCCTGACCCCGACATCCCCGGTGCGCCTGTGCACCGCGCAAGTCGGCCCCGGATTCCGGGACTTGCTGACCCAGGAGCGAGCTCTACCGGGCCTGGGAGATCGCGGAGACAGCGGCGAGCACCGGCACCGACCCGCTGCCCCGGCTCCGGACTCCCCCACCCCTGCACCGCAGGCACGCCGCCTGGCTGGTCCTGACCGTACGGGCCCCCGACGCGAAGGTTCACACCACCACCCGCGTCCCGCCTCACCGGGATCACCACAAGGTGGAGCAAGGGCCTACCCGGCGTGGAAACCCACACAGCAGAGGGCGGCGCCCTGCCGACACCGCGCCGACCTACGTCACCTGGCGTCTGCGCGCCCTCGAAGCCCGAAGATTGCTGACGTTTCCGCAGGTCTTCGTGGAGTGCCAGGCGCGCGAGCGGTTGGGTGAGGAGTCGTAGAAGCACGCGCCGCACCCCGGCTGGGCGCACGTCTTGAGGCGGTTCCAGGTGCCCGCCGTGCGGGCCAGCAGCATCTCCATCGCCACCAGAGCGCTCACGCCGTCGGCTCCGCCCCGCGACGGGGTGTACTCCACCTCGCCGTCCGCCGTGATGTCCAGCCGGACCTCGGAACCCATCCGGCGGAAGCCCCGCTCGCCCGGTGGCAGCGTCCCGGCGTTCTCCGCCGTCGCGCGCAGGCCGTGGCGCAGGGACTCGCGCAGTTCCCGCAGGCCGTCGAGGTCGGCCTCCCGGAGGTCGATCGCGGGGGCCCGCAGTCCCGACTCGGCCGACCAGTCCGCCACCGCCCGGTCGAGCCAGACGCGGGCTCTCGGCAGGTCGGCCAGCAGATCCAGGCCCGGCTGTCCCCTCCAGGCGTAGAGGGAGGTGTTCACCAGGTCCTGCACCAGGCGGAGGCCGGCGGGGGCCAGGGCGAGATCGAAACGCCCGGTCGTGCCACGGTCCCGTTGAGTGAGGGTGTCTTCCTCCTCGTACCTCATGACGTAATCGTAACTTTTTTACGTACGTCATGCGCGCCGAAATATTCAGTGAATTCCTTTGACATTCACGAATGGCATGACCCGTTCCTCTCCCTTGCGATTGCCGCTTCTACTTCACGGGCGTTGCGGGCGTTACGGGCGTTACGGGCCCGGCGCCGTTCCCCCGCTCCGCCGCCACGATCTCGCGCACCGCCGGGGCGACCTCCGCCGCGAACTGCCGGATGACGTCCGGGGACTCCGCGCGGTAAAGGAAGAACGCGCTGATTCCGTGGGAGAGGGCGAGGTCCGCCAGCTGCTCGACCCACAGCCGCGGCGGCCCGTCCAGGAAACCTGAGCCGGAATCCGGCGCGAATCGTCCCTCGATGTTGTACCCACGCCGCACCTCCCCCGGCGAGCGTCCCGCTTCCAGCGCGGCCTCGTCGATGACCCGGTTCGCCGCCGGCAGGTGTTCCGGCGGCAGGAACGGCGAGCTGGGCACCCAGCCGTCCGCGACCGCGCCCACCAGGCGGAGCATCCGGGGCTGGTACGCGCCCAGCCAGATGCCGAGGTCGTGCACGGGACGTGGCCCCGGCTTCACCCCGGCCAGCCGGTAGTGCCCGCCCTCGAAGCTCACCGCGCTGTCCGAGGTCCACAGGGCGCGGATGATCCGTACCGCCTCCTCCAGCGCGTCGACCGACTCGCCGGCGTTCCGCCGCGGACCGCCCTCGGCGACGACCAGGTCCCACATCTGCTGGGCCCCCGTGGCGAGGCCCAGTTCGAAGCGACCGCCGCTGAGGATGTCGAGGGTCGCGGCGGTGCGGGCGAGGGTGGTGGGCGGGCGCAGCGGGAGGTTCGCCATGTTGGACATCACCGTGATGCGCTCCGTCCTGGCCACGACGGCGGCCAGCAGGATCATGGTGTCGAGCCGTTCCGGCCAGTACGGATGGTCCGAGAGCGTCACCACGTCGAGTCCGACGGCCTCCATCAGGTCGGCGAGGGCGAGGACGTCCCGCGGCCGGTCGGCGGGCGGTTCCAGCAGGGCCCCGAACATCAGGTCGTGACCGTGGTCGCGCCCGTATGTGCGGCCGTTGTCGTACCGGTGGCCGCTCATCGCCGCGCCCCCGTCCGCGGCGGCGCCGGCGTGCCGTACACCCTCACCGCGTGCCGCGCGAACGCCTGCGCGGCAAGGTCCGCGATGACCGGACGGATCTCCGGCGGCATGCCCGCCACGATGTCCCTGACGGTCTCGGGGTCGCCCTCGTACGCCATCATCCCGAAGATCAGCGCCATGTGTTCCGGTGCCAGATCGGCGCCGCCCTCGGCGACCATCTGCCCCCACTCGGCCGCTGTGATGTGCTTCTCGATCAGCGGAAGTGCCTGGTCCTCCTCGACCGCGAGGTGCTCGACCAGCAGGTCCAGCAGCCGCCGCAGCGCGTCGGTGAGCGCCGCGCCGTCCTCCGGGTCGACGGTGACCCGCCACGTGGCCGACCGGTCCCGTACCTCACCGTTGGCCCGCTCGATCGCCTCGTGCTGGTCCTCCATGACCCGTACGACCGCCGCCGCGTCCGGGCCGCCCCTGGTCAGGAGCCTGGGCCACAGGTGCAGGTCCTCGCCGTGGTGGTGATGGCGCAGCACGGTGTCCACGAGGTCGAGGTGGTCGGCGACGATCCGCGCGCGCTCGGCGTCGCCGCTCGCCACCCCGCGTACGAGGTCGGGCGCGAGGCCGATCTCGCGACGGAACATGGAATGCGCCAGATACATGTCACGCACATCGGCATAGGGCTCGTTATTCATGTTCGTTTCCCTGAGAGTGTCCGCGTTTTTTGTGCTTTCCGAATGTGAACACTAACTGGGCGCCGCTCATTTTCCGGGAAATTGTCCGGAAAGCGAAATTGATTATCCGCGGAGCGTCCTCAATGGCGTCTGGCCGTATGCGGCCTCGTGCGCGGCGGCGAACCGGCCGAGATGACGGAAGCCCCAGCGCCGCGCGACCGCGGCGACGGATTCGGCGAAGGGGTCGGCGGCGCGCAGTTCTTCGTGCGCCCGGCGCAGCCTGACCTCTCGTACATAGGCCATCGGCGGCATTCCCAGGTGCCGGCGGAAACCGTTCTGGAGCGTACGGACGCTGACGTCGCAGGACGACGCCAGCAGCGACACGGTCAGGGGCGCCCGCGGGTCGGCCTCGATGAGGTCGACCGCCGCGCGGACCGCGGCCGGGCGCGCGGCGCCCACGGGTGTCCTCAGCTGCTCGGAGTACGAGTGTGTCGCGGCCAGAAGAAAGCCGTTCACCATGCTCTCCGCCAGCGGGGCCGCGACGAGCGGCTGGTGGAGCAGGCTGTCCGGCGCGGCCGACTGCCGGTTGACCGACAGCAGGAGGTCCGCCCAGCCGCGCCCGAAGCCGGCGGCGGTGTTCATGGTGTGTCCGAAGGTGATCCGTGCCGGTGTGCGGTCGCCCAGGAGCCGGGCCAGCGCGGCATTCATGGACGGCAGGTCGAACCGTACGCACAGCGCGTGGTAGCCCGCGGCCCACCGGCCGGCGAACGATCCCCCGCCCGGCCGGAAGACGGCGGTGGCCTCGCGGGTATGGGTCAGCTCGACGCCGCGGTGGCGCGAGTCGAAGCGGCCCGCGAGCGGGAGGTGGACGTAGTAGTGGGCGCCGACGTCGTCGCAGGCGACGGCCCAGTCGTGCGGGAAGGTGACGTCGCCGAGGCCCACGGGACCGAGCCGGACCTCGCGGTAGGTCGAGGCGAAGCGGGCTTCCGTCGTGCCGATCGTGTCGATCGTCGGGGTGTGCAGGGGCACTGTCCCTCCTCGGGGCGTCGATGCCGTTCCGAGAGTGGAAACGTGTGACAGGGAGGGCGGGGTTCACCGCGTACGGAGCCGACCACGCCCGCACCCCAACGTAACTCTCCTGCCGCCTCCGGCGTCGCTCCAGAGGGCTCGCCGGAAAAGTCCGTGTTTCTGTGTGATGAACCAGCCGTCCTGAGCCCCTCCGGGTTGGTTCACTGACCGTCATGGACCTGAACACGGTGACGGAGGTACGGGACGCGCGCGACGCCGCGCCCTGGCTGCCGGGCGATGCCTGGCTGGGCGGCGGGACGTACCTGTTCTCCGAGCCGCAGCCGCACCTGCGGCGGCTGGTGGACCTGAGCCGTACCGGCTGGACCCCGGTCGGCACGCACCCGGACGGCTCGCTGGAGATCGCCGCGACCTGCACCATCGCCCAGCTGTCCCGGTTCGCGAAGGAGCTGAGCGCCGAAGCCGCGCCGCTGTTCGAGGAATGCTGCCGTGCCTTCCTCGCCTCCTTCAAGATCTGGAACATGGCCACGGTGGGCGGGAACCTCTGCAACGCCCTCCCGGCCGGTCCGATGATCTCCCTCACCGTCGCGCTGGACGGAGTGTGCCTGCTGCGCTCCCAGGCCGGTCTCCTGCGCCGGGTCCCGGTCACGGACTTCGTCACCGGCGCGGGCCGTACGGTGCTGGCCGAGGGTGAGCTGCTGCGGTCCGTCACCCTGCCCGCCCGGGCCCTCGCCCGCCGTACGGCCTTCCGGCAGGCGTCGCTGTACGGGCTCGGCCGCTCGGGTGTGCTGGTCGTCGGCGCGCTCGACCCCGTCGACCGCTCCCTCGCGATCACGGTCACCGCCTCGACCGTCCGCCCGGTCCGGCTGTGGTTCCCGCTGCCGCCCACGGCGGACGAGGTACGTACCGCGATCGGCGGGGCCGTCGCCGGGGACGAGTGGTTCGACGACATCCACGGGCTGCCGGAGTGGCGGCGGCACATGACATTCAGGTACGCGGAGGAGATCCGCCGGGAACTGTCACCGGCCGAGGAACACACCCGGTGAGCGGGGACATCCAAGAAGCGCCAGGAAGCGGGGACCGCCCAGTGAGCTTCGGGATCGAGGTGAACGGCCGGCCGTTCACACACGAGCCGCGCCCCGGCCAGTGCCTGCGCACCTACCTGCGCGACAGCGGCTGGTTCGGTGTGAAGAAGGGCTGCGACGCCGGCGACTGCGGGGCCTGTACGGTCCATGTGGACGGCGAGCCCGTGCACAGCTGCCTCTACCCGGCCTTCCGCGCCGACGGCCGTACGGTCACCACGGTCGAGGGCCTCGCCTCGGAGAACGGCGAACTCCACCCCGTACAGAGACGGTTCCTGGACGCGCAGGGTTTCCAGTGCGGCTTCTGCACAACCGGGTTCCTGATGACGACCGTCGCCCTGGACGAGGACCAACGCGCCGACCTGCCCCGCGCGTTCAAGGGCAATCTGTGCCGCTGCACCGGCTACCGCGCCATCGAGGACGCGGTACGGGGGGTGCGCCACGCCGAGGCTCCCGCGCCCGGCGAGGCCGTGGGCCGCAACCTGCCGGCGCCCGCCGGACCGCAGGTCGTGACGGGCACCGCCCGCTACACCTTCGACGTCGACCTGCCCGGCCTGCTCCACATGAAGCTGTTGCGCTCCCCGCACGCCCACGCCCGCGTCCTCGCCGTCGACACCTCCGCCGCCCTGCGCGTACCCGGTGTGCACGCCGTCCTGACCCATCACGACGCTCCCCAGGGGCACTTCTCCACCGCGCGCCATGAACACCCCGAGGAGGACCCGGCCGACACCCGCGTCCTCGACGACACCGTCCGCCACATCGGCCAGCGTGTGGCGGCGGTGGTCGCGGACAGCGAGGCCGCCGCCGAGGAGGGCTGCCGCCGCGTCGAGGTGACGTACGACGTGCTGCCCGCCGTCATCGACCCGGAGGAGGCGATGCGTCCCGGCGCACCGGTCGTCCACGACAAGGACCCGGAGACGGCCCGGATCGCACGCCCCCGGGACAACGTCGCCGGCGAGACACACGGCGAGATCGGCGACGTCGAGGCGGGCTTCGCCGAGGCCGACGCCGTGTACGAGGACACGTACCGCACCCAGCGCGTCCAGCACGCCAGCCTGGAGACGCACGGAGCCCTCGCCTGGCTGGACGAGGACAACCGGCTGAACGTACGCACCAGTTCACAGACCCCCTTCCTGACGCGGCGTGCGCTGTGCGCGTTGTACGACCTCCCGGAGGAGCGGGTACGGGTGGTCGCGGGCCGGGTCGGCGGCGGTTTCGGCGGCAAGCAGGAGATGCTGGTCGAGGACATCGTGGCGCTGGCGGTGCTGCGGCTGGGCCGCCCGGTGAAGCTGGAGTACACCCGGGCCGAGCAGTTCTACGGCTCCACCACCCGGCACCCGTTCACCGTCCGCCTCAAGGTCGGCGCCCGCCGCGACGGCACACTGACCGCGATGCGGCTGCGTGTGGTGTCCAACACGGGCGCGTACGGGAATCACGGCCCGTCGGTGATGTTCCACAGCGTCGGCGAGTCGCTGGCGGTCTACCGCGCCCCGAACAAGAAGGTCGACGCCTTCGCCGTCTACACCCACACCGTCCCGGCCGGTGCCTTTCGCGGCTACGGACTGGGCCAGGTCATGTTCGCGGTCGAGTCGGCCCTCGACGAACTCGCCCGACGGCTCGGCCTGGATCCACTGGAGTTCAAGGCGAAGAACATCATCGGGCCCGGAGAGCCGCTGATCACTCCCGGCGGCTGGGACGAGGACCTGCACGTCGCCAGCTACGGCCTCGACCAGTGCCTCGGTGTGGTCCGGCGCGCGCGGGCCGAGCCGGTGACCGGCGCCGGGGCCGAGGGGGGCGGGAACGAGACCGTACCGGACGGCTGGCTGGTCGGCGAGGGAACCGCCCTCGCGATGATCGCCACCGGCCCTCCCGGCGGCCACCTCGCCGATGCCCGCGCCACCCTGCTGCCCGGCGGCACCTTCGATCTCGCCGTCGGCACGGCCGAGTTCGGCAACGGCACCACCACCGTCCACCGGCAGATCGCGTCCGGCGAACTCGCCACCACCGTCGAGCGGATCACCGTCCGGCAGTCCGACACCGACGTCGTACGCCATGACACCGGCGCCTTCGCCTCCACCGGCATCGTCGTCGCGGGGAAGGCCACCCTGCGCGCCTCCCGCGCCCTCGCCGGCCTGCTCCTCGACTTCGCCGCCGGCCACCTGCGCGTACCGCGCGCCGACTGCCGGCTCACGGAGGAGGCGGTGGTCCACCGGGGCGGCAGGCTGCTCCTGAAGGAGCTGTACGAGGCGGCCCGGGCGCGGGGCGTCACCCTGGCCGCTGACGGGCACTTCGGGGGCGCCCCGCGCTCGGTCGCCTTCAATGCCCAGTGGTTCCGCGTCGCCGTCGACCCCGGCACGGGCGAGATCCGCATCCTGCGCAGTGTGCACGCGGCCGACGCGGGCACGGTGATGAACCCGATGCAGTGCCGCGGCCAGGTCGAGGGCGGAGTCGCCCAGGCGCTGGGCGCCACGCTCTTCGAGGACGTACGGGTCGACGAACGCGGCGAGGTCGAGACCGCCGACTTCCGCCGCTACCGTGTCCCCCAGTACGCCGATGTCCCGCGCACCGAGGTCCACTTCATGGAGACCGCCGACAGCATCGGCCCCCTCGGCGCCAAATCGATGAGCGAGAGCCCCTTCAACCCGGTCGCGCCCGCCCTGGCGAACGCCCTGCGCGACGCGACGGGCCTCCGCTTCACCCAACTCCCCCTCACCCGGGACCGGGTGTGGCTGGCCCTGGACGCCGCGGGGGTGACGGCGTCGAGCCGGCGGAGCTGACGGCGGTGATCGACGCCGGTCCGGCCCATTCTGGCTGGAAGACCCCGGAGCAGGGGGGCCCGCGTCCGAAGGACGACGACCGGGACCCGTGCCGCTGACCCGTCAGCCGAAGCGGCCGTTCACGTAGTCCGACGTCCGTTCGTCGCGGGGGCGGTTGAACATGTCGTCCGTCGGGCCGTGTTCGACGATCGCGCCCGGGGTGCCCTGTTCCGCGAGGAAGAAGGCGCACGAGTCGGAGACGCGGGCCGCCTGTTGCATGTTGTGGGTGACGATGACGATCGTCACCTCGTGCTTCAGGTCGTGGATGGTCTCCTCGATCCGCCGCGTCGAGGTCGGGTCGAGGGCCGAGCACGGCTCGTCCATCAGGAGGACGCGCGGGCGCACCGCCAACGAGCGTGCGATGCAGAGGCGTTGCTGCTGGCCGCCGGAGAGCGCGCCGCCGGGCTGGCGGAGGCGGTCCTTCACCTCGCGCCACAGGCCCGCCTTGGTCAGGCACTCCTCGACCAGGTCGTCCTTGCCGTCCCGGGGGGCCTTGATGCCGTTCAGTTTCAGACCGGCGAGGACGTTGTCGTACAGGGTCATCGCGGGGAACGGGTTCGGCTTCTGGAAGACCATGCCGATCTCACGGCGGGCGCGGGTGATGCGCCGGCCCCGGTCGTAGATGTCGTCGCCGTCGAGGAGCACCCGGCCCGCCAGCGAGGCCGAACCGATCAGTTCGTGCATGCGGTTGAGGATCCGCAGGAAGGTCGACTTGCCGCAGCCGGACGGGCCGATGAGGGCGGTGACCTCGCGGGCGGGCATGGTCAGCGAGACCCGGTCCAGGACCTTGTGGTCACCGAACCACGCGGAGATCGCCGACGCCTCCAGCGTGGCCGGGCCGCCGGTGGTCAGACCCCGTACCGGTGGCAGGGCGAGTGTGTCGAGCAGATCCGGGGTGGTGGTCATGGTCTCGTTCAACTCCTCTTTTTTCATTCCGGGTCGGAGATTCACAGCAGGTTCGGGAGGAGACGGGTGGCCGCCGACGCGACGGAGAGGCCGGTCGCGGCGAGTACGGGCACGGCGCAGATCCAGGTCTGCCACCGGCCCCACGTCCGGTGCGCCCAGACCGTGAGCAGCGCGGCGGCGAGCAGCACCTGCGACCAGAGGAAGACCGCGAGCCAGGCGCCGCCCTCGCCCGCGAGGGCCTCCTCCGCCGCGTCGATCCGTCCGGAGCGGGGCGGGGCGGGCTGCACCGGACTGGTCAACTCGGCGTCCACCCGCAGGAGTCCGGAGGGGGTGTACGCGTCGCCGGTCGCCGTGATGAGCGTCAGGCGTCCCTCGCCCGCGCCGATCGCCGGTGGCAGCGGGTCGCCGGGGCGCCGTACCCCCGTCACCCGGTACACCGCCTTGCCCTGGCCGGTCGTCACCTCGACCACCGCCCCGGTGGGAAGCCGGTCGAGACGCACGAACGGAGAGCCGTACCCCCACTGCCTGCCCATGATCAGGGAGGTGCCCGCCTGCCCGGGCAATACGGAGTCGCGGCGGTGTCCGGGCCCGGACATCAGGACGCCCGAGGTGGTGCCCTCGGCCACCACCTCGCGCAGGCCGAGCACGGGGATCCTCAGCAGGGCGACCGGCGCGCCCATCGCGAGCGGCTTGTTGTCGTACGTCCGCTGCCCCACCGGGGCCGTCCCGAGGGCGAGTTGCTTGCGCAGCTCGTCGTACGCCACCTCCTGGTCGCGCGCGTGCTGGAGGTGCCCGACGACGGTGAGGCTCGCGACGAAGCCCAGCAGCACGGCCGCCAGGACAGAGAGGATCGCGCCCAGCAGCGCGAGCCCCGGTTTGGCGGGCGGCCGGGCCGGCGCGGCGGGCTCCGGTGGCTGGGGCGGGGCCGTCGCGAGGGGCGGCGGCGGGGACAGCACGGTCACGGGGGTGCGCTCCTCGCGGGGCGGAGGGGTGGGAGATGGGGGTGGGACGGAGGGTGAGACGGGGGGGTGAGACGGGGGGGTGAGACGGGGGGTGGGTTGTGGTGTGGTTCAGTGCCTCGGGGCCGTGAAACTCAGCAGACCCCGGCGGCGGACGAACAACACACACGCGGCACCCGCCGTGACGAGCGAGAGCGCGCCGAGCCCGGCGGCGAGCGCGTCGGTGCCGGTGGACGCGAGCGATCCCCCGTCGCCGGAGGAGTCACCGCCGCCACCGGACGTACCCCCGCTGTCGCCGTTCCCGCCACTGTCCCCGCCCGACGAGCCGCCATCGGTGTCGCTCGGCTCCGGGGTGGTGGACTCGCCCGGGTCGTCCGACGGTTCCGGGTCGGGGTCGCCCCCGCCGCCGACCGTGAAGGCGAAGGCGACACTGTGACCGTCCGCCGCGTCCTCGGCCAGTGTCAGCGTGTGCTCCCCGTCGACGATGTCCTCGGGGACGGTGAAGGGGTACTTGTCGACCGTGCCGTCGGCGTTCGCGGTCGCGTCGGCGAGCGCCGCCCCGGACTCGGCGAGAGCGACCTTGACCGTGGCGTCCTTGGCGTAGCCCCGGGCGGTGACGTACACCTTCTGGCCCGCTTCGAGCGTCGGGTTGGGGTCGAGGGTCGTGCCGGCCTCGTCGATGACGTCGAGATCGGCGGGCTCCTCCGGTCCCGTGGGCGTGTCGCTGGGGGTCGGGGAGGGGGCGGTGACGGGCACGCCGAGCGTGCCGGTCGACTCGGTGAAGGCCTCGGTGTCGGCCGGCGTGAACACGGCCTCGTACAACGCCGGGTTGGCGTTTGTCGGCAACGTCGTGCTGATCTTGGCCTTCCCCCCCGTGACCACGGCGGAGCCCAGCTCGGCGGCGGTGCCGTGGGTGCTGCGGAAGACGACCGATCCGGCCGCGTCCTCCGGCGTCACGGTGGCCGTGAGTTCGATCGTCGCGCCGGCGGTGCCCTCCGCTGGGGTGGCGGTCAGCGCGGTCTGGGTGGGCCGTACCTGCACCAGACTCCAGGAGCCCGCGGTCACCCGGATGACGGCGCTGAAGTATCCGTTCACGACGTTGTCCGCCGGCGCGCAGCCGGCCGCCAGCACGTAGTCACCGTCGAGGATCTTCCCGTCGGCGTCCACGCGGTCGATGTAGAGCGCGGCCTCGTCGAGCGAGACGTTGGGCGGCCCGTCCGGGCTGGTCTTCGCGAGGTCCGCCACCACGGGACCGGCCCCGTCGAAGGGCGCGCCGTCGGTGGACGTCGCGACACGTTCGCGGTACGAGCCGTCCTCGTTGGCGAGTTCGACCCGCAGGTTCTGGTACGGCGAGGCGGGGTCGACCGGCGCCGGGCAGGCCGCGCTCGTGGTGAGAGTCCCCGACAACACCTCCGCGGTGCTGCCCGTGGCGGGCGCCAGGGTGAACGTACCGATCGGTTCGTCGGCCCGCGCGGGGGTGGACAGCGCCAGCACCGCCGCGAGCATGCCGAAAAGCAGTGCGCAACAGGTCAGCAGGCTGACGGGTGATCTGTGTGGTGCCAGGCGGTACATCTGTTTTCCCCCACGGGATCGTGTCGGTCGGCGGATACGCCGTGGAGCCGGGCACCCTGGGGGTGCCCGGCCGTGGCGCGGTCAGGGAGCGGCGGTGATCAGCGCTCGCCCTTGAGCGTGGTGGAACCGCAGGCCGAACCGAGGCCGCCGAAGCCGTAGTTGGCGATGGCGGCGGTGGTCACGGCGTTGCAGACCTTGGACGTCGAGCCGACGAAGGTCGTCGAGATCGGCGAGACGGTCAGCTTGTTGGTGGGGACGACGTTGTAGACGTCGCGCAGGTACGGGAAGCTCGCGTTCAGGGCGGTGCCGACGCGCGGCGCCTGGCCGTTGACCGAGCCGAGCAGCGCGGAGCCGCGGCGGTTCGGGACACCGGCGATGCCCCGGCCCTGGGCGTAGTACTGGGCGACCGAGTACGGCGCGATGTCACCGGCGGTGTCCAGCACGGTGCCGTCGTTCTCCTGCGAACCGCTGGTGACGCAGGCACCGGGCGTGGTGACGCCGATGGAGCTGAGGAAGAACTGCCGCGTGCCGGAGCTGGCCTGCGGCAGCAGCGGCGTCAGGGCGACGCCGTTGAGCGTGGTGAGCGTGCACTCGTACACCGACTTCAGCTGCGCCGTCGTCAGGTTCGTGGGCAGACCGCTGCCGCTGCGGTACGCATAGGAGACCGCGTCCTTGGCGAACGGGATCCAGGTCAGGTCGGTGGTAGTGGTGTCCGCGGGGGTACGGGAGGAGCGCGCGAAGTCGAGGCAGCCCGAGGCGGTGTCGACCGCGGTACGGAGCGCGTCGATGCCGGCCGAGGAGCCGTTGGGACGGGCGATCACACAACCGCTGGCGCGGGTCTGGATGTTGATCGAGCCGGTCGCGTTGTACGAGGCGATCGTGGCCCCGCTGTCGACCGTGTTGCCCAGGCCGTTCAGCACGTCCTGGGTGGTGTCGGAGCCGGTGCCCGCGAGGACGCGGACGGACGGCGGGTCGGCGGACGCGGGAGAGGTCAGCAGGCCGAGGCCGAGGGCGGCCGTGCCGACGACGGCACCGATACGGGCGTAGGACTTGACGTTCACTTCTGTTCTCCTCCGTGGAGCAAGCACAGCAAGGAATGGACGTACAAGCAGAATCCGGATTTCACAGCCACCGGCCCGTCGGCCGGCCACCGCAAACCATTCCTTACGGAGATGCGGACGGCCACCAACTCCGGCGGCGGATCAGGTTACGTGCGCATTGCCTACGCATCTCCAAAAAGATCGGCGGAACGGAAAAGGAAAGGGAATTCCCGTCCCGGCCGGAACGGGAATTCCTCTCCGAAGAGCCGTCAGGTGGACCGGCGGCGCACCGACAGGCGCAGCAGTACGGGCCCGGCCAGCGCGGCGGCGCCGCCCGCCACGAGGACGCCGAGCAGGACCCAGCGGATGACGCCCAGCACCCCGCCGGGAGTCACACCGCCCGACCGCGCGACGGTCCTCTTGTCGGCCGCGGAGTCGGCCGGGGCGGACGGCGCGCCGCTCCCGGTCCCGCCTCCGGTGCCGGACCCCTCGCCCGCCCCGCCGCCGTCGCCGGAACCGGCCGTACCGCCTCCCGTGCCTCCCCCGGCTCCGCCGGAGCCGGAGCCGGACCCGGCGCCGCCGTCCCCGCCGTCCCCGCCGTTACCCGCGTCCCCGCCGCCGGACGAGGCGCCTTCCGCCGGGTCGTCCGGGCCACCGGCGTCCGGGTCGCCCTTCTCCAGGCGGTCCGCCGCGGCCTCGGTCTGCCGCCGGAGCGCGGCCGGCAGCGGGACGTACCCGGGCGGAAGCTCACCCGGCCCGTACCCGGGCACCTGCCCCTGACCTGCGGCGTACCGCAGCACGCGCGCATAGTCCTGCCGTACGGGCTTCTCCAGGCCCGTCGACGCGGCCGCGTAGGTCAGCGTGGTCAGCGGATAGGCCCCGTCCTTGGCCCGGCCGGGGTCGGCCGCCTTGACGCCGGGCACGGCCGTGTCCTTCATCGCGCCGACGGCCTTCAGCATCGACGCGTCCGTGGGCTTCACGAACCGGCCGTCGGACGTCCGCAGCGCGGCGACCCCCAGCTGGTAGCGCGCGGCGGAGGCCGTGTCGACGATCCCGTACGCCCGCCGGCTGCCGTGGGTCGGCGGGACGCCGACCAGCTTCACCCCCTCGGGCGCCGAGGTGTCCTGCTCGATGCGGGACTTCCCGCCGTTGCTCCCCCGGCGGACGAAGAGCGCCCCCTGGTGCATGTCCGCCACATAGGGGGCCCAGTCCAGTTGGCCGTACGTGATGTGCTTGCCGTCGCTGGTGAGTTCGGTCTCGGTCGGGTCGACCTTGGGGAAATCGACCGGAGCCTTCGAGTCAAGGTCCAGTTCCTTGTAGTACGGATTGACCTTCGTGCCCCACGGATCCGCTTCGCCCTTGAGGAAGGAACGCGCCTCGGGATCGCTCTGGACATAGCGCCAGACAATACTGTTCACGTCGGAGACATCCCCGATCAGCATGATCGCTCCGGCGTTCGCGAGCGGATTCGGAGCGCCTTCCTTGAACTGAGGATTCAAATTCAGGAATTCCGGGTCCACGACGATCGACGCCGCGTTGCCCGCGAGATGTACGGGGACCTTCGACTCGGCGCCCGTCATCAGCCGCACGTCGTTGATGTAGGACGCGGTGAGGATCTTCGCGAGCAGGCGGGGGGTCAATTTGATGTCCTGGACCGCGGTCTGGCCCTCGCGCTCCCAGAAGAACCCGACCGTCAGTCCGCTCAGCGCCACCGGCGCGTGCACCACGGGCGCGGCGCCCTTCGGCGCCTTGACCGGGTCGATCGTGAAGGCCAGCCCGGGGGCGGAGTCCGTGGGCTCGGTGATCTGCGACCGCGCGAAGTCCTCGCCGGACTGGCTGAACGTGAACCGGGTCTCCCCGCCGGCGCAGAGCCGGGACTGCCAGGAGGTGATGGCGTCGGTGACCATCTCCGAGCCGATCATGCGGCGTTCGGCCTTGTCGGGCGCGCAGCCGTCGCCCACGGGCTGGAAGCCCATCGGGAACACCAGCCGCTGGGCCCAGTTGGACGTGGAGAGCGGGGAGCTCTGGAGCATCTGGTTGTTGCCCCCCGTACCGTCGACGTCGTGCTCGCCGCGCGGGACCACCACCAGCCAGCAGTTCCTGACCTTCTGGGACGCACCGGAGCCGAGGCGCTCGCCGCAGCCCAGATGCGGGGCCTCCCGGGCGGTCTGCACCGGGAAGACCAGGTCTCCCGTACCGTCGGCCCGGGTGATGCCGAACAGCTCCTCGTTGGTGTCGAGATTGCTGAAGTACGTGAAGTCGCGGCTGCCCGTGGTGGCGGGTTCGCCGTTGGCCGGGCGGAACGGCACGAAGGACTCGGCGGTGCCGTTGTTCACGTACTCGGTCTCCGCGGGATCCCCGTCGAGCTGCCGCAGCGCGACCAGGCCGCCGCCCTTGTCCCCCTTCTTCGCCACCCCGAACACACACTGCTCACGGTCGGGGCCCGCCGGGTCGTCGCCCCAGCACTGCATCACCTGGAGGTAGTTGTACGACGGGTACCCCGTGGTCGGCTTCCCGCCCGTCCAGCTCACCCGTACCCCCTGCGACCGCAGGTCCTTCGTCTGACCCACCGTCACCTTGAGAGCGGAGAAGTCGTCCAGCGTCCCTTTCCTGCCCTGGACGGTGAGCGCCGAGGAGGCACCTTCCTGCCCCGCCGCCTGCGCCTCACCGCCCGGCGGCAGCGGCAGCACCGCGAGGACCAGGGCCCCGAGCAGCGCGCACACGCCCGCCGCCCCACGGCGGCCGAGTCGCCCGTCCCCCGCGCGCCGGCCGGGACCGCGTCCCGTCGCCCGTCCCCCCTGTGCCGGGTCAGGTCCGCGTCTCATCGTTCGTCCCCTCTGCGCCGGGCCCGCCCGGCCAGTGCGCGGGCCACGACCGGCGGGCCCACGACCACGCCGAGCAACAGGGCCGCCGAGAGCGCCATCAGCGCGCCGCGCAGGCCCATGGATCCCCCGGACGCCAGGGTGACCGGCGTACCGACCACACTCGCGTCACCCGTCCCGGCCTCGCTCCCCAGCGGTTCACCCGTGTCGGGGTCGACCGCTCCCCCGTCCCCCGTGCCACCGGCCGCCGCGGCTGCGGCCGACCCGTCCGGGGAGCCGCCCGTACCGCTCCCGCCGGAGTCCGTGGCACCGCCCGAGCCGGAACTCCCGCCTGTGGAGCTCGCGTTGCCGCCGCTCGCGGTCCCCGAGCCCGAACCGCCGCTCGCGGTCCCCGAGCCCGAACCACCGCTCGCGCCACCGGAGTTCGTACCACCGCCACCGCCACCGTCCCCCCGGGCCGCCGGGACGACCGGTGTCTCCTCGCGGGCCGCGCCCGCCGTGCCGGTGGAGCACTGCGTCGGACCCCGCTTGTCGCACTCCTTGGGGTAAGGGGCCTTCTTCGCGAGGGTGTTGGAGCCGTCGGAGGAGAAAGTGGGGTTGCGGCAGCTGCTGATCTTGATGTCCGCGACCGGCGCGCCCGGGATGCGCCGGACCTGGCTGAAGCCGGCCTGCACCAGGTTCATCGGCAGGGGCGAGTAGCCGAGCTCCTCCGCCTGCTGCTGGCCGTCACAGAGGAAGTAGTTGGCGAAGGTGCCCAGCGACTTGCCCTTGCCGGTCGTGAAGCCGAGTTCCGTGGAGGTCGGGATGATCATGTAGCTGTAGCTGGAGAGCGGGTACGACCTGCGGTCCCGGTTGACGTAGACGCCGTCGAGGATCTGGGTGAGGTAGTTCGGCGAGTTCTTGTTCTCGTTGATACGGGCCTGCTGCAACGCCACCGCGACACTCGACGACGTCGGCTCGACGTAATACCCCTCGCTGTTCAGCATCTTGGCGACCGGGAAGCCGGTCTTGATCGCGTACGAGTACTCCACGTACGTGATCGCGCCCTCGAAGCTGGACTGCTTGGTGAAGCCGGACACGCCCAGCGAGCCGGACTTGGCGACGGTCGAGGACCCGGGGACCACCGGGTAGTACGACGTCATCCCGCACGGCGTGGACCGGCCCGCCCTGCGGCAGTAGTCGTTCCACAGCGAGCCGTGCTTCTTGGCCATCCAGGTCGTGAACTGCGCCGTCGTACCGGAGCCGTCGGAGCGCACCACCGGGACGACGCGGCGGGCCGGAAGGGTGAGGCCGGGGTTGTCGGCCTTGATCTCCGGCGCGTTCCACATGGTGATCCTGCCGGTGAAGAGCTTGGTGATCACCTCACCCGACAGCCGCAGATTGGTGACCTTCTTGCCACCGATCTTGAGGTTGTACATGAACGAGGTGCCACCGGCCACGATCGGCATGTACGCGTAGCTGCGCTTGGTCGGCGGCACGTCCGTGGTCCGGCCCTCGGTCAGCCCGTACGGGATCTCCGAGACGCCGAAGTCCGAGACGCCGTTCTTGAACTCCTCCCGGCCCACGGAGGAGCCGGACGCCGAGAAGTTCACGGTGAGCCCGATGTTCGCGCCGATGTTGCGCCGCCACTGGTCCAGCGCGTTCGAGCTCCAGGTCGACCCCGATCCGCTGAGCTTGGTGTACGACTCGGCCCACGCCGGTGGTGGTACGGCGGCCAACGCGCAGGCCAGCGCCGCGAGTAACACGAGCGTGCGGGTGAGCGGTGCGGCTCTCACTGGGAACTCCCTGGATCTGTGACGGATTTCGGGGCGGCGTGCGCCCTGTCGCGCGCGGCGAACCGCTGGGCGTCCTTGCGGGACGCCTGGACGCGGCGGTGCTCCTGGCCGCGGCTGAGCCGTCCTGAATTACGGCCGCCGATCACCCGCGCGAGGATGAACAGCAGCAGGACCAGGGTCATCAAGGCCGCCGCCGTGCCGAATCCCCGGGCCACCATGGTGGGTTCGGGCGACTTGACGAACTCGAAGACGGCCAGCGGGAGCGAGACCTGCGGCCCGTTGAAGGGGTTCGCGTTCAACTCGGCGGTGAATCCGGCCGTCAGCAGCACCGGGGAGGTCTCCCCGACGCCCCGCGCCGTACCGAGGATCACCGCCGTGGTCAGTCCGGACCGGGTGGTGGGCAGGACGACGTGCCACACCGTGCGCCAGCGGGACGTGCCGAGGGCGTACGACGCCTCGCGCAGCGTGCCGGGGACCAGCCGGATGACCACGTCGGAGGCGCGGATGATGATCGGCAGCATCATCACCGCGAGCGCGAGCGAGGCCGCGAACCCGGACCGGCCGAGGCCGAGCGTCAGGATCACGGTGGCGTAGATGAAGAGGCCGGCGACGATCGACGGCAGCGCGGTCATCGCCTCCACCACGGTCCTCACCAGCCGGGCGAACCGGCCGGGCACCTCGTTGAGGAAGACCGCGCACACCAGGCCGACGGGGACGGTGAAGGCGAGCGCCAGGGCGATCTGCTCCAGCGTCCCGACGACGGCGTGCAGGACACCCCCGGCGGACAGGGGGTCGAGCGGGCCGGCCGTGCGCATGTCCTCGGTGTAGAAGTTCAGGTGCGGCAGCGCCTCGCGGCCCTCGAAGAGGGTGTAGACGACCACGAACACCAGCGCCACGAGCATGAGCAGCGCGAGGCTCTGGATCACCACCCCGGCCACCTTGTCGCGGACGGCGGGTCCCGACTCGTCGAACGACACGAGGAGCGCGTAGATCCCGAGGAACAGGAGGTACGCCACGACCACGAAGCCCACCGTGCCGTTGAAGGGCAGCAGCCGGGTGAAGAACAGGCCGGTGAGCGCGAACGACGCGGCGGCGGCGCCGACCAGCGCGTATACATCGCTGCCACGGGTCAGCGACGTGTCGCGGCGGCGCTCGCCCAACGCGTCGGCGGGCGGCGGGCGTTCGGCGGCCGGCGTGGTGCGCGGGCGCGGAGGTGCTGTGGTCATGACGGGGATTCCCTACTCGCTCGCCGCGCCGGAGCGGCTGCGGGCGACGATGGAGGACGCGGCGAAGTTGACGACGAGGGTCATCAGGAAGAGCGCCAGGCCTGCGGCCATCAGGGCGGACATGCCGAACTCGCTGGCCTCCCCGTACCGCAGGGCGATCAGCGAGGAGATCGAGCTGGTGCCGCTCTGGAGCACGTGCCACTGGATGTCGAAGATCGGCGAAATGACGAGATAGACGCCGATGGTCTCGCCGAGCGCCCGCCCGAGCCCGAGCATGGTCCCGCCGATCATGCCGCCCTTGCCGAACGGCAGGACGACGCTGCGGATCATGCCCCAGCGGGTGGCGCCGAGCGCGTACGACCCCTCCCGCTCGCCCACCGGGGCCTGCGAGAACACCTCACGCATCACCGAGCAGACGATGGGCGCGACCATGAGCGCGACGACGATGCCCGCGATCAGGGTCGAGGAGGCGTAGACGGTCGCGTTGGCGAGCGGGTCGCGCGGGTCGGCGCCGTCGACGGCGAAGAAGGGGATCCAGCCGACGTACGTGGAGAGCCAGCGGGCCGTGCCGAGCACCTGGTTCTGGAAGAAGAACAGCCCCCACAGCCCGTAGACCACGGAGGGCACGGCGGCCATCAGGTCGACCACACCGATGAGGGTCTGCCGGATGCGGGGCGGGGCGTACTCCGAGATGTAGAGCGCGCCCCCTACCGCGAGCGGTACGGCGACCAGGATCGCCACCAGGGCGATGAGGACCGTGCCGACCAGGACGGCCGCGATGCCGAAGCGTCCGGCGTCCGGCTCCCAGGTCTCGGTGGTCAGGAAGGACCAGCCGGCCCGGGAGAGCGCCTGCCAGGCGCGGTAGAGCAGGAAGCCGCCGACCAGGAGCATCACGGCGAGCACAAATCCGCCGCCGGAGCGTGCGACACCGCGGAAGATCCGGTCCGGCAGCCCGGGATCCGAGTACAGGCGTCTGGGCCCCGCGGACCCCTCCCCGGGGCGCTCTTCGATGTGTGTCGTCACACCGGTCACCCTCGGGGCGGGTCATTGACACGTGTGCTCCGGTGTGTGAACGAGGTGTGCCCTAGGGGCAACTTCCGTTCATCTCCGTCACTTCGCCTCCCCCGACTCCTTCGCCTCCCCCGACTCCTTTGGATCCGCCAACTCCTTTGGATCCGCCAACTCCTGCTCCAGAGCGGCGAATTGCCCGAGCAGCCCGACAAACCGGCCCAGCGCCGCACGGCAGGTGGAGTACCTCTCGTACGTACGTGAGGACGCCGCGACGGCCGTTCCGTCGGGCAGGCGTAACCACCAGGCCCACCCGTCACCGCCCGGTCCGTGATGAACGCCCCCGGCCGCCTTGTCCGCCTGGGCGCACATCTCGCCGAACGCCCGCGCGCAGGCCCGGCTGTCTGTGAAGCTGCCCGCGGACACCCCGACCACCCGGCCGTTGTGCGCGATGAGCCGCCAGCCGAACCCGCCCGCCGGATCGGTGTCGATCTGACACCGCGCCCCGCCCACGGCGGCTCTGCCTAAGCCGTCCGATCTCTTCATGACCCTCAGCTCCCCCCGCCCTTCCCGGGGTTGGGAACGGCAGGAGCAACTTATTGAGACGAACGGGACAGTTGCGGTTTCAATCGATCACCGGCCGAACACTTCACTCGAATGTTGCCCCTATGTCCCCATGGGGACCCTGACGCCGGGCCGGGGAACGTCCCGCGCGCCGGGTCAGGAAGTGGCCTTGGCCGCCGCCGTGATCAGGTCGGTGGTCCGGTCGGGGTGGGACATCATGACGACGTGCGACGCGCCCTTGATCTCGATCGTGTGGGCGCCCGCCCGCTTCGCCATGAAACGCTCGGCGGCCGCCGGGATGGCCAGGTCGGACCCGGCGACGAGGTACCAGGACGGAATGGTCCGCCACGCCGGGACACCACTGGGCGTGCCCAGCGCCGCGAGGGCCACCGGGCGCTGGGTGGCTGCCATCGCGGCTGCCCTGCTCTTCGGCAGGTCGCCCGCGAACACCTCGTGGAACGCGACGGGGTTCACCGTACCTTCGACGTCGCTGCCCCCGCCGGGCACCGGGAACGCGTGCGTGACGAGGTTCGCGCCGAGCCTGCTGCCGGGGAACTTGCCGGTCAGGGTCAGGCCCGACTCGCCCTGGTCCGGGGCGTAGGCGGCGACGTAGACGAGAGCCTTGACGTTGGGGTGACCGACGGCGGCGTTGGTGATGACCTCGCCGCCGTAGGAGTGGCCCACCAGGACCACCGGTCCCGGAATGCCGTCGAGCACGCTGGAGGTGTAGGCGGAGTCGCCGCCGAGATCACGCAGCGGGTTGGCGACGGCGACGACGGGGTAGCCCTGGCGCTGGAGACGCTTGACGACGCCGTCCCAGCTGGAGGCGTCGGCGAACGCGCCGTGGACCAGGACCACGGTCGGCTTCGCCGTGGTCGAGGCCGGAGCCTTGGCCGTGGTGGACACCCGGGCCGGTGCTTCGGGCGTCGCCGAAGCGGCCGTGGCGACGACCGGGACGACCAGCACGGTGAGCGCGAGAAGCGCGGGTACGACCATGCGCTTCCGGGTCCATCGGCGGCTGTCGCCGGGGGCGTTCTCGGGGGTGTGAGCGTTTTCGGGCGTGGCCGCGTTTCCGGACATGGCAGTGCTCCTACTCGGATCGGTGGAAGGGGTACGGGGGACCGCCCCGGCGCCGCGAACTCCGCGAGCGGCGGGGAGCGAGCGGCGGGGAGCGAGCGGCGAGCGGCGAGCGGCGAAGGATCAGGCGTCGAGGAAGTCGAGGAGAAGCGTGGTCATCTCGGCGGGGTGTTCCTCGTACAGCCAGTGGCCGGAGTCCTTGACGACGACGCCGGTGACGTCGGTCGCGTACTCCCGTACCTGATCGGGTACGAACGACCCGAGGCTGCCGTCGGCTCCGATCGCCAGGACGGGCATCCTGAGCTTGGTCTTCCGGTGGACGGCGTTGTCCGCCATGTCCTGCGGCAGGGTACGGAACCACTCGAAGCTCGCTTCGAGGTGTGCCCTGTCCTTCAGGTACCCGGCGAACACCGCGATCTCGTCCGGGGTGACCGCGCCCTTCCGCACTTCGAGTTCGGCGATGAACTTACCGGTCCAGATCGTCTCGCGGCCGCGGACGAGCTGTTCGGGCAGACCGTTGGCGAGGGCGAAGAAGCCGAAGTGCCAGGCGCCGGGACCGTCGGCGGTCAGCGAGGGGAAGGTATAGAGACTCGGGTCGGGGATCGGTGCCTCGCTGAGCACCAGCTTCCTGACGTCGGCCGGATGTGCGGCGGCATAGGCGTAGGCGACCATCGTGCCGATGTCGTGTCCGACGATGTCGACGTTCTTGTCGCGGCCGAGCCGGACGAGCAGGCCGTGGATGTCCTCCGCCATCGTCTTCTTGTCGTAGCCGGCCGCCGGGGCGTCACTGCGTCCGGCACCCGGCAGGTCGGGGACGATGACGGTGTGGTGCTCGGCGAGCGCCGGCATGATGTGCCGCCACTCGTACCAGGTCTGCGGGTAGCCGTGCAGCAGGACGAGGGTCGGGCCGTGACCGCCGATCACGTAGTGGACGCCGAGCCGGCCCACCCGGGCCTTGTGCTCGGTGAAGCCGGCCGGCATCCGCTCCTTCGGGGCTACGGCGGAGGCGGTGGCGGACCTCGTGGCGTGGGACGCCGCGGACGTGGACGGCGCGGCGCCGGCCTGCGCCGTGACAGCGGTGGCCGTGAGACCGAAAGCCGCCGCCGCGGCGAGCAGGGCCAGGCCACGCGGTCTGAGGAGGGCACGGAAGGATCGCATCAGTTGCTCCAGAGTGGGGGGGGTGGGCCCGGCCACGGACGAGGTCCGTGGCCGGGTCCGTTCGGTGGCGCGGATGGTTCAGAGGGACTGCCGGCGCAGCCAGGTCAGAGCGGACTCGGCGACTTCACGCCAGCCGGCGTCGATCGTCAGCGAGTGACCCTTGCCGGGGAAATCGGTGATGTCGGTGACCGCGTCGGAATGCCGGTACTGCTTGAGCGTCGCGCGGGTCACCGCTTCGGGCACCGTGTGGTCCTTGCCCCCGGTCATCAGCAGCAACGGGCCGCGCAGCGCGTTGGCGGTGTCGACCTTGGCCGGGGAGTGCGGGTTGAAGTTCGCAGCGGCGGCCTCGAACAGGGGCTTGCCGGGCGCGGGGATCGTCCAGCGCTCGTACAGCGCGTCCGACTCCGCCTCGGGGATGGCGTTGCCGAACGCGAACCGGAACTGCTCGGCGGTCAGCGACACCGCGCGATGCTTGTTCGCGGGGTTCTTGAACACCGGCAGGGTCGCCCGCAGCGCCGACAGCGGAAGCGGCAGGACGCCCTTGATCTGCGCGGCGTCGATCGCGACGGCCGCCGCCGCCAGGTCCTGGCCGAGCAGCTTCTGCGCGATCATGCCCCCGAAGGAGTGTCCTATGAGGATCGGCGCGGTGTCGAGCTTGCGGATGATCGCGGTGTAGTGCTCGACCACGTCGTCGATCCCGTGGTCGGCGATGCTCTCGGGGTTGTCGCGGGCGTCCTGGACGGTGTCCGGGTCGCCGGGCCACCCCGGCGCGGAGGCGGCGTAACCCTCCTGCCCGAACAGCTCGGTCCAGGGGGTCCAGGACGTGGCGTGCAGCCACAGTCCGTGAATGAAGATGACGGGTGTCGGTGACGTCATGGCTGCCTCTCAAGGCGGGTGGGTCCCGCCTGTCGCGTCAGGACACCACCCGTACCGTCTCCTTCGTATCGGGGAAAGACCACAGTCGTCCGCCGGCGTGCCCGCGAAGTGGCGTCCGGCCCGCGCCGCCCCGGGGCCCGGCCCGCGGCTCCTTTCCCGGTCCGCGCTGAGTAGAGTGATTCGGGCCCAGACTCTGCACTGTTCATACGCTGCGGCCAGAACGAGGTTGATGCGGTGAACACCGGAAAGGTCGTACGCGACGCCCCGGACGAGTTGTTCGTCGGTCGGGTGCGGGAGTCCGAGCGGCTTCTGGAGTGCACGGAAAAGGTACGGGCCGGCGATTCCTGGCTGGCTGTGATCGAGGGCGAGGCCGGGATCGGCAAGACCGCCCTCGTACGCCGGTTCACCGCGACGCTGGACGACTTCACCGTCCTGTGGGCCGTCGGCGACCCTTCGGAAGCCGACCTCCGGAGCGGTGTGATCGGGCAGCTGACCCGGCGCGTGGACGCACAACTGCTCCGGCGGTTCCCCCTGCTGGCGGAGGAACCCCCTGCCGGGGCGGCTCCGCACGCGATCGGCGGACAGCTCCTCCTGCTGCTGGGCGCGCTCCAGGCGTCCGGACGCCCCGTCGCCGTGGTGGTGGACGACGTCCAGTGGGCGGACCGGCTGTCCGTACAGGCGCTGGGCTTCGCACTGCGCCGACTGTGGGCGGACCGGGTTCTGACGGTCCTGGTGACCCGTCCGGACGCGGAGGGTTCCGCCGGGACCCTCGACAGACTGCTGCGGTCCTCGGACCGGGCGGTGAAACTCGAACTCGGCGGGCTCGGCGACAGTGAGGTCGGGCGACTGGCGCGGGGCCTGGTCGACGGCCGACTGGCGCCGGGCCTGATCGAGCGGCTGTACGTGCACACCCAGGGGCATCCGCTGTACGTCAGGACTGTGCTGGCCGAGGTGCCGGCCGGCGCGCTGCGGGGCGGGGTGCTGGAGCGATGGCCGGTTCCCCGGTCACTCCAGGTCGGGATCCGGGCCCAACTGGACCGTCTCCCCAAGGAGTCCCGCGACCTGCTGGAGGCGCTGGCGGTTCTCGACGCCCGGGTCCCGCTGTCGACGGCCGGCCGGCTCGCCGGGCTCACCGACCCCGCACGCGCGCTCGGCCCCGCCCTCGCCGCCGGGCTGGCGTTGTGGTGGCCGATGGAAGAGCAGAGCCCGGTCGCTCTGGTGCACGCCCTCCAGCGCGACGCCGTCTACGCCGCGCTCACTCCGGAACGGCGTCGTGTCCTGCACGCCGGCGCGTCGGCCGTCGTGAGCACGGCCGCCGGCTGGGCGCACCGGGTCGCCGCGGCCACCGCCACCGACTCCCGGCTCGCCGGCGAACTGGAGCGCTCCGGGGCGGACGAGGCCACCGCCGGACGCAACGCCCTCGCCGCCACCCGGCTGTTGTGGGCCTCGTCGCTCTCCGGCGACCTCGCCGACCGCGAACGGCGGTTGCTCGGGGCGTGCGCCCAGTCTCTGCTCACCATGCAGCCGGCCTGGTCGGCGAAGCTGCGGCAGCAGGTCGAGGATTGCTCGCCGGGGCCGCTGCGCGGGTGCGTCCTGGGGATCCTGGACATGATGGCGGGTCAGTTCCCCAGCGCCGAGGCGCACCTGACCCGGGCGTGGCGGGAGGCTCTGTCAGCTCCGCTGGCCGACTCGGTCGCCGTGCTGGCCGGCACCTTCCTGGCCAACATCACCCTGTGGCACGGCCGGGGGGCGGAGACCGTGGAGATCGCCCGTCGCACCCTCGCGATCGGCGGGCTCGACGCGACCACCACGGATTTCACCCGCGCGGTCCTGGCCACCGGCCGGCTCTGGGACCAGGGTCCGCGTGCGGCGTTGAAGGATCTCTCCCACCTGCCGGCCGACAGCTCCGCCGTACGGAACGACAGCCTCGACACGCTGGCCACCCGCGGCGTCCTCCGTCTCTTCCTCGGAAGGCTCTCGGCGGCGCGCGCCGATCTCCGTGTCGTGGCCCAGCGCGACCGGCAGGGCGCCGGGTCCAAACTCAGCCCTCTCACGCTCTCGCTGCTTTCGGTGGTCCAGTACCTGTCCGGCGAGTGGGACGAGAGCGAGTCCACCGCCGATCAGGCACTCGTCGTCGCGGACACCAACGACCAGTTGTTCGGGGACGCCGCGGCCCGCTTCGCGGCCGTCTGCGTCCGGGCCGGCCGGGGAGAGTGGGACAGCGTCCAGCAGCACATCGACAGCCTCACCCACCTCGCGCGGACCCTCGGCGCCTCCACCGAGATCGTCTACGCGGCCCTGGCCGGTGCGACGCTGGCACAGGCCCGAGCCGACTTCCCGGCGATGCTGCGCTCTCTGCGGCCCCTGCTCGACAGCCCGCCGGACCTGCTCGACAACACGCCAGGCCCGCCCGACAACGCGGCGGGTCCGCCCGGCGCACCGCCGGAATCCGAGGCCGGCGGGATCCGCCTGCGCTACAAGCCCTTCTGGCTGTGGCAGCAGTCGCTGCTCGTCGAAGCGCTGACGGGCACCGGTCAGCTGGACAGCGCCGAGCTGGCGCTGCGCGACCTGCGGGAGGTATTCGACGGCACCGGCTACCTCCGGGTGGTGACGGCCGGACTCGCCGGACAGCTCGCCGTGGCCCAGGGGCGTCCCCGGGACGCCCTGGTGATCTACCAGCAGACCCTCGCCGCCCTCGCCGGGGCGGACGGGGACGCGGATGCCGCGCCGTTCCACCGCGCCAGGCTGGAGCACGCGTACGGCAGGCTGCTGCTGGCCACCGGTTCCGCGTCACGGCGCGACGCGGCGACGTGGCTGAACACGGCCCACGGCCGGTTCAGCGCGCTGCGGGCCGCCCCCTTCGTCCGGCGCTGTGACGCGGATCTGGCCGCGAGCGGGCTCACCGCGCCCGACGACGCTCCCAGCCACTTGCTGTCCCTGACGGAACGCGAGCTGTCGGTGGCGTACGTCATAGCGGGCGGGCGGACGAATCAGGAAGCCGCGGCGGAGCTCTACGTCAGCCAGAAGACGGTTGAGTACCACCTGTCCCACATCTACGCCAAGCTCGGCATCTCGTCGCGCCGCCATCTCGCGGTCGCCCTCCGCGCCCGCGAGGCGGGCGGCTGACGGCCCCGGCACCGGACAGCCCTGGCCAGGACACGCCTTAGGGTTCGTCCCCAGTGTGCCGCGCCGCACCCCGGTGCTTCCCTGGGAAACACGCCGTCCCGGCACCGGTGCGCGCGCCTCAGCTTCCAGGGAGTGGCACGGACATGACTGGATACGTACCGGTCGGGACCCGTGGCCGTCAGGTCCCGCTCACGGGCCGCCAAGAGGAGCGGCGGCTCCTCGCGGATCTTCTGAACGGTGTCCGTGAGGGACAGAGCGGTTCGTTGGTCCTGGTCGGAGAACCCGGGATCGGCAAGACCCGCCTGCTCGACCACGCCGCCGAGAGCTGTGCCGATCTGCGCGTCGTCAGGATCGCCGGGGTGGAATCGGAAACACGTCTCGGCTTCGCGGCGTTGCACCGGCTGCTGCGGCCCTGCCTGCCCCGGCTCGACAGCCTCTCGGCCCCGCAGCGCGAGGCGTTGGGCTCGGCGTTCGGCGTGGTCGCCGGAGTCCCCGCCGACCGTTACCTCGTCGGCATGGCGGCCCTCACCCTGCTCTCCGAGGCATCCACGGTCCAACCGCTGCTCTGCGTGGTCGACGACGTGCAGTGGCTGGACCGGGAATCGGCCGAAGCGCTGGCGTTCGCCGCCCGCCGGCTGCACGCCGACGCCATCGGGATGGTCTTCGCCGGCCGGGAGGGCCCTGACGGGGCGGGGCCTTTCGACGGGCTTCCCACCGTGACGGTCGCCGGACTGCCGGAGGGAGACGCCAGAAGGCTGTTGTCGGCGACCGGGGCGGGACGCCTCGACGCGGCGGTGGCCGGCCGGATCGTCGCCGGTACGGGCGGCAACCCGCTGGCACTGATCGAACTCGCCGGCACACTCGCCCCCGAGCAACTGGCGGGCACCGCGCCACTGCCCGCGCCCCTCCCGGTCGGGAGGCTCCTCGAAAGCCACTTCCTGCGGCAGGTCAGGACGCTGCCGGCCGAGACGCAGTCACTCCTCCTCATCCTCTCGGCCACGCCACCCGAGGATCCGTTCCTGCTCTGGCGGGCCGCCGGACATCTCGGCGTCTCGGCGGGGGCCGCCGACCCGGCGATGTCCGCGGGCATCCTCACCCGGGACCACGTCATCGGGTTCCGTCACCCACTGATCCGCTCCGCCGTCTATCTGGGGGCCGAAGCGGCGGACCGCCGGCGGATCCACGCGGGGCTCGCCGCGGTGAGCGACCCGCTCCGCGATCCCGACCGGCGGGCCTGGCACCGCGCGCAGTCCGTCATCGGCCTCGACGAGCAGGTCGCGCTCGAACTCGACGGCGCTTCCGAGCAGGCGAGGCGTCGGGGCGGATTCTCCACGCAGGCGGCGTTCCTGATGCGGGCCGCCGAGCTGACCTCCGGCGCCGAGGCCAGGGCCGTACGCCTGCTCGCCGCGGCCAGTGCGAACATCACCGCGGGCGACCCCGCTCTGGCCAGGACGCTCCTCGAACGCACCGCACCCGATCTGCGTGACCCACGCTCCCGCGCCCAGGCGCAACGGCTGCGGGGCACCATCGAGTTGCTCCATCAGCGCATGGCGACCGTGCCGGAGATCCTTCTCGGAGCCGTCGCCGAACTCGGCGGACTCGACCCGCAATTGGGCTGGGACATGCTCTCCGAGGGCCTCCAGGCGGCGATCATGGCCGGCGGCTACGTCACCGGCACCTCGGTGACCGAGGTCGCGCGTGCCGTTGTCGGTGCCTCCCGCCGGCCGGAGGTCGACGTCACGGCGGCCGGCCGTCTGACGGCCGCGCTCGCCACCCATGTCGCCGAGGACTTCGGGCGAGCCGCGCCGCTGCTGCGCGAGGCTCTCACGGATCTGTGCGCCGCCGGCGAACTCCCGCAGACGAACAGCCCGCAGGCCGCGATGATCGCCATCGCCGCCGACGCGCTCTGGGACGACGGGCGCCGCTATCAGCTGCTGTACCGGCTGAGCCAGGCCGACCGTGACCACGGCGCGCTCTACTCGCTGTCCATCACCCTCGTCGCGTTGGCCACCTCCGAGTTGTGGGCCGGCCGGTTCACGGAGGCCGAGGCCCGCCACGACGAGGTGGACGACCTCATCGAGGCCATGGGCCGGAAGGCGGGAACCCCCCTGCGGCGCGCCGAACTCCTCGCCTGGCAGGGCCGCGAGGCCGAGGCGCGGGCGGCGGCGGCACTCCAGCTCCGGTTCGCCGGACAGCTCGGTCTCGGGGTCCTGGCGGACCAGGCGACCCGGGCTCTGACCCTGCTCGAACTCGGTCTTGGCCGCTACCAGGAGGCGCTCGACGCGGCGCTCGGAGCGGCGCCCGGCCCGGTGCGCGGCGTCGGCGCCGATCCCGGTTCGGGGGGCCATCTGATGCTCCCCAACATCGTCGAGGCCGCGATCCGGGCCGGAGCCCCTGGCACGGCGGCGGAGGCGTACGGCCGGCTGGAGGAGCGGGCGACGACGAGCGGCACTCCCTGGGCGCTCGGCCTGCTGGCGCGCTGCGGGGCGCTGTTGGGCGGTGACGAGCGGGCCGAGGAGCAGTACCGCGAGTCGGTGGAACTGCTGGGCCGGACCCGGATGCTGACGGATCTCGCGCGGACGCACCTGCTGTTCGGTGAGTGGCTGCGGAGGCGCAAGCGCCGCGCCGACGCGCGGGTCCACCTGCGGACGGCATACGAGATGTTCACCGGGATGGGCGCCGCCGCGTTCGCCGAGCGGACGCGGGTGGAGCTCCTGGCGACCGGTGAGCGCGCCCGCAGGCGGAACGAACGGACCGACCACGATCTCACTCCGCAGGAGAGGCATGTCGCCGGGCTCGCGGCGGCCGGGACGACCAACAGTGAGATCGCCGGGCGGCTCTTCATCACCACGTCGACGGTCGAGTACCACCTCAACAAGGTCTTCCGGAAGCTCGACATCACCTCACGGCGTCAACTGGCGTCCGTACTGGATGCCGAGGCCTGACCGGGGTACGGGGAGGGCGGCGCCCGACCGCTGGCCGGGGCCGCCCCCGCCCGGGGGCGGGCCTCAGACGTGCGTCCTCAGAGGTGCGTCCTCAGAGGTGCGTGCTGAACGGGCCGAGGATCCCGTTGTCGATCCGGAACGACTCGACCAGGGTCGCGGCGTTGTCCAGGGTGTAGACGTCCGCGGCGGCCAGGACGCCGGTGTACTTGGCGATGACCGGCGCGGCGGCCTGCTCGGCGACCGCGTCGAGATAGGTCCGGAAGATCGCCCACGCGTTGCCGGAAGGTCCGTACTTCTCGAAGTACGGCGTCGGGTCGAGGTTCATCGCCCTCCGGACGGAGGACTCCAGGTCGGCTGTGTAGGCGAGTTGCAGGTCCCCGTCGGCGCGCACGCCGAGGCGTCCGAGGTGCCCGCCGACCAGGGTCCGCCACGGGTAGTCCATCGCGATGTGCTGGGACCGGAGCCACGCCGGGATGTCCTGGGAGACGGCGAGGTTCTTGAACGGGACCCAGCCGGGGTAGAGCACGTCCACGAGCATCAGAGTCGCGTGGGCGGGCGCGAAGATGAAGATGTTGTCCGGGGAGTGGTTCGGTCCGTGGTGGGCCAGTTCCAGGGTCTCTCCCCCCACGCGCAGGGTGTGACGCTTGTCGAAGGTGACCGTCGGGGCCGGGCGGTTCGGGTCGGCGTCGCGGACCAGCAGGCGGCGGCACTCGCTGTGGCCGACGCGGATGACGTTCTTGCCGAAGATCGAGGACGCGCCGGCGTGGTCGGCGTGGGAGTGCGAGTAGATCAGATGGGTCACCTTGTTCGGGCGGCCGTTGACCTTCGTGACGTCGTCGATGGCGCGCTGGAGGTTGTGCCCGAGGGTCGGAGGCGCGTCGACGAGGACGACGCCGTCCCTCGTACTGAGGAACATCGACTGGTAGAAGCCGTCGGTGACCCAGTACAGGCTGCCGTCGATACGGCCGACATAGTATCCGGCGGCGTTGAGCGCGGGCCCGAGCGCGCCGGCCGGGACCGGCGCGAAGTCCGGGAGGGCGGGCGACGCCCCGGCCGCCGGGGCCGCGGCGCTCGCGGTGCCGGAGCCCGTACCACCGACAAGGCCCACGGCCGCGGGCACGGTCAGAGCGGCGCCCGCGGTCCTGACGAAGGCCCGACGGTTCCGCGGGCCGGGAAGTACGGGTTCTGCGTTCATGGTGTGGGCCTTCCGGGGTTCCGGGGCGTGGGACGCCGGACGCGGCGTCCGCCCCTCCGTCGATGGCTGATGCCCCATCAGCACACCACCGGGCGCCCGGACTCGCACCGGGGAAAGACCCCAGTCCGTACCGACCGCGAACCCGTCCTCGTCAGCGTCCGGTCGCCGACGACTTCCGCCCGCCCGCCGGCCTCGTGCCGCTCTCGGGGCGGCGGGTGAGCACGAGCGGGCCGGACTCGGTGATGGCGACGGTGTGCTCGGAGTGAGCCGTGCGCGAGCCGTCGGCCGAGCGGATCGTCCAGCCGTCCGGGTCGTAGACGATCTTGTTGGTGCCGGCCGCGAACCAGGGTTCGATCGCGAGCGTCAGACCGGGCCTCAGCTTCCAACCACGCCCAGGACGCCCGTCGTTGGGGATGTGCAGGTCCTCGTGCATCGTGCGCCCGATCCCGTGACCGCCGAACTCCAGGTTGACCGGGTACCCGTACTCGGCGGCGACCCCGCCGATGGCCGCCGAGATGTCCCCGAGCCTGTTGCCCGGCTGCGCGACCTTGATCGCGGCCTCCAGGGCGACCTCGGTGGCCTCGATCAGCCGCAGGTCGTCGTCGGACGGGGTGCCGACGACGACGGAGTGGGCCGAGTCCGCGGCCCAGCCGTCGACGCGTACCGCCATGTCCATGGTCAGCAGGTCCCCGTCGCGCAGCTTGTAGCTGTGCGGCAGCCCGTGCAGTACGGCGTCGTTGACCGAGAGGCACACCACGTTACGGAAGGGGCCCTTGCCGAACGAGGGCGCGTAGTCCCAGTAGCAGGACTCCGCGCCGCGCTCCTTGATCCGGCGGCGCGCGTGGTGCTCCAGGTCCAGCAGGTTGACCCCGACGGCGGCGAGGTCACCCAGCTCGGCCAGCACCTGCCCGAGGAACTGTCCAGTGACGCGCATACGCTCGATGTCTTGGGGAGATTTGAGCTCGATCACTGCAATCCTCGATTTCTCCGGGGCACCCTCCGGCACGCTGACAGGTATATTTATACCAGCCAGGGAGGATGGTTGCCGCCGAACACCCACCCACCTAGCATGAGCGCATGGTTCGCTATCCGCTCGCCCCCGAACAGATCGAGGCGGGCCGACGTCTCGGGGCGGCGTTGCGCGCCGCCCGGGCCGGACGCAGCCCCGTCGAAGTGGCCCTGGCGGCGGAGATCTCCCCGGAGACCCTCCGCAAGATCGAGACCGGCCGCCTGCCGACCCCCGCGTTCGGCACGATCGTCCGCCTCAGCGAGGTTCTGGGCGTACCCCTGTCGGACCTGGCCTTCATCTGGCGCACCGACCCCGCCCTGAGCAAGGCGTCCTAGCCACGGCCCTCGCGGTACGGAGCCGTCGTGCTCCGCGCGGCCGTCAGGCGCGGAGTGTCTTGCGGAGGAGTGCGCCGAACCGGTCGGGGTGCGTGGTCAGGCCGATGTGACCGCCGGGAAAGTGCACGAGGTCCGTGCCGAAACGGTCGGCCAGGAGCGCGGCCGGACCGTGGGCGAGTTCGCCGCGCGGGCAGGCCTGCCCTCGTCTGTTCGGCCCTCGCCGCCGCCCGGGGCGGTAGCTCGACCTCGGGCTTCGGCCCGGCGGTGTCACCGTCCTTCTTCAGCCCCTCGGCGAACACGGCCATGGCGGGCATGAGCCCTTCTGTACGGAGTGTCTCCCCCACACGCGCGAGGAGCCCGGCGATGCTCGGCGGCGTCCGGCAGGACCATCACCGCCGGAGGCTCGTGCACCACGACGCGTTCCACGCGTTCGGGATGGGCCGTCAGCAGGTGCAGGGCGGCGATCCCGCCCGAGCTGGCGCCGAAGACCCGGGCGGGCTCGCCGCCCGTCCCTCCGGGGATCAGCAGCAGAAGCGGACCGTGGCCGCGGACTTCGTAGTGCAGCGTCGCGCCGTTCACGCGCAGGCTGCCGGCGGTCGGGGCGGCCGGACCGGCGGAATCGGTCATCGGGAATCTCCTTCGTACGTCGGCTCCACCGTCAGCCCTGCCCGCGCCACGCGCCGCCCGGCCTGGCCTCTTCAAGGTCGGCGACGCTCCCCGACATGATCGTCCGCACATGGTCGGTGAGGTGCTCCGGGGGCCAGTCCCACCAGGCCACCGCGAGCAGCCGGGCGATGGTGTCGTCGCTGTACCGCATGCGCACCAGGCCCGCCGGGTTGCCGCCGACGATTCCGTAGTCGGGCACGTCCTTTGTCACCACCGCGCCGGAGGCGATGATCGCGCCGTGCCCGATCCGTACCCCCGGCATCACCGTCGTGCCGTATCCGAACCAGACGTCGTTCCCGACGACCGTGTCGCCCCGGTTCGGCAGCCCCGTGAGGAGGTCGAAATGCTCCGCCCAGGATCCGCCCATCGTCGGGAAGGGGAACGTGGACGGGCCGTCCATGCGGTGGTTGGCGCCGTTCATGAGGAACCGGACTCCGGTGCCCAGTGCGCAGAACTTGCCGATGACGAGCCGTTCAGGACCGTAGTGGTAGAGCACGTTGCGCGTCTCGAAGGCGGTTGGGTCGTCCGGGTCGTCGTAGTAGGAGTACTCCCCGACCTCGATCAGCGGGGACGTCACCAGCGGCCTGAGCAGCACCACCCTCGGCTGGTCGGGCATCGGATGAAGCACGGACGGGTCGGCGGGCACGGACATCGGCGCGGGCACAGGCATGGTGAACGATTCCCTGGGGTGGCGTGTCGGTAACCGGCCCTATGATCGCGCCACCGAGCCACGCGGAACACCGAATTAATCGGCACCCACAAGCGACATTGACCACCCACAGGCGTCATCGACCACCCACAGGCATCATCGGCCATCCGCAGGCATCATCGACCTCGCGGCCGGAGAGGGCCGCAGGTCAGTCCCTGCCGCCTCCGCCGTCGCTCGGCCAGGTACCCGTCGCCCGCTCGATCGCTTTGGCTCCCGACCGGTCGACCGCACTCCGTACGACCGCGAAGATCGCGCCCTGGACCGCGGCCGCCAGCAGGACCTCGCCCCAGCCGCGATCGCGGTCCAGGGCGTCCGGTGCGTCGTCCTCGTGGCGCAGGACCTTCCAGGTCTGCTGAAAGGCGAGTCCGGCCAGGGCGCCGCCGGCCCAGCCGAGGACAAAGCCGACCGGCTTGTACGCGAGGGTGAGTTTCCGCTTCTTCTTCGTCACTCCGGACGGATGCCCGCGCGGAGCGGAAGCACACGGAGCGGCTCGTCGTGAACCGGCGGCGGCCCGCCCTGAACCGGGAGCAGACTCCGCCCGTGCAGTGAGGTGACATGCTCATGGCCACGATGAGAGGGACCTCACCCGCTATGAACAGACCGCAGTCACTGCGCCGCGCCCGCCGCGCGAGCACCCTTCTCGCTCTGACACTCACCGCCGCCCTCGCGACCCCGGCCGTCTCGCAGGCGGAATCGCCGACCGGGTCGCAGACCGTTTCCCGGGCCACGTCCGCCGCGGCGACCACCCAGGTCGTCACCTGGGGTGCGAGCGCCGACCGGCTCGACGCGGCGGTGGCGGGGCGGACGCACCGCCTCGTCATCCGCACCAGCACGGGCGGCAGCGCCCTGCGCATCCGCCTCTCCAACGCCTTCGGCGAGCAGCCGGTCACCTTCGGCCGCGCCTACGTCGGGGTACGCGCGTCCGGGGCGGCCGTCGCGCCCGGCACGAACCGGGCCCTGACCTTCGGCGGGGCGGCGGCCGTCACCGTACCGGCCGGAGGGTCGGTGTACAGCGACCCGCTGCCCGGTACGGTACGGGCGCAGGCCGATCTCGCGGTCAGCATCTACGTCCAGAGCGCGGCCGGTACCGCGACCGGTCACCAGATGGGCCGTCAGACCTCGTACATCGCCCCCGCCGGCAACCACGCGGCGGCCGAGGCCGCGACGGCCTACACGCAGACCACGGGCTTCCGCTACTACCTCGACGCCGTGGTCGCCGACGCACCGGCGGGCACCGGAGCGGTGGTCGCCCTGGGCGACTCGATCACGGACGGTTCGAACTCCACGCCGGACACGAACCGCCGCTGGCCGGACCTGCTGTCGGCCCGGCTCCAGGCCACCACGGGCACCACCCTCAAGGGCGTGGCCAACGAAGGCATCTCCGGCAACAAGGTGCTGACCGACGGTGCCGGCGTGAGCGCGCTGAAGCGGCTGGACCGGGACGTCCTGTCGCAGCGGGGTCTGCGTACGGTGATCCTGCTCGAAGGCGTCAACGACATCAAGGCCAACCCGGCCCCGACGGCCGCCCAGTTGATCACCGCGTACCGGCAGATCATCGACCGGACCCGGGCGAGGGGCGCGTGTGTCGTGGGCGCGACCGTCATGCCGTACGAGGGCTGGCCCGAGTGGAACGCGAACGGTGAGGCCGTCCGCCAGGAGGTGAACCGCTTCATCCGCAGCGGCGCGTTCGACGCGGTGGTCGACTTCGACGCGGCGATACGGAATCCCTCGGCGCCGACGAAGATGCTCCCCGCATACGACGCGGGCGACCACCTGCACCCGAACGACGCGGGGATGAAACTGATGGCAGACACGGTGAACGTGAACGCGCTGAGGTGCTCGCGCTAGAGACAGGCCCCGAGGCGGGGTCGGCGACGTCCACCCGCACGGTCCGAAAGGCCCGGCCCGGACGCCGCCGGCCCCGTCACGACCGGGGGCCGGGGTTCTCCTGGAGGGTCAGGCCGCGCCGTATCTGGCTCTCCGCGGTCGCCACGATCGTCTCGGCGACCTCCCGGGGTTCCCAGCCCAGCACCGAGCGGGCCTTGTCATTGCTGATGACGGGGATCCGGCCCCGCAGGGTCGCGGCGTCCCGCAGCGCGGGCCGGGTCTTCGCGGCCTCGCGTACCTGCTCGATGGTCAGTTCGGCGGAGGGCAGCAGGTCGGCCGCGGCGGGGAAGTGCTCCCGCAGGATCCGGGCCATGCCGAAGAAGCTGATCGACGCTCCGCTGACGGCGATGAAGCGCTCACCCGCCGCCCTGGGGTGCAGCATGGCCCGCAGGTGCAGGTCCACGACGTCGCGTACGTCGACAACTCCGAAGTACATGACCGGCACCACCGGCATCCGCCCGGTCAGCATGCCCCGCACCAGGCCGACCGAGCCGGAGGGCCGGTCGCCCAGCTGGGGGCCGAATATCCCGGTGGGGTTGACGACCACCAACTCGATCCCGCCGTGGTGACGGACATCGGCCCAGGCCGCGCGCTCGGCCAGGACTTTCGACTTGTGGTAGGCGGGCAGACCCTCGGTGTCCGGGTCGGTCCAGTCCGCCTCGGTGTAGTGGTTGCCGGGCTTGAGCGTGTAGCCGACCGCGGCGTAGGAGGAGGTCATCACGACCCGCGGGACCCCGGCCTTGCGGGCCGCCGAGATGACCCGCAGCGCGCCGTCACGGGCGGGCCGGATGAGTTCGTCCTCCGTCTCGGGCGGGGTCGACGGGAAGGGCGAGGCGTGATGCAGCACGTGCCCGACACCGTCCATGGCCTGTTCCCAGCCGGCGTCGGCACTGAGGTCGGCGACGGCGAACTCCAGCCGGTCCGCCGGATCAACCGCGGCCCGCCGCAACGCGGCCAGCACCCCGGCCCGCTGTCCGGACTCCCGGACCGTCACCCGGGTCCGGTACCCCTCGCGCAGCAGCCGGGCGACGGAGTGACCGCCGAGGAAGCCGGTACCGCCGGTGACCAATACAGTGTCCATGCTGTGGAGCCCCTCAGTGTGAGAATTTTTCCACGACGCGTATGACGTCTTCGACCGCCTGGTTCTCGGCCGCGGCGTCCCCGCGGACGCGGGCGTCCCACATATCCGCTTTCCGTCGCAGATACGTCAGGCGCAGTTGGAGTTGTTCGATGTCGGCGGCCAGCTTCCGCGCCTGCGCGGCGAACAGCTCCCGCTGGTCGGCCGCCGCGGAGGACCCCTGGGCGAGCAGGTCCAGGTAGCGGCGCATCCCGCTGACCGTCATCCCCGCCGAACGCAGGCACGACAGTGCGTCGACGCGGGCCGCGGTGGCCGGCGCGTACCGGCGATGTCCACTGGACTCGTCCCGGCCGACCGTTCCCAGCAGGCCGATCTTCTCGTAGTAGCGCAACGTGGGTTCACTGAAACCCGACCGCCGCGCCATCTCCTGAATGGTCAGACCCACTGTCCGCTCTCCGGTCACTGCCGCCATGAGGGAAGCCTCCGCCACTTGAAGCGCTTGAAGTCAAGCTCCCGCGCGCGCGAAGTACCGCCCATCGGCGTGAACAAGCCGCAGGAACGCCCCGAAGCCGCAGCTCAGGGGCGTTCCCGCCGGAAAGTCAGCCGCAGCTAGCGGCCTGCCCGACCCGTCGAACGGCTCCACACGCCCTAGGGGGTCACGACGGCGCCGTCGTAGACGTGGTCGGGGGTGGCGACCGCCGTGACCGCGCGGGCGAGGAGGGTGGACGGCTCCTGGCCGTCAACGGTCGAGTCTGTGTTGATCATGATCACCAGGGTGGCCTTCTCCGAGGGCAGATAGACCGTCACCGTCTCGTACCCCGGGATGGAGCCGTTGTGCCCGATCCATCCGTTGGTCTCGAAGATGCCGAGGCCGTACGTGGTACCGGGGAAACCGGTCGGCAGCGTCTTGAGGCGTTGCGCCTGGGTCTGCGGGCTGAGCAGTTTCCCGGTGGCGACGACGTCCGCCCAGCGGCGCAGGTCGTGCAGGTTCGAGATCATCGCCCCGGCGGCCCAGGCCCAACTGGGATTCCAGTCCGTGGCGTCGGCGACCGCTCCGCTCAGCGTCTGGTCGGTGTAGCCGTGCGGGTGCGGTTCGGGGAACTCGGCTCCGCGCGGGAACAGCGTGGAGCGCAGACCCGCCGGGCGGAGCACCTCCCGGTCGATGACGTCCGCGAGCCGGTGACCGGTCACCTTCTCGATCACCAGGCCGAGCAGGACCAGGTTGGTGTTCGAGTACTCGAACTGCGCCCCCGGAGCGAAGGTGTTCGCGTGCCGGAAGCCGTACGCGAGCACCTCACGCGGGGTGAAGAAACGCTCCGGGTCGCTCAGCAGCTCATGGGTGAAGTCCGCGTCGGAGGTGTACGGGAAGAGGCCGCTGCGCATCTCGGCGAGCTGGCGGAGCGTGATCCGGTCACCGTCCGGCACCCCGTGGACGTAGCGGGAGATCGGGTCGTCCAGTCGGATCCGGTGGTCGTCCACGAGCTGGAGCAGCGCGGTGACGGTGAAGGTCTTGGTCTCGCTGCCGATCCGTACGAAGGGGTCGACGGTCATCGGCTCGTGGGTGACGGTGTCGGCGACGCCGGTCGCGCGGACGTAGCTGCCCCTGCCCGGCATCCACAGGCCGACAACAACCCCGGGAATGCCCGCCTGCCGACGGGTGTCCTCGATCGCCTTGTCGAGCCGGGCGGTCAGCTCGGGCCCGAGACCACCGGCCGGGTGCCGCTCCCCCTCGTGCCGCTCCTTCTCGTGCCGCTCCCTCTCGTACAGGTCCCCCTCGTGCCGGTCGGCGCTCACGGCGTGGACGGTCGCGGCGGGAGCCGCCGTCAACGGAATCAGAACGGACGCCACGAACAACGTCGCGGCGAGCAGCCGGCGGCGGGAAGTACGTCGCATACCGTGGCACCTCTTCCAGTCAGGGCTCGGAGGGCCCCACACCACCACCGGCACCCCTCACGAGCGCCCCGCATCCGAATGTGTTCCGGCGAATCCACCCGTTCGGCGCCGCACGGGGGCGCCGCCGCTCGGAGGACGGTCGGAGCCGCCCGGCCGTACCGGTCGCAGGGTCCGGTGCGGGGCCCGTACCGGGAGGAACGAGCCCACACGGCTACCAGGGCACTTCGCCGTTCTCGTCCTGGAAGGTCCCGGTCGGACCGTCCGCGTCGAGAGTCGCGAAACGCACGACGACCCTGGCGCTCTCCTCCGGCGTCTCTCCGATTCCGAACGCCGCGGTCAGGTCGGTCGCCGTGGTGCCGGGCTCGACCGCGTTGAACCGGATGCCCGGCTGGGACTTGGCGTACTGGACCGTGAGCATGGTGGCCGCGGACTTGGACGCGGAGTAGAGCGCCAGCGGCAGGTTGAACTCCGGCCGGTCCGGACGGGTCACCGCCCAGAAGGACCCGGCACTGCTGGAAAGTGACCACGGTCGGGTTCGAGGACTTGCGCAGGAGGGGAAGCGCCGCCTCCGTGACCCGCACGATTCCCACCGCGTTGGTGTCGAAGGCCCGGAGTGCCGTGGGACCGTCGACCACTCCGTGCCCGAGGATGCCCGCGTTGTTCACCAGGACGTCGAGCCGCCCCTCGGCCGCGTCGATCGCCGCCGGCGCGTGGTTCACCGACGCGTCGTCGGTGACGTCGAGTTGCAGAGATCGCGCGCCGAGCGCCGCCGCGGCCTTCTCACCCCGTTCGACGTCCCGAGCGCCGATGTAGACGACGTGGCCCAACGCCAGAAACTGTCTGGCTGTCTCGAAGCCGATGCCCTTGTTCGCACCGGCGTCGTGCAGGGCGGTCATGTGCGCGAACCGTCCGTCGCGGATCTGATGGATGGCGTACTCGACGATCTCGAACGAGGCGCCGGTGGGAGCCACGCCGAGCCATTCCTTCACCGGGGTTCCCGTGTTGACCAGACGCGCGGCCAGGCGGTCACCGTCGAAGAGCAGTTCCTTGAGTTCCCAGTGGAGGTCCGGGACCGCGTCCACGTCGTGCCTCTGAACGGCGATGAGGTCGTCCCGGGTGGCCGGCTCACCGTTCAGCGTGGTCCGGTCGCCGATGAACTCGTCCATACCGTCGAACGTGTGGGCGTTGAGCACCTCGACCGCGCCATGCTGTTCTTCTGGAAGTACGGCTACGAGGGGGCCGGCACGGCCGGCCTGACAAACGCGATGGGCATTTCCACCACCAGCATGTACGCGGCCTTCGGCAACAAGGAAAAGCTGTTCCGCAAGGTCCTGGAGCGCTACACCGAAGGCCCGAGCCCGTACCTGGCCCGGGCCTTGGAGGAGCCGACGGCCCTCGGCGTCGCCACCGCGATCCTGGCCGGCACCATTCGGACCACCACCCGCCCGGCCCATCCCCACGGGTGCCTGGGCGTCCAGGGCGCCCTGACCACCAGCGACTCCGGGCAGGAGGTCCGTGACCTCCTGGTCACCTGGCGCAACAACGGCTACTCCAGCGTCCGCGACCGTTTCCAGCGCACCGTGGACGAGGGCGACCTGCCTCCGCGAACCGATCCGGCCCTCCTGGCCCGCCACCTCACCACCTTCGCCTACGGCCTCGCCGTACAAGCCGCGAGCGGCGTCGACCGCGACGAACTCCAGGACTTGGCCGACGCCACCCTGCGCAGTTGGCCCCTCTCCTGAGACCGAGCGAATCCGCTCCTCCGCCGAGGACGGCACCGTACGAAGGCGGGCGCTCCGTCGAAGCGCCTCAACCGGGCGAAACCCTGCCCGTACGCCCCGCCGCGTGCGTACTCTCAAGTCCGGGCAGACACCAACACGGCCCGGCTACAAGGGGGATACATGCGCAGCAGGGCCGCGGAGCGCCTCCGGCGGCGGGCGTCGGGTGACCACACGCGCACAGCGGAGCGGCACGTCGCCATCCCACGCCCCGCGCCGGCCGCATGACCGGCGCGGCCGCTTTCCCCGGCACGGCCGGCTCGGTCTTCCCGACCTTCTGTCACCTCAGCGAGTACGGCGAGCCGGGGTACCGGAGCCTCCACAGCCTGCTCGCGCTCAGCCAGCCCCTCAACCTGTGGGCCCCGTCCAGCGTGCTGATCCGCCACGCGAGCCAGATCCCGGCGCAAGCCTTCGTCCGTTACGTCGAGCAGGGGTTCATCCGTGTCCAGGCCCGCGAACCGTGGCTGACCGACCCCGCGCACCGCGACCGGCACCCGTGGGAGGCCGCCCGCTGGGACAACGAGATCGACGCGGCGCTGCTGTCCATCCTGCGCAACGACGAAGCGCTGCCGGAAAGCGAGCGCAGAGTGCTCGCGGCGCCACCGGAACGGGGTGCGGAGCTTGCGGCGGAGCGCCTGGCGCTCGATCCGGGGCAGGTCACGTACTGGTACGGCGCCTACCGGGGCGCGGGCGCCGCTCACCGTATCCCCCAAGGAACACGCGAAGCCGCCAGGCTGCACACCGACGGCGCGCCGTTCGACGTCGCCAAGCTGATCCTGCGCGACGCCTACAACCACGGCGCCGCGTTCGAACTCTCGGGCGCCAGGGCTCCGCTGTTGCTCAGCCGGGCGGACCGCCGTTTCGTCCGGCTGATCACCCGGGCCGGGACGGCCGGCGGCCCTCCGGCACCGACGCCCACCGCGCCTCCCCCGGATCTGGCGGCGGAACTGGCGGTGCAACTGCTCGATGTCCTCCGCCTCCTCGACGTCCAGGCCGGCCCCCGCGATCTCGACACGTTCCTCCGCGGCGAGGGCCGCCAGGAACTGGTCCGGTGGATCGCCGAGGTGTGCGAGCGCTATCGGCACCATCCCCGGCGTGAACTCGACGGTCTGATCATCCGCGAACTGCGCCGCGCGGTGGGCACAGCACGTTTCAGCGACCCGCTCGGCGAGCTGCGCGAGCGGCCTCTGGCGACGGCTGTCGGCAGCATCGCCCTGGCGGCGGGAGCGGTGGACTTCGTACTGGCGCCCGGGAACGCCCTGGGCATCGCCGGGATGGCGGCCGGGGCGTACCAGCTGGGCTCGGGCCTGGCCCGGCAGATGGGTTGGGCACCGAGCGCGTTCGACGGACCGCAGTGGCCCTTCCTGTACGCCTATTCGTCCAAGGCGAAGCGGTCCCGACTGGCCAGGATGGCCTACACCCTCAGCAGACACCCCGGCTGACCCACAGGCATCCACGTGGCCCTCGCCCCGGGCCTGACCCCCACCCCCGGCCGACCTGCCTTCCACCGGCCCGCCTCACCGCGCTGGGCCGGGCCAGCGTCGTCAGGCACTCGGGCGCTCGGGCGCTCAGGCGCTCAGGCGCTCAGGCGCTCGGCCAGGTGCTGAGGGCTTGGTCGGCCACTCGGTGCAGGTCCTCCCGGCCGGCGCCGCCGGTGGCTTGAACCGAGATGCCCTGGCCGATCGCGGTGAGGTAGCGCGCCAGGCTGTCGGGGTCCGCTTCGAGTGGGAGGTCGCCGTCGGCCTGGGCGCGTTCGAAGCGCTTGCGCAGGACGCCGATGCCGGTTTCCCGGCGGGCGGCGAGGTCGCGGCGGGCCGGCTCGCCCTCCGGGCCGCAGGCGAGTGCGGACTGGACCAGCAGGCAGCCGCTGGGGAAGCCGGGTGTGGTGTAGGCGTCGGCGCAGCCGTGCAACACCGCTGAAGCGACCTGTCGGGCGGTGGCCTGTTCCAGTGCCTTCGCCACAAATGCTCCCGGGCCGTCCAGGTACCGGTCGACCGCCTTGCGGAAGAGGGTCTCCTTGTTGCCGTAGGTGGCATAGACGCTGCGCCGGTTTATGCCCATCGCCTCGGTCAGCTCGGTGAGCGAGGCCCCCTCGTATCCCGCGGCCCAGAACAGGCGCATCGCCGCGTCGAGCGCGTCGTCGGTGTCAAAGGAGCGGGGCCGTCCCGTCCTGGCCATGGAAAACGCCCCCAAAAAGCTCACTGCCTCGGAATACAGCCGAGACGGTCCGCGCTCTACTTTGTAACCGAACGGTTCGGAAGTGCGGCGCATTCCCTCGTGGCAGTTGATGGACAGCTCACTCGGGTCACCGCCTACTCCACCGTACCCATTCAGCTCAGGAGCGGGTCATGCCCATGGGAGTCATCGGAGCCGGAGCAATCGGCAGACCCCTCGCCCTGCGGGACGGGGCGGCCCGCTGAGCCGCCCGGCGGCCGCCGGTCCGGTCCGTGGCTTACGGGCCGGATCCGGCCCGTAAGCGACACGTACGCCGACAGTGTTTCCGACGCCGCACCCGAAATCGTGGAGAGGTGATCTTGATGCCCAAGGCGGTGCGCTTCAGCCGCTACGGAGGCCCTCAGGTGCTGGAGGTCGTTGACGTCGAGCAGCCGGAGCCCTGGCCGGGCGAAGTACTCGTGGCCGTGGAGGTGGCCGCGGTCAACCCTGGAGAGATCGGCATCCGTGAAGGCGCCTTCGCGGACCGGTGGCCCGCGCACTTCCCCGAGGGGCAGGGCAACGACTACGCGGGCGTCGTCCACGCCGTCGGCCCCGGCGTGACGGAGTTCGAGCCGGGCAACGAGGTGATGGGCTTCCAGCCACGCGCCGCGCAGGCCGAGTTCGTCCTGGCACAGCCGGCGAGGCTTGCCCGCAAACCTCACGGGCTTGCCTGGGAACAGGCGGCGGTCATCCCGGGCGTCGGGGCGACCGCCCATGCCGGGCTCGAAGCACTGGCTCTGTCCGGCGAGGACACCGTGGTGGTGTCAGCGGGGGCCGGAGGGGTGGGATCCGTCGCCGTCCAACTCGCCCGGCTCCGGGGCGCCACCGTCCTGGCCACCGCGAGCCGCGGCAGCTTCCCGTTCCTGAAATCCCTCGGCGCCATCCCCGTCGAGTACGGCCCGGGCCTCGTCGGCCGCATCCAACGCGCGGCACCGCACCCGGTCACGGCGTACCTCGACCACTTCGGCCGGGGCAACGTGACAGCCGCCCTGGAACTGGGCCTCCCCCCGTCCCGTATCAACACGATCGCCGACGCCGCGGCCGTCGCCCGCCACGGCGTCCACTCCGCCGGCCAGGCCCAAGGGGACACACCCGAGGTCTGGGAATCCCTCGCGGACCTGGCCGAGAAGGGCGATGTCACCTTCCCCGTCCACGCGGTGTACCCGCTGGACCAGGTACGCGCCGCCTACACCGAACTCGGCGAACGCCACACCCGGGGAAAGATCGTCCTGACCCTCGGCAAGGCCGTCCCGCCCCGACCCAGCACACCATCAAGCCATCACGCCATCTCGCACAAGGAGAAATGACCATGACACGCACTGACGAGAGCAAGGCCGCCATCGAGGTCGTCCGGCGCGCCGTCGAAGAAGTGCAGGGACGCGGCGACTTCGATGTCTACGAAGAGCTCTACGCCGACGACTTCATCGACCACACCCCCCAGCAGGGCTTCGGTTCGGACAAGGACGGAGTGCGCGAGCTGTACCGCACCCTGCGCTCCACCTTCTCCGACTTCAACCCGGTCATCCACTGGCAGACGGCCGAGGGCGACCTGGTCACGACCTACAAGATCTACCACGGCACCCACACCGGGGACTTCTTCGGCGTCGCCCCGACCGGCCGCGAAGTCCACTTCGAGGTGGTCGACGCCATGCGGGTCGAGAACGGCCGGATCGTCGAGCACTGGGGTGTCGGCAACCTTCTCTCCGTCATCATCCAGATCGGCGGACTCCCTGCGGCGGCCGCGGAGAAATAGCGGCCCTCCTCCTCCCCCGAGAGGAGCGCCTCATGAATCCGAAGACGACCGCGGCGGCGGATGCCGCCGGACTCCGACAATTCTTCCTCGCGTATAACTCCGCCTGGAAAAAGCACGAATTCGAGCGCGCAGGCGAGTCTACCCCGAGTCATTCCTCCTCAACGGAGTGCGCCGGAACCTCCCGTCCTTCCGCACCCAGATCGCCGACCTGATCGCCGCCTTCCCCGACCGGGCCTGGCAGGTCGAGCACGTGGTCGTGGAGGGGAACCTCATCTGCGCCCTCTACACCATCACCGGGACACACCAGGGGGCGTACAACGGCATCCAGCCCACAGGCCGGACGTTCCGCACATCGGAGATCGCCCACTACCGGGTCGCCGACGGCAAACTCGCCGAGTCCTGGTACGTAGTCGACGAAGCAGACCTGAAGCGCCAGCTCACACAGCCCTAGGTGTTCTGTCCACGGAGGTTGGGTGCGGTGATGGTGATCACTGCGGTGGGATCTTGAACGGGTGAGGGCCTTCCGGGTTTGGTGTGGATTGCGACGTCTACACCGGCCCGAAAGGCCCTCATGCCTCACCGTAATGCACCTCTGACCGAGACCGGACGGCTGCGTCTGGCCCGCTGCGTCGTGGACGACGGCTGGCCGCTGCGGCGGGCGGCCGAACGCTTCCAGGTCTCACCCACCACCGCGCAGCGGTGGGCGGGCCGCTACCGCCAGTTCGGCGAGGCAGGCATGAGCGACCGCTCCTCGCGCCCGCGTCACAGCCCGCGCCGGACCCCCTCCCGCACCGAGCGGCGGATCATCAAGCTCCGCCTGCTGCGCCGGTGGGGCCCGGCCCGCATTGCGGGCCTGCTGCGGCTGAACCCGTCGACCGTCCACCGGGTCCTGACCCGCTACGGCCTGGCCCGCCTCACCCACCTCGACCGGGCCACCGGCCACGTCGTCCGCCGCTACGAACGCGAGCGGCCCGGCGAACTCGTCCACGTG